>CAJCID010000207.1 GCA_903970305.1 Rhodospirillales bacterium | reverse complement strand
GGCGATCGCGTTGAGCACCTTGCCCGATGCGTCGCGCGTTGCGACGCCCTTCTTGTCGGGCGGGAACTCCGGCAGCCCATGATCCCAATCCGTGGGCAATTCTCGACGCTCCATCGTTTGCAACTCAGTCGCGAGATCCGGGTACTGAAGAGAGTAGGCCTCGAACTGCCTCGTCCAGGCGGCGTGCTGGTTGCGTCCGCGCTGACCGAACTGCGCGCTGAAGTGGCCCACGACGCCTTCTGGAACCGCGAACTGCGCGTTCGGGTCGGCGTCGTAGAATTGCTTGGCCAGCCGGGCTTCAGCTGCACCGAGCGGTTCCCCATGGGCCTCCTTGGTATCTTGCTTGTGGGGAGCACCATAGCCGATGTGGCTGCGCACGATGAGAAGCAGGGGCTTCTCGCGAGGCTTGGCAAACTCCTCCAGGGCGCGCGTGGTCGCACCCAGATCGTTCGCATCGGATAGATGCACAACCTCCCAGCCATAGCCTTCGAAGCGGCGCCCCACATCCTCGGTGAAAGTCACCGCAGTTGATCCTTCGATACTGATCTCGTTGGCGTCGTAGATCCAGCACAGATGGGCGAGCTTCAGATGCCCGGCGAGCGAAGCCGCCTCGGCGCTGACGCCCTCCATCATGTCGCCGTCGCCGCACAAGGCATAGACCTTGTGGTCGAAGAGCACGTGCTCGGGCCGGTTGTAGGTGGCGCGCAGCCAAGCCTCCCCGATCGCCATGCCCACGCTCGATCCCACGCCCTGTCCGAGGGGACCGGTGGTCATCTCGACACCCGCGGCGGCACCGTATTCAGGATGGCCCGTGCAGGGACTGCCCTCCTGTCGAAAGCTCTGCAGCGCCGCAAGGGTGACCGGAGCTCCATCGGCCCTCTCGCCGGGTCTGGTTTCTCTCGGATGGACTCCCGAGAGGTAGAGCAGTCCATACAAGAGTGCCGAGGCGTGGCCCGCCGAGAGGACGAAGCGATCGCGATTGGGCCACTGCGGATCCTCCGGATCGAAGCGCAGAAAGCGCTGCCACAGACAATAGGCTGTCGGCGCCGCGCCCATCGGCGTGCCCGGGTGTCCTGACTGGGCCTTCTCCACGGCATCAATGGCCAGCGTGCGCAGCGTCGTGATGCACAATTGATCCAGCCGGACCGACTCGTTCTTGCGCTCGTTCATTGCATCGCTCCGGCCATGGGGCAAAACCACTCAGGCTTCATACGGCACCGTCGCGCAGTGCGCGATAGCGCCTGATGAGGGTATTGGTCGAGCTGTCGTGATGCAACTCGGGCATAGGCTTGGATTCGAGTTCGGGCAAGGTGCGTTGTGCAAGGACCTTGCCGGTCTCGACACCCCACTGGTCGAACGAGTCGATGTTCCAGATGACGCCTTGGGTGAAGACACTGTGTTCATAGAGCGCCACGAGCGCGCCCAGAGTGTGTGGTGTCAGGCGCTGAGCGAGCAGCGTACTGCTCGGCCGGTTGCCCGGCAGGCAGCGGTGTGGCACGAGTGCGGCCGGGCTGCCCTCAGCGCGGAGTTCGGCCTCGGTCTTGCCAAAGGCAAGCGCCTCGGTCTGCGCGATCAGATTCGCCATCAGGATGTCATGGTGCCGCCCCAGGGGATTTAGGCCCTGCCCAAAACCGATGAAGTCGCACGGGATGAGGGTGGTGCCCTGATGGAGCAGTTGATAAAACGAGTGTTGACCGTTCGTCCCCACCTCGCCCCAGATGATCGGTGCGGTCGCATAGTCCACCTCAAGGCCCTCCTGGGTGACCCGTTTGCCGTTGCTCTCCATGGTCAGCTGCTGCAGATACGCCGGCAGGTGCACAAGGTATTGGTCGTACGGCAAGACAGCGTGGGTCTGGGCACCGAAGAAGTCGGCATACCATACGGCCAGCAGTCCCATGAGGACAGGCAGATTGGCCGGCAAAGGCGCGTTCTGAAAGTGCTCGTCCATGGCCCGAAAGCCCGAGAGCATCTCCTCGAACTGTGCGGGACCGATGGCGAGCATGAGCGACAGGCCGATGGCCGAGTCCATCGAATAGCGGCCGCCCACCCAGTCCCACAGGCCAAAGACACGGTCTTGGGCAATACCGAACTCGATCGCACCGGGGACATTGCTCGAGACGGCGGCGAAGTGACTGGCGACGGCAGCCTCGTCACCGAGTTGGCCGACGCACCAGGCGCGCGCCGCTTGAGCATTCTCGAGCGTCTCCTGGGTCTTGAAGGTCTTCGAGCAGACGATGAACAGGGTCTCGCTGGCCTGGAGGTCGCGTGTCGCTTCGACAAAGGCCGTCGCATCGACGTTGGAGACGAAGCGAAAACGCATATCGCGCTGACTGTAATGGCGCAAGGCCTCATAGGCCATCTCCGGTCCGAGATCGGAGCCGCCGATACCGATGTTGATGACGTTGCGCAAGGGTGCGCCGGCGTGGCCGCGCAATCGGGCTGTGCGCACACCCTCGGAAAAATCGGCCATGCGCGCAAGCATGTCGTGCACCTCGGCCACGACATCGCGTCCGTCGAGCTCGATATGCGTCCCCACGGGAGCACGCAGGGCGACGTGCAAGGCGGCCCGGTTCTCTGTGGTATTGATCGTATCCCCGCGAAACATCGCGGCGATCCGCTCCGACAAGCCCTGGGATCGGGCCAGATCGGTCAGAAGCGTGAGCGTCTCATCCGTGATCCGGTTCTTCGAGTAGTCCAGATAGAAACCGGCCGCCTCGGCACAGAGGCGCTCCCCACGCTTGGGATCCTCATCGAAGAGTTCGGAAAGCGACAGGTCGGCGATCTTTCGATGGTGTCCGATGAGCGCCTGCCAGGCGCGCCCGCTGGCGACCGAGCGGCGCATGTCGCCCAGGCCCGCGACTTGAGTGAGTGTCATACGGCACCTTCCTTGACGAGCGCATCCGCCTTGGCTGCCACACCACTGAGGAGGCCGCGCCAGGAGGCGGCGAAGGCTGCCACGCCTTCTTCTTGCAAGCGCAAGGCGAGTACATCCGGCTCCTGGCCATGGGCGCGACACTCGGAGATGACGGCATCGGCTGCCGCCCAGTCGAGCTGCGACTCCTTGCTGAGTTTGCCATGCTCGTAGAAGGCAAGCAGGGTCTCCTCGGGCATCGTGTTGATCGTATCGGTCGCGGCCAAGCGCTCCACATAGAGCGTGTCCGAGACCGCCTTGTCTTTCGCTCCGGTACTGGCAAAAAGGAGCCGCTGGGGCAGCACGCCCGCCATGGCGAACTTGAGCCAACGATCGGATCCGATCGATTGCCGATAGGCGCGGTAGGTCTGGGTGGCAATCGCGATGCCCACCCGGTTGTGCAGTTCGGCGGGCAGTGTCTGGCGGATGGCGACATCCCAGCGACTGACAAAAAGCGAGGCGACCGAGGCCACGCGGGGATCCCGACCTGCGGCGACGCGTCGATCCAGGCCGCGCCAATAGGCTTCTTGCGCGGCCAGGTACTGCGCCGGCGAGAACAGCAGGGTGACATTGACCGGCACGCCTTGGAAGATCGCCTCCTCGATCGCGACGATGCCCTCAGGCGTGCCAGGAATCTTGATGAATAGGTTCGGCCGATTGGCCCGCCCGTGCAGGTCGAGCGCCGCGGCCACCGTCCCCTGGGCATCGCGCGCAAGCAGCGGCGAGACCTCCAGCGAGACCCAGCCGTCGACGCCTTCGGTCTTCTCAAAGACCGGACGAAAGAGATCAGCGGCATGGGTCAGGTCCTCCAGAGCCAGATGAAAGAACAAGCCCTCGCCCGACTCGCCTTGTGCCGCCTTGGCCCGAATCGCGGCGTCGTAGGAGTCGGACGCGCCGATGGCATGCTCGAAGATGGTCGGATTCGAGGTCAGTCCCGTGATCGCATAGTCGTCGATGTAACGCGCGAGCGTCCCGCTGGACAGAAGATCGCGCGTGATGTTGTCCAGCCAGAGGCTCTGGCCTAGTTGCTGCAGTTCTTTAGTGGCTCGCATGTCTTGTCCAGGTAAGGGTGCTTAAGGGGTGCTTGAGGGGTGCACGGCCGGCCGCCGGCCGCAGAGGTTCACAAAGCGCGACCTGCGCATCCGACACCAGCCAGCCGCGCTCTTTCGATGTTGGTCAAGACGACTCATCCGGTGGAGAGCGGATGTCCGCCCGAGGGTTATGCCAGCCGCCGGTCCCTTCAGTCAGGCGGTCGGCCAAAGCAGGGCCCCAGGTGCCTTGCACATAGGCCAGGGCACGCGTGGGCGCCTTTAAGACCGGCTCGACCGCAAGCCAGGCCGCCTCGACTGCATCCTCACGGGCAAAGAGCGCCGCATCGCCGGCCAGCGCATCGCGCAAGAGCCGCTCATAAGGCGCCTCCTCCCCGGTTTCGTCGTCCACCAAGAGCAGCTCGTGCTGCTGGCCAACGAACCCCTCGCCGGCATGTTTGGTCCGCGCTGCCAGCGCGATCGCCGAATGGGGTGTGAGGCGAAAGCGTACATAATTCGTCTCGGCCGGGGTGCGCACCGCGTCATCGAAGAGCTGGAGCGGTGGCGCCTCGAGGCGCACCAGCACCTCGCAGAGCGTCTCGGGCAGGCACTTGCCTGAGCGCAGTGTCCAGGGGACACCCCCCCAACGCCAGGAGTCGATATAGAGCCGCATGGCGCAGTAGGTCTCGACATCCGAGTCCGAGGCGACGCCAGTCTCCCTGCGGTAGCCTTGATACTGGCCGCGCACCACGTCTTCGGTCTTGAGCGGTCTCATCGCCTGGAAGACCTTGAGTTTTTCGGCATTGACTGCGGCGAAGTTCTGGCCAACCGGTGGTTCCATCGCCAACAGCGCCACGATCTGGAACAGATGGTTCTGCATCACATCGCGCAGACACCCGGCGCTCTCATAGAAGGCGCCCCGTCCCTCGACGCCGAACTTCTCGGCCAGGGTGATCTCCACGCCCAAGACGTGGTTACGGTTCCAGATCGGCTCTAAGAAGGTGTTGGCAAAGCGGAAGTAGAGGATGTTCATGATCGCCTCCTTCCCCAGGTAATGGTCGATCCGAAAAATCGCCTCTTCGGGAAACACCGCCAACGCCACGCGATTGAGTTCGCGCGCTGAAGCCAGATCGCGTCCAAAGGGCTTTTCCACGATGACCCGGGCGTGGGCGGCAAGACCGGCCGCACCCAAACCCTCGATCACGGTCGGGAAAAGGGCGGGCGGGATCGCCAGGTAGTGGGCGGGCGCGTGGCAGGGGCCAAGCGCGTGCGCGAGCGACTTGAATGTCGCGGCATCGTGGTAGTCGCCGCTCACATACTGCAGACGCGCAAGCAGTTGTGCGAGAGCCTTCTCGTCGATCGTCCCGACCGACGCCTTGATGCTCTCCTTGGCGTATTGACGCAAGCGCTCGATGCCCCAGCCGCGTGCGGCCACGCCAACCACCGGAACGGTCAGACTGCCCTGCAACTCCATCGCATAGAGTGCCGGAAAAATCTGCTTATAGGCCAGATCACCCGTGACGCCGAAGATGACCAGCGCATCCGAGTGCGCCGGGGGTTGGTCGGTCTGGCTCACTGTGCGGCCTTGGCCTCGTTCGCAGGAGCGGGCTTTTCGACGTGCCCCCCGAACTCAGCACGTAACGCCGAGAGGACGCGGTTCGCAAAGTCCGCCTCGCCGCGCGAGCTGAAGCGGGCATAGAGCGCTGCGCTTAAGACCGGTGCGGGCACGGCTTCATCGAGAGCTGCCTGGATCGTCCAGCGGCCCTCACCCGAATCGGAGACCCGGCCTTGGAATCCGGCCAGAGCCGGATCGGCGGCGAGCGCGGCTGCCGTCAGATCGAGCAGCCATGAACTGACCACACTGCCCCGTCTCCAGAGCTCGGCGATCTCAGGCAGGTCGAAATGGTATTGGTAGAATTCCGGGTCGCGCAGCGGTGTCGTCTCGGCATCGACCGAACCCTGATGCTGACCGAGATCGGCACCCCGCAAAATGTTCAATCCCTCGGCGAAGGCGGCCATCAGGCCATACTCGATGCCGTTATGAACCATCTTCACGAAGTGTCCTGCGCCGTGGGGTCCGCAATGCAGATAACCCAGGGCCGCTGTACTGCGCGCGTCGTCGCGCCCGGGGGTCGCAGGGATGTCGCCCCGGCCCGGCGCGAGCGTCGCGAAGATCGGCCGCAGCGCTTCGACGACGGCGTCGTCCCCACCGATCATGAGGCAATAACCGCGCTCCTGTCCGGCCACACCGCCGCTCGTTCCCGCGTCGACATGATGCAAGCCGAGCAGAGCCAGTGCGCTCGCGCGCCGCAGATCGTCGCGGTAATAGGAGTTGCCGCCATCGATGATGACGTCGCCTCGGGCGAGCAGCGGGGTGAGTTCGCCAAGCACGTGATCCACCAGCGCCGCAGGCACCATCAACCAGATCGAGCGCGGCGCCTTGAGCGCGGCCACGAGTTCGGCGAGGGAGGACGCGCCCGCCGCCCCCTCGGCCACCACGCGGGCGACGGCTTTCTGCGCGGCGTCGTAGACCACGCAGGCGTGTCCGGCCTTGATCAAGCGGACCGTCATCGCCGCACCCATGCGCCCAAGGCCAATCATACCCATCTGCATTGCCGCGCCTCCTCATGGATTCTCAAATTGAAACGGGCCGGCATCCCCCGGCCCAGTGCTAAGACAATTCGGGTTAGACAATTCAGTGGCAAACCCGCCTTGGGCAAGCCGCGCGATCGGTTCAGCGAAATTTCAGCGTAGTTTCAGCGCAGTTTCAGCGTACGGAGAGTGTTCCCGGCTCAGGTGGCGCGAACTCCGGCCACCTGCGCCCGCCCGCCAGACTCCCGTCGCCGCTCGAACCACCTGTTTTCCTAAGCCATGGCCCCGCTCCAACACGCTCCAACACGCTGCAACCGGGCCAATTTTGGCGCCGACTCAAACTACCAAGGAGCCCGCGCATCGTCTGTTTGTTAGCGCACGTTTTAAAGCGGGATTGGCCTGCGGGCGCAACCGCTAAGAGGAAGCCCATGCGGCGTCTTCCCTCGTGTCCTCTCCGTACGTTGACGTACGGACGGCAAAGCCGCCGGATTGGTACAACCCTAACCATCCCGTTCAGATCTTGCGGGTCATTCCAGCGATCCGATTCGACCGTATGCCTCGTGCCTGTGATCCGCAGGGTGCTTGGGGACGCGGGATCCGGATCGTCACTGTGGCGCAGTGCCCTAGATCGAACCTGGACTTCCTTCCATGACCACCGACATCCTGAGCGCGGACCTAGAGAGCAAGATGCACGCCTATTGGCGGGCCGCCAACTATCTCTCGGTAGGTCAGATCTATCTGTACGACAACGCGCTCCTGAAAGAGCCGTTGAAGCTGTCCCACGTCAAACCGCTCGTCGTCGGACACTGGGGCACGACACCCGGCCAGAACTTCATCTACGTCCATCTGAACCGCGTCATCAACAAGTACGGCCTCGACATGCTCTACGTCGCAGGTCCCGGACACGGCGGTCCGGCGATCGTGGGCAACGTCTACCTCGAAGGGACCTGGAGCGAGGTCTATCCAAACGTCACCCAGGACGAGGCAGGTCTGAACAAGTTGTTCAAACAGTTTTCGTTTCCCGGCGGGATCTCGAGTCACGTTGCGCCCACCACGCCAGGCTCGATTCACGAGGGTGGTGAACTGGGCTACTCGTTGAGTCATGCCTTCGGTGCCGTTCTCGACAACCCGACACTGATCGTCGCGTGCGTCGTCGGTGACGGCGAGGCCGAGACCGGCCCCTTGGCGACGGCATGGCATTCGAACAAGCTGCTCGATGCGCAAACCGACGGTGCAGTGCTGCCGATCCTGCACTTGAACGGCTACAAGATCAGCAATCCCACCATCCTCGCGCGCATCGAGCATGATGAACTGGAGCAATTCTTTCGGGGTTGTGGCTGGGCTCCGGTGTTCGTGGAAGGCGATGACCCGGCGCTCATGCACCAGATGATGGCCGCTGCGCTCGACGAGGCCATCGCCGAGATCCAGAAGATTCAGAAGAACGCTCGGGATGCAGCAGATTCCCACCGACCGCGTTGGCCGATGATCGTGCTGCGCTCCCCCAAGGGCTGGACCGGTCCACGCATGGTGGATGGCTTGCAGATCGAAGGGACGTTTCGCTCCCACCAGGTGCCGCTCCTCGTGGATGCAGAGCATCCCGAACACGTGGCGCTGCTCGAGAACTGGATGAAAAGTTACCACGCCGAGGAGCTTTTCGATGCCAGTGGACGACTCGTCGCCGAACTCGCCCGCCTCGCCCCTGAAGGAAACCGCAGGATGGGGGCCAACCTGCATGCGAACGGCGGCCGCTTGCTGCGGGACCTGCGTTTCCCGGACTTTCGCGACCATGCGTTGGTCGTGCCCGCCCCCGGTCTGGTGCAGGCCCAGGACACGGCTGTGCTCGGCCCATTCTTGCGCGAAATCATCCGGCTCAACCAGGACCAGCGTAACTTTCGCCTTTTCGGGCCCGACGAGACGCTCTCGAACCTCTTGGGCGCCGTCTTCGAGGTCTCCCCCCGGCAATGGGATGCAACGCTTCTCGCCGGGGATGAATTCTTGGCGCCCGGTGGGCGCGTGCTCGACTCCATGTTGAGCGAGCACCAATGTCAGGGCTGGCTCGAGGGATATCTGTTGACCGGCCGGCATGGCCTTTTCAACAGCTATGAAGCCTTCATCCGGATTGTCGACTCGATGTTCAGCCAGCATGCGAAGTGGCTCAAGGTCACCGCGGAGCTCGCCTGGCGGCGGCCGATCGCGTCGCTGAACTACCTGCTCACCTCGCACGTCTGGCAACAGGACCACAACGGCTTCACCCACCAGGATCCGGGGTTTCTCGACCACGTGATCAACAAGAAGGCGGACATCGTGCGCGTGTACCTGCCACCGGACGCCAATTGTCTGCTTTCGGTCGTCGATCACTGCCTGCGCAGCCGCCACTACGTCAATGTGGTCGTCGCCGGTAAACATGCGCTGCCCCAGTGGCTCACGATCGAGGCGGCCGTGATCCACTGCACAGAGGGCATCGGCATCTGGCCCTGGGCCAGCAATGACCAGGGCAGCGCACCCGATGTCGTACTGGCTTCATGCGGCGATACTCCGACGCTCGAGATTCTTGCGGCCGTATCGATCCTGCGCGAACATCTGCCGGCGCTCAAGATCCGCGTCATCAATGTCGTCGATCTGATGAAACTGCAGTCGGCCAGCGAGCATCCTCACGGCCTGGACGAGGAGGGTTTCGATTCTCTCTTTACGACCGATAAGCCCGTCATCTTCGGTTTTCACGGCTATCCGTCGCTCGTCCACAGGCTCACCTACCGGCGCACGAACCGCAACCTGCATGTGCATGGCTACCATGAGGAGGGCACCATCACGACGGCCTTCGATATGCGGGTCCAAAACAAGCTGGACCGGTTTCATTTGGTGCAAGACGTCGTGGATTATCTGCCGGGTCTGGGCAGTCCCGGCGCCTATCTGAAACAGATGACCCAAGACAAACTGATCGAGCACAAGCACTACATCGACCAGCATGGCAAGGATCTGCCCGAGATCATCGACTGGAAATGGCCGGGCCCCAAGGCCCGTTGACTGCACCGAGCAACTCCGGCGGGCGAGCGCAATGCGCGCCCGGCTGGAGGGACACCCGACAGGGCAACCACACAGGACAAAGGAACAAGGCGATGCCAGAGATCGAACAACCCGAGCTCGTTGCACGGGTGAAGCTGCTCAATCGCGACGTGAAACATCTTGTCGAGAAATACCGCGCGATCTTCGAATGGGACATCCCCGACATCGACGAGGCGCTCTCTGACCGACTCATCTTCGCTGCAGTGCGCAAGGCGCTCGATACCATCGAGCAGGATCCGGGCGGCTAGGGCCGCCTGCATCCGATGCGATGGCCACGCCCCATGGAGACCTCCCTTTTGCTCGGCACGGTTCAGAAGCTCTTTGCAAGCGCCAAGGGCCTCTTGGCCATGGACGAGAGCGAGGGCACCTGCAACAAGCGCCTGGCGAGTATCGGACTGCCCGGCACCGAAGAAAACCGGCGCGCCTACCGGGAGGTTCTCGTCACGACCCCAGGCTTGGGCGAGTCCATCAGTGGCGCCATTCTCTATGACGAGACCCTGTACCAGTGCACCACAGAGGGCCGACACTTTGTGCAGATCTTGGCCGAGGCCGGGATCCTCATTGGTATCAAGGTCGATCAGGGAACCCAGACGCTGGCCGGGCATCCCACTGAGAAAGTGACCGAGGGGCTCGATGGCTTACGCACGCGGCTGAAGACCTACTTCGCAATGGGTGCGCGCTTCGCCAAGTGGCGCGCGGTCTTCTCGATCGCCCAGGGAATTCCGAGCCGGGCTGCGATCGAAGCCAACGCCTTGGCGCTAGCCCGCTACGCGGCGCTCTGCCAGGAGTCATCCTTGGTGCCGATCGTTGAACCGGAGGTGCTGATGGACGGCGGGCACACGAGGAGTCGATGTCAGGAGGTGACCGAGGAGGTCCTCCACGAGGTATTCCGGCAACTCGTTGTACAAGGCGTCATGCTCGAGGGGATGATATTGAAACCCAATATGGTCCTGGCCGGCTCCAGTAGTGCTGAGCCGGACCGCGTCGATCAGGTTGCGTCCTCGACCTTGCATTGTCTGTTGCGCTCTGTCCCCGCGGCGGTCGGGGGTATCGCCTTTCTCTCCGGGGGACAGTCCGGCGAGCGGGCTTCGGCGTGCCTGGACGCCATGCATCGTCCCGAGACCGGCGTTGCGACCCCTCTGCCCTGGCCGGTCTCGTTTTCGTTCGGCCGCGCACTCCAACAGCCGGCGCTCGAGATCTGGGGAGGCCAGGCGGCCAATCGCGGCAGCGCCCAACAGGCACTCTTGCATCGGGCCCGCTGCAATCGCGCGGCCGTCGAGGGTCGCTACAACCTCGGGATGGAGTCGGGTTAGGCCCACGGCCGACCCAGCACGAAGGCGCCCGCACCTCTTAAGACTCGGTGCAGCTCCGCGAACCCAGGACAGGGCTCTCGCGAGCGGACATCGCGCGCTTCAAGTAGGCTAGAGGCCCGCATCATACGTTGAACATGCGTTGAACATGCGTTGAACCAACGCGTGCACCGGATCCCTGATCCGCAAACCCGGAGCTTCGAGCCTCTCATGCCCCTCCACCTTGTCTTTCGTTGTCCGGAATCCAGGAATCGATGAGCGACAGCGAGATCTTCCTGGTCGCCATGGTCATCATCTTCACAGCGCCCTACCTCGTCTGGCGCCTGGGAAGGACCGAACATTTCGCACCGTTGGTCGTCGTCCAGATCACAACCGGAATTCTGCTTGGCCCCGGAGCATTGGGGGCAGCGTTCCCGCGCTACTATGCGTTCGTCTTCAATCCGGGCGTCACGCAGGCGCTGAATGGAATCGCCTGGTGGGCGGTGATGGGCTTCGTGTGGATCGCGGGGATCGAACTGGATCTGGCCGGCGTCTGGAGGCACCGGCGCGACAGCGGTATCACGGCCGGCCTCGCGCTCGGGACCCCGCTCCTGTTGGGCTCGGCGGTCGCCCTCGTCATGGCCCAGTTCGGCGGCTGGATGGGACCCAACGCGGCAACCTGGCAGTTTGTGTTCGGGGTCGGTATGGCCAGTGCCGTCACGGCGTTGCCGATTCTGATTCTCTTCATGGAGAAACTGGAGATCTTGCGCGCGCCCGTTGGCCAGCGCATCTTGCGCTACGCGAGCTTGGACGATGTGGCGATCTGGGGCGTGCTTGCGCTCATTCTGATGGACTGGCACCGCATCGGCCGGCAGCTGGCTTTCCTGCTGTGCTTCGCGCTCGCGGCCTGGGGCTTTCGCCGGCTGATGGTCCGGCTCGGAGAGCGCGATCGATGGTACGTGGGCCTCATTTGGCTGCCCTTGTGTGGGCTGGGCGCGGACTGGTCAGGTCTGCATTTCATGGTGGGGGCGTTCCTCTCGGGAGCGGTGATGGACAGCCACTGGTTCGATCAGAAACAGATGGACGGACTACGGCAGAATGTTCTCCTTCTCCTCATGCCGGTCTTTTTTCTGAGCACGGGACTGCGCACGACCTGGACCATGGGTGGTGCCGCTGTCGCTCTGGCCACTGCTGGGCTCCTCATCGCCTCGGTCGCAGGCAAGCTCGCGGGAACCTCCCTCGCGGGCAGGCTCCTGGGCTGGCCCAAACTCGAGAGCCGATTGATCGGCTGGCTGCTCCAGACCAAGGCACTCATCATGATCATCTTCGTCAACATCCTGCTGGATAAGGGTGTCATCACGAGCACCACCTTCACTGCCTTATTGCTGATGGCGGTGGGCAGCACGATGCTGACGGTCCCCATGGCCACCCCGCTTCTGAAGCGGCTGAAGGCGCTCGCCAGCGAGACCGTGTGAGCCGCGCGTAGGGATCGTTCAGCGACTTGGGGCGCGAGGCATTGGCCAGGCAAGTCCCTGCCGCGGCGATTGGCTCTGGCGCCGCATGACGAGCGCATCCTTTACAGGAGGCCACGACCCGAGAATAATGCGACCATCCGCTGACCCTACTTCTGCCAACGACCCTTCGAATTGACGATCGATACCCTTCTTTTCGATGCCGACGGTGTTGTACAACGCGCGCGCACGTCCTGGCGCGACGGCTTTGCGCCTCTGCTCGCCGGATCCGGCGAGCGCGCGCTGGATCAGTTCACGGCCGCCATCGAAGAGGCCGAATCCGAGTGCCTCGAATCCCTGGACTTTGCCGAGAGGCTTACGGACGTGCTCAAGAAGTGGCGCCTCGAGGGCTCTCTCGAGGAGGTTCTGAAAGTCCTGAACGGTATTGTGGTCTATCCGGACGTGATCGAACTCGTGCGCGCCTTACGGCAGTCCGGGGTTTCCTGTCATCTGGCAAGCAATCAGCAGTCACTCCGCGCCGAGCATATGTCCGCCGTTCTGAACTATCGGGAGATCTTCGAGCAGGAGTTCTACTCGTGCCACCTGGGCATCGCCAAACCCAAACCCGAATTCTTCGAGGAGATCACGATCCGCCTCGGACAGCCTGCAGCGTCGATCCTCTTTGTCGACGATCGCATGGAGAATGTGCTTGCAGCGCGGAAAGTGGGGCTTCGGGCGGAGGTCTACGACGCGGCAACAGGCGCTCCGATCCTCTATGAAATCCTGCACAGCCATGACCTCTTCGGCAGTGCGGAAATCCCGCAACCCCCCTCTCTGCGCTCGACGAGCGCGGAGGCACATTCGCCTTCCGATCAGCCTCGGTGATCAATGCTGATCTCATGGAAGGCTGACTGAAGCCCTACTCGCCCAAAGCGGCGAGCTCATCGGGCTTCAGAATCCGCAGCTCCCGGTTGCGGACCAAGACCAGCCCTTTTTCCTGGAGTCGGGACAAGGTCCGGCTGACCGTCTCCAAGGAGAGGCCGAGGTAGCTGCCGAGATCGCGGCGGCTCATGAGGAGATTAAACTCCAGGCTCGATGCGCCACGCTCGGCCGACTGCTGCGCGAGTCCGACGAGAAGATTCGCGACCCGTGCTTCAGCCGAGGCATCGCGCTCGCTTGCCATCGCCTGCCTGCGGCTGATCTCGTTACTCATCAAGCACAGCAGCTGTTCGAGCAGTTTCGGCGATTGCAGGACCAGGCTCTGAAACTTCTGATACGGAATCACCTGGACCTGGCTATCCTCAAGGGCCACCACTCGGGCCCGATAGCTTCCCGCCCCGATGGCATCCATTCCCATGAGATCTCCCGAGCGGTGCAGCCCGCTCACCCGTTCGTTGCCCGACTCGGTCTGGATCACGCTCTTGAACGACCCCGATGAGATGCTGAACAGGTTCAGAAAGGGCTCGCCGGAAAAGCATAAGGTCGCACCGATCCGGATATGCCGCTTGGCGCACTCCAGTTCCGCCAATCGATAGGTTCCGATGGCCGCGGCAGGCCCGTCCTCGTGGGGCTTATTGGGGCGCGTCTCACGATCCAGCCGAAGTGCGGTAGCGCCCGGATAATTCAATCCCGAGACAACCGATCGATCGGCAGACGGTGCTTGGGGACTAAGAAGGTCTGTCATGACTTGTGTTCTCCGGATTGATTCATGCCGATCACTGGCGCACAATATCGGTACGTGCAAGCGATCGAATCGAGTGCCAACGGTGCACGGCTCGTGCCGCCGGGCAGGGCATCGGCAGGCATTCCAGGACGGTCGGGCAGAAGTACCGGGTCGAGGAAGGCCGTGCCTACGCAGTGGACTGTCGCATTGCCGTCGCCCCTGTTCCGTGCGCTAGCGAACAGAAGCGAATCCTTGTGCAGGAGATCGCGATCCCCTCGAACGGCTCGGGTGATTCAGTTGGGAGGAGGAGTCACAGCAGGAGGATGTGGCGCTGGGGTCCCGAGGATCGCGCGCCTCTCGGTGGAGACGGAACTGCCCTCATCTTTCAAGTAGTTCTTGGACAGGGTGCCAAGGGCCCCGGCAAGCGGAATCAGCGTTGGATAAAACTGGACGAAGGTTGTGTCCACCGCCCCGTGGGCCTGGTGGCATGTGTAGCAGCCGGCAGTCGCGGGGATCATTTGCGCGCTCTTGCCCCCATCGAATCCAAAAAACGCCCATCTCCCCGGAAACCGCCCCTCGTCTTTGACGTGCACTTCAAGCCCCATCTGCTCTGTGCTCTGGTACTGACCAAGCCGGTTGATCGATCCCTTGCCCGTGGCCCCGCGAACCTCCATGACGAGCACCGTCTTATCCGGCCAGGTACCGGTCTCCTGGAAACGTCGATAGGCCCTTGGATCCACGAAGACATTGTCGAACATATGGTGGCCCATGCGCATCATGGGGTTGTAGCTCATATCGAAGCCGCTCGAGAGATAGACCCACTCCCGGTAATGTTCGGGAAGGTTCAGCTCGCCCTGGTCGGTGTAAGTAGGCCCGGTATCTTCTTCGCGCGTCTGGGCCGATAACCCCGAGACCCCCAGAAGCATTGCGATGACGACGGGGATTCGAAGGACTTGCATCGGGTGGAGTGTTTTCATGACCCGAGTCTCGCGCGCTTGCCGATCTCGGTCCAGACCGTTGCCTGCACGAAACCGGCCAGCCCCTGCAAACCGTCCCGGCGACGCTTCCCCGCGGCGTATCATGCGCCGCATGAACCCGCTCCTGCGAACCCCTCAGCCGATCCGGTGGACCTGGATCGCCGGGATATGGGGCGGCCTTGGGCTTTTTGAGGCGACGCAAGACGTCGTCGTGATGCGCGCAGAGGGTATGCATCACGCCTGGATCCCGCTCTTTTTCCTTCTGCTGCTCTCGTGGATCCCCTGGGCGTTCGCAACGCCCCTGTTGATGCGTATGGCCCGGCAATTCCCTCTCCTGCCCAGGGGGTCGATTGGGTCTTGGGTGCGGCACATCCTCGCGTGCCTCTTCGTTGGCTGTATCGCGGCGGGCTGGTCGGCCATCCTCGAGGAGTCACTCAACCCCTGGAACCCTCTGATGACGCCGGCACCGCTGTTGCACCTGTGGCAGGAGAAGTTCTCCAATCAGATCCTCTCGTCTCTGATTCTCTATAGCGGGATTCTGATGGCGACGTCGCTCTTGGATTCCCGGGAGCGCCTCTCGCGCCAGGAAGTCGACCGGGCGCACCTGGCCGAACAGTTAAGCCAGGCCGAGCTCGCAGCGTTACGGCACCAGATCGAGCCCCACTTTTTGTTCAATGCGCTGAACGCCGTCGCCGGGCTCATCCGGATCGGCAGGAGCGAAGGGGCGATCGACATGATCGCGCGATTGAGTGACTTTCTGCGCCATGTCTTGGAGGGATCCCATCAACAGGAGGTGCCGCTTGCCGAAGAGATCGGCTTTGCGCGCATGTATCTGGGCATCCAGGCGGTCCGTTTTGCCGACCGCCTGCGGATCAAGACCGATCTGGCCGAGGATCTCGGGCCGATTGCGGTGCCAAACCTGATTCTGCAGCCGCTCGTCGAGAACGCGATCGCCCACGGCATCTCCCGTCGCGCCGCAGGGGGACTGATCGAAATCCGGGCCGAACGCCTGGGACCTTCGCTTAAGCTGTCGGTCTACAACGATGGGCCGCCTTTGAACCCAGAGACGCCCGGCGAGCCCCGTGGCATCGGTCTGGCCAACGTGCGTAAGCGCCTTTCCGGCCGGTATGGCCCGCTTGGCCGCCTCGAGATCGCCAACCAGGGCGACACGGGGGTGATCGTGACCGTCATTCTTCCAGTGGGCTAGGCAAAGACGCCATGCCCACCCGCCCCGACATGCAGTCGATCGGCGCAGTCATCGTCGATGATGAGCCGCTCGCACTCGAGAACTTGAGAGTGCTGCTCGAACAAGATGCGCAGATCAGGATCTTAAGTCAGTGCCGCTCGGGCCAGGAGGCGCTCGCAGCGATCCGCGCGCATAAGCCCGATCTGCTCTTTCTGGACGTCGAGATGCCCGAGTGCGACGGCTTTGATGTCGTCGAGCAGTTGGGCGGGGCGGCACCCGCAGGACTCGTCTTCGTCACGGCCTTCGATCACTATGCACTCCGGGCCTTCGACAGCGGTGCCATCGATTACCTTCAGAAGCCCTTCCATACGGAACGCTTTCGCCGTGCGCTGCAAAGAGCCAAGGGGCGCATCAGCGAGCGGCGCGGCGCGGCTGTTGCGTTCGCAGAACGCTGGATCATCAAAACTGCGGGTCAGGTCCTGGTCGTACCCATTGCGGATATTGATTGGATCGAATCGGCCGACTACTATGTTTCCTTACATGTTGGGGCCAGGACGCACCTTCTGCGACGGTCGATGGCCGAGGTCAGTGCCGAGCTCGAAGAGCGCCACTTCTGTCGCATCCATCGGCAGGCGATCGTGAACCTGGAGCGCATCGGGGGTCTCGGGACGAACGAGGACGGCCAGGCGGTGGTCGTTCTCTTCGATGGTTCGAGATTGCCTTTGAGCCGGAGGTTTCGGCGCGGGCTCCTCGACCGACTCGCCCCGAGCGCAGCGGGCCAGTCGTAGAGCCGAAAGCGCTCTCTGGCCGGCGTTGTTCTTTTTTGGAACTATGGAGCGGATGATGACCAAGAAGCGACCCGAAGGCATCGAACGCTATAGCGCACCGGCAGGCGGCTGGGGCGCACTGAAGGCGGTCGCCGAGACGCTCGCCCGCCAGCAGGTCATCGCCCAAGGCACCGCGACACTCCTCAAGGCCAACCAACCGGAGGGCTTTGACTGTCCTGGCTGCGCGTGGCCCGATCCGAAACACACGAGTTCGTTCGAGTTCTGTGAAAACGGCGCCAAGGCGATCACATGGGAGTCGACCGCAAAGCGCGCGGGTCCGGACTTTTTTGCCTCGAATACGGTCTCCGAGCTTTGGCGCTGGACGGATCACAAGCTGGAGGACGAGGGTCGTCTGACCCACCCGATGATCTACGACCCGGACACTGACCGCTATCGCCCGATCGAGTGGCACGAGGCGTTCGCATTGATCGGAACGACGCTACGCGCCCTGCCCTCGCCCCATATGGCCGAGTTCTACACATCGGGCCGCGCATCCAATGAGGCGGCCTTTTTGTTCCAGCTCTTGGTACGCGCATACGGAACAAACAATTTTCCCGACTGTTCGAACATGTGCCATGAGGCGACCAGCGTTGGTCTGCCGCACTCCATTGGCGTTGGCAAGGGCACGGTCACGCTGGAGGACTTCGATCACGCCGATGCGATTTTCAGTTTCGGCCACAATCCGGGCACCAACCATCCGCGCATGATGACGACGCTGCGCGAGGCGGCCCGGCGCGGCGTGCCCATCATCGTCTTCAATCCCTTGAAGGAGCGCGCACTGGAAGACTTCGCCGCGCCACAGGACCCGGTGGAAATGGCGACCTGGTCCTCGACTCGGATCGCATCGGCCTATCACCAGGTGCGCTCGGGTGGCGACCTGGCCGCGCTGAAGGGATTGATGAAGCGGATCTTCGAGCGGGACGACGCCGATCTCGCCGGGGGTGGACCTGGAGTGCTTGACCGCGCGTTCATCGCCGAGCACACGATTGGGCTGGACGCCTTGAAGACCGACATTGAACAGACTGCCTGGGACGACATCCTGGCCAAGTCCGGGCTCTCGTTCGAGGCGATCGACAGCGCGGCCGATGTCTATCTGAAGGCCAAGAAGGTGATCCTGGCCTACGGCATGGGTATCACGCAGCACGTCAATGGCACCGCCAACGTCCAGCAACTGGCGAACTTCCTCTTGCTTGGGGGCCATATCGGGCGCGCGGGCGCGGGAATTTGCCCACTACGCGGCCATTCCAATGTGCAGGGCGATCGGACGGTGGGCATAACCGAGATCCCCAACGAAGCTCTGCTTGATGGGATGGAAAAGGCCTTCGGATTTCGTCCGCCGTCCGATAAGGGACACAATGCCGTCGAGGCGATCGAAGCGATCATCGACGGCCGCTCCAAGGCACTCATCTGTCTGGGCGGCAATCTGGCCGTTGCGATGTCGGATCCGGAAGCGACCTTCGAGGGAATGCGCAAACTCGATCTGACCGTCCATCTGGCAACCAAGCTCAATCGGTCTCATCTGTTGATCGGGAAGACATCGCTCATCCTTCCGGTACTCGGTCGCACCGATCTGGACCTGCAGGCTTCAGGGCCGCAATCGGTGACCGTCGAAGATTCCATGTCGATGGTCCACGCGTCAAAGGGATTCCTCGCGCCACCGAGCGCTGAGTTGAAGTCGGAACCGGCGATCATCGCCGGAATCGCCAAGGCCACGCTCGGCTCGAAGTACGGCATCGATTGGGACGCAATGATCGACGACTACGACCGGATCCGCGAGAAGATCGAAGTCGTCTTTCCCGATTTCCACGAGTTCAACACCCGTATCCGCCAGCCAGGCGGCTTTCGTCTCAGTGTCCCGGCGTCGAATCGGCAGTGGCGCACCGAGTCTGGGAAGGCCCAGTTTCTCATCGCGCCGGGCCTTGACGAAGATCCGCGTCTGCGGGAGGCCGATGTCCTCGTCCTGACGACACTCAGGAGCCATGATCAGTACAACACCACCATCTACAGTCTCGACGACCGCTATCGTGGCGTGTTCGGCCGCCGCGATGTGATCTTCATGAACAAAGAGGACCTTGCAGCACGCGGCCTTGCCGATGGCGACACGATCGATATCGAGGGTGTAGGTGACTCCACCGGTAAATCGGTAAGGGGCTTCACGGCAGTCGCGTATGACATCCCACAGGGCTCAGTCGCCGGCTACTACCCGGAGATGAACAAGGTCATTGCCCTGGCCGACCATGACCGGAGGTCAGGCACTCCGGCCTACAAGGGCATTCCGGTCAGGATCCGGGATGCGAGCGAGGTTCTATCCTGATACGCCGCCTCGAGTAACTTCTTCCAGTCGGCCTGCCATCGCCCCCGGGCGCAGCCCTGCACCAGGTTTCAGAGGGCGGGATGGATAGCGCCAGCTTCCCCAACTGTGCTTCCAGGTGAGGCGGGAGCCCTAGGTGGGCTCGGGCTCTCGTTCTGAGCCCAATGACGGCGGCGCAAGTCTTCGGTCGTGTTGCCCTCGCCTTTAGGATCCCAGCCCGGCGCACGGAACAGGTAGCCGAATACCGCCTTCGGACTGCGCGCGGAAAAGAGGTCCCGTGCAAGTCCGATCCATTGATGGAACTCGACCTCGACCGGGTTATAACTGGATAAGGGATGGACCCATCCGTAGCGGCACGGGACATCGTCCCGTTCTGCGACGTAGGTCCCGAAAATGCGATCGAATACCATCAGCACGCCCCCGTAGTTCGCATCCAGGTACTCAAGGTTGGCCGCGTGATGGACGCGGTGCGCCGCGGGAGTGTTCAATACCCCTTCGAGCCAGCCGAGCTTCGGAATCCAGGTGGCGTGGATCCAGAACTGGTAGAGCAGGTTCAGGGAGAGCACGGCAAAGACCGTCGACGGATCGAAACCGATCCAGATGAGCGGCACAAAGAAGACAGCCGTGCCCGTCAGTTTGCCGAAGATCCCGATCCGAATCGCGGCCGACAGATTCAACTCGTTCGTCGAATGGTGTACTGCGTGATTGCTCCAGAACCAACGCATCCGGTGTCCGGCGCGATGGTACCAGTAGTAGCAGAATTCCTGGCCCAGAAAGAGCACCGCTGCGGCGACCCACCCGTCGAGGGCGATCGTGGTCAGACGATGCTGAAAGGCCCAGGCGATCGCGGGTTGCGCGATGGAAAGGGGCAGATAGATGTTGACGCCGATGCGCGTGACCAAGTCGAACGTCGAGACGCAAAAGGCGCGCCAGTCGTAACGCTTCGTGCGCGCCAGAACAAGCGCCTCGAGCAGCGCCAGCGCGAGCACCGCCGGCGTCGCAACAAAGAGGAGAAACTTCTCGATGGGATTCATTTCTTGGATCGATCAGCCGAACTGTACGGGTGGGCGGAAGGCCCTCTGCATCAACCGAGGTATGGCGCCGAGGGTAAGCCAGAGTGGTCCCCCCTGCCAGACGCCTGCGACGAATCGTAAAGACCAGGCGGCGAAACGTCCGGAAAGTGGAGCGAATCTCGGGCCGCGATTGGGAGCTCCCACCCAAAAAGACCATCCAAGCGCCCGGAGCCATTGCACTCGCGACTCACCCTTCCCAGCCCTCCTCGAACGGATAGCGGCGCGCCCAGAACGCTGCCAGCCTTGGGTCGGCATCGACGCGCCGCGCGACCTGTGCGAGTTTGGGCGCGGCGGCATAAAAGCGCCTGCGCCAGGGCCCGAAGCGGGAGACCACTGCCACGTAGAGATCGAGCACCGTCAAGACCGGCCCGAGGATGTATTGCGGTGGCTCAAGCGCCTGGTCCATGAGGCGCCAGCAGGTCTCGATGCGCTGGTAGAGCGCCCCGGTGACCGTCTCCTTCGCATCGGCTGGCACTGCGATCCGCTCTGGATCAGCCAGGATCCAATGCAGAGAATAGATGGCCGAGGAGACATAGCTCATCCAGCGCAGGAACGCTGCGCGCGCGGGGTCATATAGCGCAGGACCCAATCCGGATCCGGGATGGGCATCGGCGAGCGCGATCAGGATCGCCGCACTCTCTGTCATGACATCTCCGCCGGGCAGGATCGCGGTCGGCACCTGGCGCAAGGGATTGAAGGGCGCAACCCGGGCCTGCGCCTCGGGCTCGGCCCAGGTCACTGCCTCAATGACCGTGTAGGGAATCTGAAGCAGCAAGAGTGCCGCCTCGATCGGGACCGAACCCGAACACGCTGCCCCGTAAATCGTCCACTGTCCCACTGGAGTGTCCATCGCTTTAGCCTTCCTGGCACGCCGCCGGACCCAATGTTACCGTCCCGGATCACGTACGTCAGCCACCCGCGAGGCGGGCCCCTTATGCGATCCGGCCCGGGCTGGCAATTTCCGCTGGTCCGGTGCGCTCCTCTCGATCCGGTTCAGGTAGGATGGCCTCATGAGCCACGATCATGATCACGGGCACAGGCACGACCACGACCCCGACGAGCAGCCGGACAATTCGCTCGGTCCGATGGACGTGCGGGTGCGTGCGCTCGAGACCGTATTGACCCAGAAAGGCTACGTCGAACGCGCCGCCCTGGACGCGCTAGTCGAGACCTACGAGACCCGGATCGGACCGCGGAACGGCGCGCGGGTGGTGGCGCGCGCCTGGTCCGATCCGGCCTACTTCGAGTGGCTCTGCCAAGACGCGACCTCTGCGATCGCCGCACTGGGCTATGGTGGCCGCCAGGGTGAGCAAATGGTCGCGCTTGCCAATACACCCAAGCAGCACAACATGGTGGTCTGTACGCTGTGCAGCTGCTACCCCTGGCCGGTGCTCGGTCTGCCGCCGACGTGGTACAAAAGTGCGCCCTACCGGGCCCGCGTGGTGCGCGATCCCCGCGGTGTACTGGCCGACTTCGGCGTCGAACTGCCGAAGGAGACCGCAATCCGGGTCTGGGACTCGACGGCCGAGGTGCGCTATCTGGTCATTCCGCTGCGCCCCATCGGATCTGAATCCTTAAGCGAGGACAGGCTCGCAGAGCTCGTCACGCGCGACTCCATGATCGGCACGGGCTTGGCCCGACCCGTAGCCGGGGTCCAAGCGTGAGTTACAGGAGCCATGCCGATCTTGGCGGAGAAAAGGGCTGGGGACCAGTCCTTCCCGATGCGCCAGGCGAGATGTTTCACGCGGCCTGGGAGCCACGCGTCCTGGCGATGACGCTCGCCATGGGCGCGACAGGCCAGTGGACCATCGATGCGAGCCGCGCGGCACGTGAGACGCTTTCTGACTATCGCGATTTGAGCTATTACGCGATCTGGCTTCTAGCCCTGGAGAAACTCCTCATCGAGCGCGACCTGGTGACTCCGGCGGAACTCGCAACAGGACGGGTGTTCGGCCGCGCCACGGAAACTCGACCGCGTCTTGCGCGCTGACGACGTCGCAGCGACGCTCGCGCGCGGCGCCCCGACGCTGCGCGCGTCGCACGGCACACCCCGGTTTGCCGTGGGCCAGCAGGTACGCACCCGAGCGGGTCGGGTCGACCACCACACGCGGCTGCCGGGCTATGCCCAGGGCAAGGCGGGCCAGATCGAGCGCGTCCTCGGCACGCACGTGTTCGCCGATGCCAATGCAAGGGGCTCCGGCGAAGACCCCGAGTGGCTCTATACGGTGGTCTTCGATGGGACTGAGCTCTGGGGTCCCGATGAGTCGGCGGCGGGGCTTCGGGTCTCGATCGACGCCTGGCAGTCTTACCTGGAGCCGGTATGAGTTCCGACGATCCTGCCCCGGAAAATCTCATCGGGTTGCCCAAGGATGCAGCCGGGCCTGTCTTTGGCGAACCCTGGCAAGCCCAAGCCTTTGCGATGACGCTTGCTCTCCACACAGGCGGCTTATTCACCTGGAGCGAATGGGCCGAGACACTCGCCCGGGCGATCGACTCTGCCCAGGCGAGGGGCGATGCGGATACGGGCGAGACTTACTACCATCACTGGCTTGCCGCGCTCGAAGAACTGGTGACTCGCAAGGGTGCGGCCAGCGCCGCCGAACTGCGCCGCACCCAGGGTGCCTGGATCCACGCGGCGAATCGCACACCGCACGGTCAGCCGATCGAGCTCGGTCCGGGGGATTTTGGGGAGCACGCGGATTCCCGCTCGAGTCCCTCGTTGGGATGAGCCGAAGCGTGCTCAGTTTCCCGAGCTATGCTCGCTCGGGCGCTTCAATGGCACAACCTGATGCCGTATTTGATCTAGTATTATTACGAATCGGCCTTTTCATAGAACCTGCGTCGCGAATATCTTGGTCTGCCGTCTGCTCTGCCTCCGCGATGAGCCGCTCGGACTCCCGGTAGCCGCATCTCAGCGGACCTGTATCCGCGACCACCGCCTTCAATTACACCTCAAAGATCTTCAGCTCCGCTTCCAGCTGCCTGGAGGACGTCCAATCTGACGCGCCGTACACGTCGGTTCTCTCCCACGCACTGCATATCTTCCAAACGGAACGCCATGACCATCGAAATAGCCAAGGAAGCACGCAGCCAGGCCATCGCCTCGATCGAGCGGTATTTCCGCGAGAACATGGACGAGCCGATCGGCAACATCACCGCTGGGGCGCTCCTTGGATTCTTTCTTGAGGAGATCGGCCCTGTGGTCTACAACAAGGCCGTCGCCGACGTTCAGGAGCGGCTGCAGTTGCGCGTCATGGAAGTTGATCTCGAAGTGCATGAAGACGAGTTCCAATACTGGAGCCGATACGAGAAGGCGCATAAGCGCAAGTGACTGAGACCTCCCGTGTCGGAGGCCGAATCGAGCGGGTTGTTGGTCTTCCCGAATGTGCGTTAGCGTACGGAACCTTCCAGGAGACGGGCCTAGAGTTCGAGCCTCACTGACCGGATCGGTAAGATATTCCAGTCAACGTATCTCACTTCTTCGGGAGCGTAGGGCGGAACTCGTGGGCTTAGACGATACTCGATTCGCGCTTGCGCCTTGACCAGCCGAGCGTTGTTCAGGCCATCGGCGCCGACACACATGTTGCAAATCCATCATCTCCCGCATGCGGTCTTGACGGCCCAGACTGGGCGTCGATGATTTGAACGCCATTCGATACGCGCCGAATAGCCACGTCCACCCGCGAACTCTCTGAGCTCGTTCATTTCCTGAGGAGTTCCCGTTGAAAAAAGTTGCTGGTGTATTGATCCTCGTTGGACTACTTGCCGCCGGGGCCGTCTATATCTTCTGGGACAAGGCGGTACCGATTGTGGCGATGGCAATCAACTATGTGCGCTATCTGTCGGCACCCGTTGGAACACTGACCACCGAGTTGGCGCCCGCAATCGATCCCACCGGGCCGCGAACTTCAGGCAAGCCAGCGACCCAACGGTCCGCCGATCAGGCGGGCGTCGCGGATGAGACACCAGGCGCTGCCGCGGGGAATTGGCCGAGCTACAACCGGACCCTGACATCCAATCGGTTCTCGCCTCTCGATCAGATCAACCAGGTCAATGTCGGCACGATGCAGGTTCTGTGCACCTATGACACGGGACAATACACCGGATTTAATTCGGGTCTGCTCGAGGTCGACGGTGCACTGATCGCAGTGACCGAATACGATATCTTCTCGATTGATCCGAACACCTGTCACGAGAACTGGCGCACGCATGAAGATTACACTCCAGCGTCGCCGCAGGGAGTGAACCGTGGCGCCGCATACATGGATGGCCAACTGTTTCGCGGCACCCAGGACGGGCGCGTCCTGGCCTACGACTTCAAGACGGGCCGGCGTAACTGGGCGACCTCTATCGCCAACCCGAAGAAAGGCGAATCTGTACCGGCCGCCCCGATTGCCTGGAATGGGTTGGTATTCGTAGGCAACGCCGGGGGGGACGTCAAGGGCGTGAAGGGACGCATGTACGCGCTGAACGCCAAGACGGGCGCAGTGGTCTGGGAATTCTATCTCGTTCCCAAGACCGAGGGCGACGTAGTACGCGGGCCGCAAGGCGCCTCGCAGCTCGACTCATCCACGTGGAAAAATGAACCCGGAACGCCGATCACGGGTGGCGCGACCTGGACGTCCTACACGC
The DNA here is from genome assembly GCA_903970305.1 of Rhodospirillales bacterium. Classification (GTDB taxonomy): domain Bacteria; phylum Pseudomonadota; class Gammaproteobacteria; order Burkholderiales; family Burkholderiaceae_D; genus BOG-994. Next base: position 39,004 of record CAJCID010000207.1, on the reverse strand, counting down.
TTGACCCAACCACCGGGCTACTCTATGTGCCAGGCGGCAATCCCGCCCCCGATTTCGCGACGGGACCCCGTGGGGGATCGAACCTGTATTCTGGATCTGTGGTGATTCTGGATGCAAAAACCGGTGCCTACAAGGATCATCTGAAGATCGTCCCGATAGATTGGCACGACTGGGACGTCTCCAGTGCGCCAGCCATCATCCAGACGGGGGGTGGGCGAAAGCTCCTGTCGGTCGCGCCCAAAGATGGTCACCTGTACGGCTTTGATCTTTCGAACGACATGCTGCTCTATCGGAGTCCCGTGACGCGCGTCGAAAACCCTGACGCCACCTTCTCGACGGATCATCCGGTGCATTTCTGTCCGGGCTCGGTCGGCGGTGCAGAATGGAATGGGCCCGCTTATGACCCCAAGACCAATCTCGTTCTGGTTGGTGAAGTCGATTGGTGCACGACCGTAGCGCTCCAGGCACCGGAGCAATTGAAGAAGTCTGCCCTGGGGACACCGTGGTCAGGCGAAGCCTCGGTCAATCCGTACAACACCTGGGGCAAACAGGATCCGTTTGGCCAATGGGCCGGTTGGGTCTACGCAAGCGATGCGGATACGGGTGCCTGGAAGTGGCGGATCAGGACCAACTACCCAATCCAGAGTGGCGTGACGCCCACAGCCGGCGGCGTGGTCTTCTTTGGGGACATGGGCGGCAATTTCTATGCAGTGGATGCCACCAACGGACAGAAACTTTGGGGCCGAAAGATCGGAGGGGCCGTGGCTGGAGGTGTGATCACCTTTGAGAATGAGGGAACACAGAAGGTCGCCGTCGCGACGGGTCTGACCGAGATCCTCTGGCCCACTGAAATCACGACGGCCAAGGTATCGGTCCTAGGGTTGGCCAATCCTCGCTAGTTCTAGAGTAGCGAACCGAGGAGACGCCTCCGGCCGCCCGGTGCATCACCGAAATCCTCTGAGTTTGGGAAAGATCCCTCTCCCTACCCGGTTCTCCTGGACAGACCAATTGAACGTTTCTTGCCAATGCCGAGGTATCCAGAACCACGTTCATGACGATTCGTCCATGACGATTCGTCCATGACGATTCTTCCCCGAGCCTGGTCCATGCCCGGGCTCTAGGGACAGGGAAACTGTGGATCGCAAGAAGGCCTCCCCGATCCAAATTGTCAAAACAGCTTCACATGTAGCGGGAGATGTCGGCTGTCTACGACAAATCTGACTCGTTTTTGCACAGGAAGTGGACCGAAGGCTCGCAGAGTCGAGATAATCCCGCCGGTCGTCAATCGTTTCGTCCTCCGTCTATCCGATGGTGGAACGTCGGAGCGACTGCAGCCCTTTTCCGCCGACCACGCGAGCCTCTCTGATTCATGACGACTAGTCCGCTTTCGATCGATTCTCCTTGTCCACCGAAGGCCGCGTCAGACTCGCAGCCCTTCGCCGATAGGCCAAAACCCGCCCTCGGTCGGCCCGCCCGGGACTGGACCACGGCGCTCCTTGCCACGCTCGGTGCCTTCCTGTATCGCCTGCGCGTCGATGAAGACTTGAGCTTCGAATACGTCAGTGCGGGCGCACTGGCCTTGACCGGACATGCCGCCTCGAGCCCGGTCTTTCAGACGCGCGGGGGCTTTGACGCCTTGACGCACCCGGACGACGCCGCCGCGGTGCGACACTACCTCGAATCGGTGCGGCTGGCGGATGCGGGCCGTGAGATCGACTATCGCATCCTCCACAAAGATGGGACGTGGCGCTGGGTCCGCGAGCGCTCCACGGGCCGCTTCGGCCCCGACGGGGAACTGCAGGCCTTAGAGGGGATGATTCTCGATGTGACCGCTGGCAAGGAAGCCGAACGCCGTAGCCGCGAGGAAGAGCAGCACTTTCGGAGCATGTTCGAGAACGCCATCGAGGGCATGTTTCGTACCACCCCCCGGGATGGTTACATCGCTGCCAACTCGGCGCTGGCGCACATGTATGGCTATGCGTCGGCCGAGCAGATGATCGGTGCCTTGCGCGATATCGAGGGCAAGCTCTACGTGATTCCCTCGCGTCGCGAGGAATTCATCCGCACCATCGAGGAAAAAGGCGTCGTCGAGCAGTTCGAATCGGAGGTCTACCGGCGCGACGGCTCGATCATCTGGATCTCCGAGAATGCCCGCGTGGTGCGCGACGAGACGGGGCGGCCGCTCTTTTATGAAGGCATGGTCGAGGACATCACGGCGCGCAAACGCTACGAAGCCGAGATCGAATACCGGGCGACCCACGATACCCTGACGGATCTCCCCAACCGGCTCTTGTTTCGCACACGACTGAGTTCGGCCATCCAGGCGAAAACCTCCGATTCCGGTGCACTGGCCGTGGCCTTCCTGGATATCGACCAGTTCAAGCTCATCAACGACAGCCTGGGGCATGCCGAGGGCGACGAGCTGTTGAGATCGATTGCAGATCGTCTTCACTCGCTCCTCGGCGAGGGCGATCTGGTCGCCCGCCAGGGTGGTGACGAATTCGTCCTCTTGCTTGCGGACTGCACGGACCGCGACTCGGTCCGCCTCTTGGCCGAGGAGATCCTCACTTGCGTCAGTCAGACCTGCCGGCTCTCCGGGCGCGACGTGAACGTCACCTGCAGCATCGGCATCGCCATGTATCCGGAGCACGGTAGCGACGCGGACACTCTCATGCGTAACGCCGACTGGGCGATGTACCGCGCCAAGGAATTGGGCCGCAACAACGTCCAGTTCTTCACGCGCGCGGTGAGTGCAACCATCCATGACCGCTTACAGCTCCTCAATCAGCTCCATTCGGCCCTCGAGCGCAATGAATTTCGGCTGTATTACGAGCCGAAGTATGATCTGGGCACTTTGAGGATCACAGGCACCGAGGCCTTGATTCGCTGGCAGACGTCTGGCGGGATGATCCAACCCGAGCAGTTCATCTCGCTGGCCGAAGAGACGGGGCTCATCATCCCGATCGGGCAATGGGTGCTCGAGACCGCCTGCAAACAGGCGCGGATCTGGGAACTCGAGGGCCCCGCTCCCATTGCCGTCTCGGTCAATCTCTCGCGCCGCCAACTCATGCATGGCGACATTGCCAAGGAGATCGAGCAGGTTCTGAAGAAGACGGGACTGTCTCCCGCCCTGCTCCAGGTCGAGGTGACCGAGAGCATGGTGATGCAGGACATGGACAAGGCCATCGATCTCCTGCACAGGATTCGCCTTCTGGGCGTCCAGGTCGCCATGGATGATTTCGGGACGGGCTACTCCAGTCTGGGCTGCCTAAAGCGCCTGCCTCTGGATTGCCTGAAAATCGACAAGTCGTTTGTCGGCGACCTGGGAAGTAGCCAGGAGGATCTGGCTGTCGTGCGCGCCATCATCTCGCTCGGGCACATCTTGAATTTGCGGGTGATCGCCGAGGGAGTCGAAACCCTGGAACAGTTCAAACGCTTGACCGAGTTCAACTGCGACGCGGTGCAGGGGTACTATTTCGCGCGGCCCATGCCTGCCCATGAATTCACGGCCTTGATGAGTGCTTCGCCGACGCAAGCTCCATAGCCCGGACTTGGCGCGAGCCGCCGAGGCGGACCGGTTGTAAGCGCAAGCCCGACCTAGGGGGCCCGCCGCGGCCGACGAAGATCCCCGGGTCTGCCGGACAGAAGACTCGTGCTCCTTTTCGTAAAGGAGCTTCTCTGTTCGTTATCGTACATCTCCAAAAGAGCGCATGTGATCCAATCTTCTCGGAGAGCGCCGCGCTCGCCCTCTGGGTCTAGCCCTCTGGGTCTCGCCCTCTGGGTCCCGCCTTTGACCGCGGCGGATGACTTGAATCGTTGATTGCCCGAAGTCGCCCGCGCGCCTTCGACCGAGGAAGGATGGTTGGGTCATGACTGCGTTCCCGCACCATGGCAATTCCAGATCCCTACTTCGATGTCCTCATCGATCAAAAGACTCGGACAACCCTTGGAGTCTGTCCGATGAGCGCAGCCGTGCAACTCGTCCAGGCCTTGGGCCGAGGATGGGACCGTTCCCAATTTGTGAGCACGTCCAAGGTCTCAGACGCGAAACCCTCTCCTGGCCTTCTCCGAGCCTTCTCGTAGCCTCGTCCGGTGGCCGCTGCACGCTAGGCGGGCCTTTCGCGCCCCCTTTGCGCAGATCGGAGGGATCTTGTCTTGGGATCCGGAACGAAGCTGGAATGGGTGTAGCGGCCGTGCTGGCCGAAAGTGTAGGCCCCGAACCCCACTTTGCGCGGATTCCGGCTGGTGGGGTCGAACTGCAAAATAGGACTTCCTCCAAGGAGTCGACATGCGACTGGTCACGCGCACACCTCCCGAAGCGGGTTTCGAGGAGAAGGCGTTTCGCCGAAGCTACCCGAGACTTGCGCCACCCAAACCGCTCCCGAATCTCCTCCCAGTCGGACGCCGCCCGTTTCTGTTGCGCTGGCTTCCCAGGCGTTGGGCTAGGCCGTAAGGCGACTGGTTCACCGGTGCTAACCCCGGACCATCCAGTCACTTCGCACGCACGGTAGAATTCGCATGAACCGGGAAAGTGACGCGGTGACCTTGTAAAGAGCGACTAGCGAGTGACTGAGGGAGTCAAGACACATGGAGATCGAACGACCCAAGGATGGCAGTCATCAGACCAAATTCTCCCGGCTGGAGAAGCACGAGCCCATGGCCTTTGACGCCGCGGCCGAAGTGACCGAGCGGCAACTCACTCTGGCGATCGGCATTCTCGAGAAGGTGCTCGCAGGGGACCCGAGACGTTCGGACCCGTCTGTCCTGGCCGGCACGCTCACCGCTCTGGCAACGAATTTCGCGGCCATCACCATCAGCCGCGCCGAAGTCGGAGAATAGCCGCCGGCCGCAGAAGTGCCACTTGCGCACGAGCATCCTGTCACTCAAAGGGGGTGGAGGACCACCCTCGCCAGACTCTTCTTGGGATGCCTGCAGCGGGATCCCTATAGGACCTACAGGACGTATAGGACCTATGGGACCTATGGGACCTATGGGACCTATAGGACCTCTTCCTAGAGTGGGCTTAAGATCGCACCGAGCCGGTCCGGTGTGCCTTCGATCCGCACCAGATGTGGATAGCGCAGGCCCTCGTGATAGTCCAGGTGTACGGTGAAATACAGATCGTCCCTCTGCAGCAAGAGGTCAATCGGCGCCGTCGTGGACTTGGCCGCGGTGATCGCGCGTCTGAGGAGATCGGCCTTAACCGCATGGCCATTCACGGCGAGTAGTTTCGCGCCCGTCGTCAAGCCGGCCTTGAATGCGGGCGAGTCCCATTGCAGATCGGTGAGTAGGTTCTCGCGATCCAGATCGAAGCCGAGCGAGTAGGCGAAATTGGTGGTATGCCGTTCTTCCTCCAGCCCCTTATCGGATGCGCTCGGCTCGTCCGTGTAGGTGAGCCGCCATCCCGAACGGGTGAGACCCTCCAAAGGCGCTGGCCCATGCCCATCCAGGCGGGCCCGTAAGAAATTGGCCCAATCGTAGGGCGCGACCGCGTTCAAGGCGGCAACCACATCCTCAAAAGTATAGGTCCGCACCTCGTGGCTGCCGTCGTCGATGCCAAAGAAGCTGCGTGCGAAATCGTCCAGCGAGCGCTTCTCGCCAGACATCTCCCGGATCCGGGTGTCCACGTCGAGCCAGATCAGTTGCGCCTCTGAATAGTAGTCACCGTTACGCTGCCAGCTAGGCCAGGCGAGTTCGCGCCACTGTGAGACGACAGCCGCGTTGGTCGTGTCCTCGAGCGAGCGCCAGCTCCGGCCGGCCTGGTTCTCGTAGCGGGCGGCAACTGCGGCGAGGTCATCGCGGGTCAAGGCCGCCGATGCGATTCCAGAACGGGCCGCCAGCACATAGCCCCAGTACTGGGTCTGTCCCTCGTAGACCCAGAGCAGACTGTCCTGCATAGGCACGTTGAAGTTGGCCGTCGTCAGATCCAGGGGCCGTCTGAACTTGCCATTCCAGGAGTGGGTGAACTCGTGGGAGAGGAGATCGCGCAGCGTAGAGGTTTTGGTCTTCTCACTGAAGTAGCCCAAGCGCACGCCGTCCTCGCTCGACTGATGGTGTTCAAGACCGATATTGCCAAAAGTGTCGCTGATCGCAAGCAGGAAGTCATAGTGGTCGTAGTGATGTGAACCATAGAGCTTGTAGGCCTGCTGCACCAGGGCGCGGTGCGCAACGAGCTCTGCGGGCGAGGCCTCGAGGCTCTCATCGTCGTCGGCGAAGACGTCCAAGTCGACCGGCACCTTGGCTCCTGGATCGAGGTCGTAGCGTTTGAAATGCCGACCGGCATAAAGCGGCGAATCCACAAGGGTCGAAAGATCCGTCTCCTTAAAGCGCAGCTCGCCAGTGATACCGTGCGCAGCCGGCTCGAGCGCGCTCGCGAACTGCCAGCCCTCGGGGAGCAGCAATTGAGGGCGCACAGTGATGCGTCGGGCGGCGTATCCCGCCGGATAGAGCACGACCGTGTTCCACTGTAACCCGAGGATCTCGGGCGTTGCCACCCGGCGTCCCTCGGGGAGCCTGACCGGCGAGAGGAACTGGAACTCGATTTCGAGTGTCCTGACACCGGCGGGCACACTCAGATGAAACGCAAACGGATTGACCGGATCGCGCTGCCACTCGATGCGCTCGCCGTTACCAGTCAGTACCAGCCCAGCCAGGGAGATGAGGGGCCCCGTGGGCGCGTGTTCACCGGGAATCCACTCGGGATACAGGAGCGTGAGAGATCCGGGTCGCACCGGCAGCGATTCGTGGACCTGGAAGATCCCGCGCGTCACATCGCTGGCATCCACCCGCAGCTCGATCGTGCCCGGGTAGGCCCGGTCGGCGGGCGGCGCAATCTCGAGAGCGGCAGCACTTTGAAGCTCAACCCACATGAAGACCGCGAGAACCAAGCGTGCCAGAGTCCGACCCTTGGGCACCGAATCCGGTAGAAATATCAAACTATCCTCGTCAACATCGAGACGTCTTCACGCGGTGCACCCAGCACCGGGATCGGACTAACGCCCCAAGAGAGCGAGAGCATACACGAGTCGCCGCCACGCGAGCCGACGGGGCCTTCGAGCTTCTTAGGTTCTCAACCCTTGCGCCCTTCAACAAGCCGGCTACGCAGCCGCTCGCGGTAGGTCCTGCTGCACGGGATGCGCATGCCGTCTTTCATCAAGAGTTTTGCATCGCCCCCGTCCTCGGACTCGAGCGCTTCGATCTGCTCCAAGCGCACCAGGTAGCTGCGATGCACGCGCACGAAGGCGGCCTCGTCGAGCCGTTTCTCCAGATCGGTCAGCGTGGAGCGCAGTGGATAGTCGCGCCCGCGCAGGTGCAGATTCACATAGTTGCCCCAGGACTGGACCCACTCGATCTCGGAAGCGGGCAGGAGAAACTCCTTGCCGAGCTTTTTCACGAGAAACCGCTCAGGGTGGGCGACGGGCTCGAACGCCGGGCCCGCGTCGGGTTCCGAGAGTAGAGCGGCCTCCCCCTGAAGACGTCTGAGCATGAAGCCGTAGGCCATTACAGCGGTCAGGATCGCGGCATAGGAGCGCCAATCCTTCAGGTACTCATAGACCAGTTCGCGGGGCCAGTCGCCGAAGTCATAAGCGGAGCCGAAGAGCAGGTAAATGCCCTTTCTTGCGGCCACCATCAGGCCCACGTGAACGAGGCAGAAGACGACGCTCGCCAGTACGTGCCAGGGCAGGTTCTTGCGCCACACGCCGAAATACAGCGGGAACTTCCGCTGAAAGGCGACGACGCCCGGCACGAGAAGGAGCAGCACGAGGTTGCTCGTCCATTCCCAGACACGGGGCTCCCACGCAGCGATATCGACACCTTCGCGCTGCAGGTCCATCACGGTCGTCGCCGAGTTGAAGATGGCCTGGGAGACGCAAAAGACGACCCAGAAGAGGATCTCGGCCAGGCGCCTTAAGCGCGGGTGGTTGATGACAAGTGCCTCAAGGCGCCCGGCACCCGGCTGGCTTGGAGCCGCCAGAAGGGATGCATTCGGGGATGCATTCGGGGGTGCATTCGGGGATGCATCGGGGCCCGCCGGGCGGGGCTGGGCAGGTCGTCCTTCACGGGTCTGAGCGCTCATCACCGGCCTACTCTAACAGCCGTCGCCTGCTGATGCCCGCTTTGCGCGTCTCAGTTCATCCCGGAAGGCTCACGTCTCGTCCCAAAACCCGCACGGTTCACCCCTTTGTGTCCTGTCGGGGGCGGCTCGCTGCTAGGGTTCGATGCATCACCACCTAAGGAGAGTCCCCGTGAATCCCCAATCGCAATCCAGCGCCGCTCCAGAGCACGCGCGACGGCTCGATCTCGACTGGCTGCGCATCATCGCCTTCGGCATTCTGATTTTCTATCACGTCGGGATGGTCTACGTGACCTGGGACTTCCATGTCAAAAGCCCGCGCGCCTCGAGTGCGGCAGAGCCCCTGATGCTCCTGGTCAATCCCTGGCGGCTTGAACTGCTTTTTCTGATATCCGGGTGCGCGACCGCATTTTTCCTGGTACCGGGCAAACGCCTGGGAGCGGTCGTTGGGCAACGCTCGAAGCGGCTTCTCGTGCCGCTCCTGTTTGGCATGTTCGTGATCGTGCCGCCCCAGTCGTACTACCAGGTCGTCGAGCAATGGGGCTACCAGGACGGCTTTGGACCCTTTCTCTTGCGCTATCTGGAGGCGGACCACAGCTTCTGCCACGCGCAGTCCTGCCTCATCCTGCCCACCTGGAATCATCTCTGGTTCGTGGCTTATCTGTGGGTCTATACGATGGCTCTCGCAGCGCTCGCCTTCTTCGGGCCTGCCCTATTGCTGCGCTCGGTCGCCTGGCTCCAGGCCAGGCTTCAGGGATGGGGACTTCTGGTCTGGCCCTGGCTCGGCCTGGCGCTCGCACGGATGCTCCTCTTATCGAGCTTTCCCTCGACCCATGCGCTGGTGGACGACTGGTTCAACCACGCCATCTATGGCCTGGCGTTCATCCTCGGCTACGCGCTCGCAGGACATGCTCCGAGTTGGGAGAAGATGGTCTCAGGGCGCTGGTACACGCTCGGGCTCGCGCTACTGACCTTCCTCGCGGTCCGGCTGTATTTTTCCAGTTACTTCGACTGGCTCCCCGAAAATGTCGTCCTACGCATGGCACAAAGAGCCGTCTATGCGGCCAACCAGTGGACGGCGATTCTGGCAGCGCTGGGCTGGGCACGCTATCTCCTCAGAGGGCGAGCCGACTCGCCACTGCGCCGCTATCTGACCGAAGGCATCTTCCCGTTCTATATCGTGCACCAGACGGCTCTCATCGTGATCGCCCATAACATCCAGCCTCTGGCACTACCGCTGCCCATCGAGGTCGGACTGGTCATAGCGGGCACGGCGGCCTCCTGTCTGGCAAGCTTTGAGCTCGTCAGGCGCATCGCCTGGCTGCGCCCTCTTTTTGGCTTAAAGCCGCTCGTGGCCGCGCGACCGACGGCAGCGAAGAGTGCGTCACTGCTCGCCCGCTAGACCAAGGCCCGGGCCCGCGGGGTCTGGCCTCTCAGGTCTGGCCTCTCGGGCCTAGCCGGCCGGCGGGCGCTTCGCCGGCGGAGTGGACTCGGCGAGATCGATGATGAAGGCGAACTGTTCGGCGATCTCCTCGAGCTGTCGAAAGCGGCCCGACTTGCCACCGTGGCCCGCCTCCATGTTGGTCTTCAAGACCAGGGGTTCCCGATCGGTTTTCGTCGAGCGCAGTTTCGCAACCCACTTCGCCGGCTCGAAATACTGCACCTGGGAATCATGCAGACCGGTCGTGACCATCATGGCCGGATAGGCCTGCGCGCGCACGTTGTCGTAAGGCGAATAGGAGAGCATGTATTCGTAGAATCCCTTCTCCTTGGGATTGCCCCATTCGTCGAATTCATTGGTCGTCAACGGTATGCTTTCATCGAGCATCGTCGTGACCACATCGACGAAGGGGACGTCGGCCAGGATGCCGCGATAGAGGTCCGGACGCGCATTAATGACCGCTCCCATCAACAGTCCGCCGGCGCTGCCGCCTTCAGCGAAGACCTTGTTGCGTGCGGCATAGCCCAGACTGATCAAGGCTTCGGAGACGTCGATGAAATCGTTGAAGGTGTTCTGCTTTTTCAGCTTCTTGCCGTCCTCGTACCAGGCGCGGCCCATCTCCTCGCCGCCCCGGATGTGGGCGATCGCGTAGACAAAGCCCCGATCGAGGAGCGAGATGATGCTCGATGTGAAGGTTGGATCGATCGCATGGCCGTACGAGCCGTAGCCGTATTGCAGGAGCGGCGCGCGGCCGTCGCGACGCGTGCCGATGTGATAGACAAGCGAGACCGGCACCCTGACTGCATCGCGCGCGGTCACCCATACGCGCTCGCAGCGATAGTGTGAGGCATCGAATCCGCCGAGGACAGGCTGGAGCTTTTTCAGGGTACGCTCACCGGTGTCCATGTTCAGATCGAAGGTCGAAGTGGGCGTCGTCAGCGAACTATAGTGGTAGCGCAGGATGACGCTCGCCTGTTCCGGATTCACGCCCAAGGACATCGTGTAGGCCGGCTCATCCGAGCGCACGTAGGTGGCGTTGCCGGTCGGCACACCATTCTCCCAGGCCTGTACCCGAAGGCGCCGCAACCCTTCGCTGCGCTCGTCCACGACGAAGTAGCGCTCAAACAAGGCATACGCATTGAGGAAGACGGCCGGACGGTGCGCAACGAGGTCGGTCCACTCGTCGCGTTTGCCGATCGCCCTTTCTGCAACCTGCATCAGACGAAAGTTCGGCGCGTCCCAGTCCGTGCGGATGACCCAGCGCCCGTCGATATGATCGGCGTCGTAGAGGAAGTCGCGCTGGCGGGGGGCGAAGAGCTGCAGATCCGTGAGGGGCGCGGCCAGGGGCAGGATCCGTTCCTCGTCGGAGACGGTCGAGGAGACATGGATGACGAGATACTTCTCCGAACCGGTCTTGCCCACCGAGGTGTAGAAGCTTGTGTCCGTCTCCTCGTAGACCGTCACATCCGTGGCGGGATCGGTTCCAAGGATGTGGCGGCGCACCCGGCAGCTGCGCAAGCTTTCGGGATCGTTCTCGACATAGAAGAGCGTCTTCTCGTCGTCGGCCCAGACCGACTGGCCGTTGGTACCTGTGATGACATCGGGATGATCGACACCGCTTTCCAGGTCGCGCACGCGGATGCGGTACTGGCGGCGTCCCGTGTCGTCTTCAGCATAGGCGAGCAGCTTCTGGGAGCGGCTGTAAGCCGAGGGATGGGCGTGGTAGTAGTCGTGCCCGGCGGCCATCGCGTTGACGTCGAGCACGATCTCCTCGTTGGCATCCGGGCGATCGGCCTCGCGCACATAGATCGGATATTCGGAGCCCTCGGCAAAGCGTGTGCGATACAGATAGCCGTGCGAACGGTACGGCACGCTCGCATCATCCTCCTTGATGCGGCCTTTGATCTCCTTGTAGAGCGCCTCGCGCAGCGGCCGATAGCGCGCGGCGTAGGACTCATACCAGAGGTTCTCCGCCTCGAGATAGGCGAGCACGTCGGCGTCGCTGCGCGAATCGTCGCGCAGCCAGTAATAGGGGTCGGAACGGCTGCCGTGGGGCGACTCGACCTGATGCTCGCGTCGCGCTGCGAGGGGAGGATTCTCGGTCGGCGCAGGCGGATCGGCTACGGCGGGGATCATCGAATTCATGGGCAGGTCGCCTGGTTGGCCTGACAAAAAAAGAGGATGGGGGAAGGCCGTCCTGATGAAACCGGGCACCCTTCCACCGGATGCAGCACAGGCTCTGCTCTGCCCGAGGGTAGACCGCATTCCCGGTCGCGATCCCTCCCTGCGTGTCTCACGATGGGGCCAGAAGCCGGGACATCAAGAGCCCGTCCTGGCCCAGGTCAGAGCGCATTCTACGCGCCGTTTTCTTCCATCAGAAGCCTCGTTTCGCGCTTCTCGAAAAAAACTTCTTGCCAAGTTTCACTCTGCCATATAGAGTACTCTGCATCAACCCGAGCGCGGCCGTCCTCAGCTGCCGTGCCGGTCCGTTTCGAGACACCGAGAAAGCCACCACCATGCCGCTCACCCAGACTGAAGCACAGGACGCCCTACAGGCCATCGCCCAGAGCGACGCCTTGAGTCGGCGACTCGCAGGATATGCCCAGGTCGGGGCGCAACTGATCCTGTGGGGCGTACTCTGGATGGCAGGCTTCGGCCTCGAATACGTGGAGCCTGCCTGGGTCAACGTGATCTGGCCCGTGATTGGGGTGGGCGGATCGATTGCCAGTTTCGTTCTTGCGCGGCAGGGCGGGGGTGAGTCGGACTGGCGTATCGGCGCGGGCGTGTGGATCCTCGTCTTTTTGGCCATCGCTCTTTTGTGTGTGCTCGGACCGCCTTCGCCCGCCCAGATCGCAGCGACCAACGGACTCATCATCGCCGCGGCGTACATGATTGCAGGTCTTGGGCTCGGGGCACGACTCGTGGCGATCGGCGCCATCCTCGCGGTCGCGACCCTCCTGGGCTTTTACCTGTTGGGACCCTACTTCATCCTCTGGATGGGACTTGCCGCGGGCGGCTCGCTCATCCTCGGAGGACTTTGGCTGAAGAAGGTCTGAAGTGGGCGCCCCGGACGACATCATCCACCAGCAGCTGCGCCTGAAGATCATGGCGACGCTGAACGCACTGCCTGCGCCCGGTTACATCGAGTTTCCCCGCCTGCGCGCGATCGTGCTGGCCACCGACGGCAATCTGGGGGCGCATCTGAACATCCTCGAAGGCGCGGGCTACATCGTCATCGAGAAGGATTTCGTGAAGAAAAAACCGCGCACGCGCGTGAAGATCTCACGCGCGGGCAAGCTCGCCTTCGACCAGCATATCGTGTATCTGCGCGAGATCGTGGACACCGCGCAGACGAAGTCCACCGCCTGACTGCATTGTCCGATCCGAATAGCTTCCTAGGAGACCGCCATGTCCGACCCCTCGATCGTCAAGACCCTGCAAGGCCGCGCGACCGGAATCATCTTCTTTGCCAGTTTCGGCGGTCTGTGGATGGCGCTGTCGCTTCTCGTTAGCGCTCGCCTGGATTGGTCCAGCGGTGCCCTGATCGCTCTTGCCTGGCTGGCGCTGATTGCCACGACCATCTGGATGCTGCGCCGCCTGGGGAGCGCTGGCAGCGCCCCGGGTCCCGAGACCGAAGAGGATCTGCGGGAGCGACGCCTGTTTCGCACGGTCAACCTCGTTCAGTGGGGCGCGGTCGCCGTGGCCGTGCCGACGCTCATCGCGTTGCATCGGGAGAACTATGTGCTCACCGCGATCGCGATCATCGTGGGCATCCATCTCTACCCCTTGGCGCGCGCGTTTCGCTACCTCCCGCACTACGTCACCGGCACCGCGCTCGTGGCGTGGGCAGCGTTCATCGCATTCTCCAATCCCCCCGCAGAGGTGCCGTTCCTGACGGGTTTGGGCGTGGGCATCATCTTGTGGACGAGTGCCGCCCTCACCCTCCTTTACTGTCTGGTCGTTGTGTTCCAGCGCCTACCCCGCTTGACTGCCCAATAGAGAAGGATCGATTCGAACGAGGACCTTGGCGCAGGCTGGCCGCTTGCCCTATCATCTCGGCTTTGCGCCAGGCCCGCCGACCTGAGCGAGATGCGCCTCGCCCGGGCCGGTCCATCCATCTTCCACTTCAGAATCCGAATCCATGCCCTCCGACTCCGAAATCGCCCGTGCCGCAAAGCTTGAACCGATAGCTGTCATTGCCGAGCGCGCCGGACTCGATCCCGGACTGATCGAGCCCTACGGACGGTTCAAGGCGAAGTTCAAGCCCCCGCTGGGCGACGCGGCCCGGGCTGGTCAGCTGATTCTTGTGACTGGCATCAGTCCGACCCCGCCCGGCGAAGGCAAGACCACCACCACGATCGGACTCGGCGACGCCTTGAATCTGCTTGGCCATAAGTCCATCGTCTGCCTGCGCGAACCGAGCATGGGGCCCGTGTTTGGCAAGAAGGGCGGCGCGACCGGAGGCGGGCTCGCCCAGGTCGTCCCGATGGACGAGATCAATCTGCACTTCACGGGCGATTTCGCAGCGGTCGCGCAGGCGCATAACCTGCTTGCCGCCCTGATCGACAATCACATCCATCACGGCAATCTGCTGGACATCGACGTGCGCCGCATCAGCTGGAGGCGGGTGCTCGATCTGAACGATCGGGCGCTGCGCGAGACGGTCGTGGGCCTCGGTGGCGCGGCCAATGGCTTTCCGCGCCAGGACCGCTTTGACATTGTCGTCGCCTCCGAGCTGATGGCGATCCTCTGCCTCGCGTCCGACCTGCAGGACCTGAAGCATCGCATCGGCGCAATCGTCGTGGCCACGAGCCGCACCGGACATCTGGTCCGCGCCTCGGACCTGAAGGCCCACGGGGCGATGGCGGCGCTCCTGAAGGAGGCGATCAAGCCCAATCTGGTTCAGACCCTGGGCGGCACGCCTACCTTCATTCACGGCGGCCCGTTTGCCAACATCGCCCACGGCTGCAGTTCCGTGATCGCCACGCGCGCGGCACTGGCGCTCTCGGAGTACACCGTCACAGAGGCGGGATTCGGAGCTGATCTGGGCGCCGAGAAGTTCATCGACATCAAATGCCGCAGCGCCGGTTTGAAGCCTGCCGTGGCCGTGATCGTCGCGACCGTGCGCGCCCTGAAGTACCACGGTGGCCTGAATGCCCCGCACCTGGGCGAGGACAATCTCGAGGCGCTCGGGCGTGGGCTCGTCAATCTCGAGCGCCATGCCGCGAACCTCTCGGGATGTTTTGGCCTGCCCGTGATCGTGGCATTGAACCACTTCCAGGGAGACCGGCCGAGCGAATTCGAACTGATCAAGACCCGCATGGCCCACCAGGGCGTGCCCGTCATCGAAGGGCGCCACTGGGCCGAAGGCGGCGCGGGCGCGCTCGATCTCGCGAGGGAAGTCGTGCGCGTCGCGGCCGAGTCGAAGGGAGAGCTGCGCTTTGCCTATCCTCGCGACGCGAGTCTTGTAGAGAAGATCGAGAGCATTGCCAAGCGCATCTACCACGCCGAGGGCGCCAGTTTCGGTGCAGGCGTGGCCAAGCAGTTGGCCGGGTATGCCGAGGCAGGCTTCGGGCACCTGCCGGTGTGCATCGCCAAGACCCCCTATTCGTTTTCGACCGACGAGTCACGGCGCGGCGCACCCACTGGCCATACTCTGAACATCCGCGAGGTCCGGCTCTCGGCCGGAGCGGGGTTTGTCGTCGCCATCTCGGGAGACGTTCTCACGATGCCGGGACTGCCCGTCAATCCGGCCTCGCTCCAGATCGACATCGATGCTGATGGCGAGATCATCGGCCTATCCTGAAGACGGCCAGGCACCCGGTACCGGCGCTCTCGCCGATGGCATTCGCCTCGGACCAGCACTGCGCTCCTGGCCAGGCGCAGCTTAGGCGGCCTCGTCGATCCAGGCCATCTGGATCGCCTCCAGGATCTTTTCCCCCGAGCGCGCCGGCTCGTCGTCGAATTCGGGCAATTCAAGCACCCAGCGGTGCAGGTCGGTGAAGCGCACCTGCAGGGGATCGACATCGGGGTGCGCCTCGATGAGGGCTATGGCGATATCCAGCGTATCGGTCCACTTCATGGCAATCCTCAGTTTTCCTTGGCGTGATTGATCGTATAGCGAGGGATCTCGATCACGAGATCGCCCTCTTTCACAATGGCCTGGCAGGACAGGCGCGACAGCGGCGTCAGACCCCAGGCCTTGTCCAGGAGATCGTCCTCGTTCTCTTCAGACGGATCAAGACCTGCGAAGCCTTCGCGCACGATCACGTGGCAGGTAGTACAGGCGCACGAGAGCTCACAGGCATGCTCGATGGCGATGTCATGGTTCAAGAGATTGCGGCAGATGCTCTCGCCGGGCTCCGCTTGAAATCGTGCGCCCTCGGGACAGATGTCCACGTGCGGCAGTACGGTGATGGTGGGCATGGTTTCCTCAGAGAATCTCGTCGAGCCGTTTACCCGAGAGTGCCTTACGGATCCCCTCGTCCATGCGACGCGCAGCGAACGTCTCGGTGCCGCGCGCCAGGCTGTCCATGGCGTTTTTCAGGCTCGCGTGGTCCGAACCAAGGGCCGCGCCTGCCGCCTCGCGCACCAGGCACTCCAGGCGCGCCCGCTCCTCGCTCGACAACAGCGCGCCGTCCTTTTGCAAGGCCGACTCGGTGGCCGCGACCAGGCGTTCGACATCGACCTGCAGTTCACGCAAGGCGCGCGCGTGCATGTCGGTCTGGGCCGATCGGAAACTCTCCTCGAGCATGCGGGTGATGTCGCTATCGGCCAGTCCATAGGAGGGCTTGACCATGATGGATGCCTCGACTCCCGAGGTCATCTCGCGGGCCGACACCGACAGGAGGCCGTCCGCATCAACCTGGTAGGTCACGCGGATGCGGGCCGCACCAGCCACCATCGCTGGAATGCCGCGCAATTCGAAGCGCGCCAGAGAGCGGCAGTCCGAGACCAGTTCACGCTCGCCTTGCACCACATGGACAGCAAGCGCCGTCTGGCCGTCTTTGAAGGTCGTGAACTCCTGGGCACGGGCAATCGGGATGGTGGAATTGCGCGGGATGATCTTCTCGACGAGTCCGCCCATCGTCTCGACACCCAGGGACAGCGGGATGACGTCAAGCAGCAGCCAATCGTCGCCCGTGGCGCGGTTTCCGGCCAGAAGATTGGCCTGGATCGCGGCCCCGAGCGCGACAACCTGATCCGGGTCGAGGTCGACCAAGGGGGGCCTGCCAAAAAGCGCACCCACCTCCTTGCGAATGTGCGGCATGCGCGTTGCCCCGCCGACCAGGATGACGCCATCGATCTCATCGGGCTTGAGCTTGGCGTCGCGCAGGCACTTGCGCACGGCAGCGAGCGTGCGGCTGGTCAGTTGGGCGCTTGCCTGAACGAAGTCCATCTGGCTGATCGCAACCGTTCGGGAACCTTGGCTGGTGGTCAGCCGAAACTCCACTTCGGGAGCCGATGAGAGCGCTTCCTTGACGCGCCGCGCCTCAATGGATAGCGCAGCCTCCTCCGCATGGTCGAGCGGGCCGAGCGCCGCGCGGGTCCGTACGAGTTGGGCCAGGCAGCTGTCGAAATCGTCGCCGCCCAGGGCCGAATCGCCCCCGGTTGCGAGCACCTCGAAGACGCCGCGGGTGAGCCGCAGGATCGAGATGTCAAAGGTTCCTCCGCCCAGATCATAGACGGCATAGATGCCTTCTGAACCTTTGTCGAGTCCGTAGGCGATCGCGGCGGCCGTGGGTTCGTTCAGCAGCCGCAACACATTCAAGCCCGCCAGTTGGGCGGCATCCTTGGTCGCTTGGCGCTGTGCGTCATCGAAGTAGGCGGGCACCGTGATGACCGCTCCGACCAGTTCGTCCCCCAAGGAATCTTCGGCGCGCTGGCGCAGCGTCGCCAGGATCTCGGCGGACACCTCGATCGGACTCTTCACGCCGGCCGAGGTGCGCAACTGCACCATGCCCGGGGCGTCCACGAAATCGTAGGGCAGCTCGGTGCCGTAGAGGCGCTTCACGTCGGCCAGGCCGCGACCCATGAAGCGCTTCACCGATACGATGGTGTTGACGGGATCAACGGCACGCAGGGCGAGCGCCTTCTTGCCGATCGCAGCGCCACCCACGGTCTCGTAGTGCACGGCCGAAGGCAAGAGGGCCTCCCCTTCAGAGTCAGGAAGAACCTCGGGCAGGCTGTTACGGATGGTCGCGACCAGGGAATTGGTCGTGCCCAGATCGATACCCACGGCGAGGCGCTTCTGGTGCGGCGCAGGTGCCATGCCGGGTTCGGAGATTTGCAGAAGGGCCATGAAAAGAAACTTCGTAGGAGAGCGCGGATTGGAAAATGGATACGGGATCCGGACGTGGATGTGCAGGCCTAGCCTACGCTCGACTCGATCCGATCGAGGGTGTTTGCGACATCCTCAGCAAAGCGATCGAGAAACAGGAGCCCGCGCACGGCCTCTACGGTTGCGACCGGGTCTGCGGCGCCATCGAGAAGCGCACCGACATCGGCGATCGCCGCCGCGCGCGCGCGGGTGAGTTCGCCCTCGATCTGGCCCAACCGATCGGCATCGCGTTCGGTCTCGGCCTCCTCGAGCGCTTCGCGCCACTCCATCTGCTGCATCAGAAAGGCAGCCGGCATCGCCGAGTTGGTCTCGACTTCCAGCGCGATCCCGCGCAACTCGCACAGATAGCGGGCACGACCGACCTCGTCCTTTAGGGTGCGGTAGGCCTCGTTGGCTTGCGTGGCCCACTGCAGCGCGACCCGCTTTTCGGCGTCACCGGACGCGGCGAAGCGGTCCGGATGCACGCGCGAGAGCACGGCGCGATAGGCCTCGTCGAGTGCCTTGCGGTCGAGCGCAAAGCGCTCCGGAAGGCCGAACAGTTCGAAGTGGCTCTGAGTGATGTCCATTAAGCAAAAAAGGCGGCCGAGCCGCCTTCCTTCACAGCGGGCCTCGAGCTAGACCCGGAAACTTTCGCCACAACCACACTCGTCCTTGACGTTGGGGTTGTGAAAGCGGAATCCCTCATTTAAGCCCTCGCGCGCGAAATCCAGTTCGGTCCCGTCGATGTAGGGCAGGCTTTTGGGATCCACGAAGACTTTTACCCCGTGGCTCTCAAATACCTCATCAGCAGGATCGGGCAGATCGACATACTCGAGCTTGTAAGCCAATCCCGAGCAGCCTGTAGTCCTGACACCAAAGCGCAATCCTTCCCCCTTGCCGCGCCGGGAGAGGTAGCGATTGACGTGCTGGGCTGCTTTTTCAGTGAGAGTGATGGCCATGATGCGATCGGAGGATTACGGGTTGCGAATAGAAATTGAGTCAGGACGAAGGAGGGTGGCCGGCTCGGACCGGCCGCCCACCTCTAGGCTGCCTTGGCTTGCTCCAGGACTTCGGCGTGCTTGGTCTGGTAGTCCAGAACCGCGGCCTTGATCGCGTCTTCAGCCAGAATCGAGCAGTGAATCTTGACCGGGGGCAGCGCCAATTCCTCGGCGATCTGCGTATTCTTGATCGTCATCGCCTCGTCGAGCGTCTTGCCCTTGACCCACTCGGTGATGAGCGAGGAGGAGGCGATCGCCGAGCCGCAGCCATAGGTCTTGAACTTCGCATCCTCGATGCGCCCGTCCGAGCCCACGCGGATCTGCAGTTTCATGACGTCGCCGCAGGCGGGGGCACCGACCATGCCGGTGCCGACCGCGTCGTCATTCTTGTCGAACGATCCGACATTGCGCGGGTTTTCGTAGTGATCGAGGACTTTTTCCGAATAGGCCATCTTCTGCTCCTTAGTGTGCTGCCCACTGGATGCTGTTGATATCAACCCCATCCTTGTACATTTCCCAAAGCGGCGAGAGGTCCCGCAGCTTGGCGATCTTGGACTTCAACAGTGCAATCGCGAAGTCGACATCATCTTCAGTCGTGAACCGCCCGATCGTGAAGCGAATCGACGAGTGCGCGAGTTCGTCGCTGCGGCCGAGTGCACGCAGCACATAGCTCGGCTCGAGACTGGCCGAGGTGCAGGCCGAGCCCGAGGAAACCGCGATATCCTTGATCGCCATGATGAGCGATTCACCTTCGACGAAGTTAAAGCTCACGTTCAGGTTGTGCGGCACGCGCGCTTCGAAGTCGCCGTTCAGGTAGACCTCCTCGATACCCTTGAGGCCCGCCCACAGGCGATCGCGCAGCATGCGCACGCGTTCGATCTCGCTGCCCATCTCCAGACGCGCGATCCGAAATGCTTCCCCCATGCCCACGATCTGGTGCGTGGCAAGGGTACCCGAACGCAGGCCCCGTTCGTGGCCACCGCCATGCATCTGGGCTTCCAGGCGCACGCGCGGCTTGCGCCGGACATAGAGTGCGCCGATGCCCTTCGGACCGTAGGTCTTGTGCGCTGTGAAGGTCATCAGATCGACCGGCCATTTTTCCAGATCGATCAGCACCTTGCCGGTCGCCTGCGCGGCGTCGCTGTGAAAGATGATGCCCTTCTCGCGACAGAGCTTGGCCATGCCGGGAATGTCCTGGATGACGCCGATCTCGTTGTTCACGAGCATCACGGAGACCAGGATCGTATCGGGACGGATCGCAGCGGCCAGTTGCTCGAGCGAGACGAGCCCATTCTCGGCTGGCTGCAGGTACGTCGCCTCGAACCCTCCGCGCTCCAGTTCCCGGACCGTGTCGAGCACCGCTTTGTGCTCAGTCTTGACCGTGATGATGTGCTTGCCCTTGTCCTTGTAGAAGTGGGCGGCACCCTTGATCGCGAGGTTGTTCCCCTCGGTCGCCCCCGAGGTCCAGATCAGTTCGCGAGGATCGGCGTTCACAAGGCGTGCGACTTCTGCGCGCGCGTCCTCGACGGCCTTCTCGGCATCCCATCCATAGCTATGGCTGCGGGAGGCGGGATTGCCGAATTGGCCGGTCAGATACGGGATCATCTTTTCGGCGACCCGGGGGTCGACCGGAGTGGTCGCCGAGTAGTCCATGTAGATGGGCAGGCGGGCAGGCATATTCACGAACATTTCCTTCGATGGAGAGTTGATCAGGTCGGACTAGCCTGGGCGGCGGTCTCGGACAAGGAAGTGGGCACGGGCTCACCGATGCCATCCTTTGCGCCACCGCGGTGGTCGCGCAATACACCCACGTGCCCCAGTTCCTGCTGGCGACGCAATCGGTCGCGCTGTTGGGCCACCAGGTCGTGCAGAGTCACCGAGTCGAGGTACTCGACCATGTGATGATTCAGGTTGGCCCACAGATCGTGGGTCAGGCAACGGTGGTCATCCAGGCAGTTTTCCTTACCCTTGCACTGGGTCGCATCGATCGGCTCGTCGACCGCATAAATGATGTCGGCCACCGATATGTCGGCCATGCGGCGCGCCAGCGAGTAGCCGCCTCCGGGACCGCGGACGCTTTCTACCAGAGCATGGCGCCGCAGTTTGCCAAAGAGCTGTTCGAGGTAGGACAAGGAGATGCTCTGGCGACCGCTTATACCCGCCAGCGTGACCGGACCGGCATGCTCGCGCAGCGCCAGATCAATCATGGCGGTCACCGCAAAACGCCCTTTGGTGGTCAATCGCATCGCTGCCCTAATGTGCTGGCCGAGAGATCCGAGACGGAAAACTGAGTGAGCACTTGTACTTGGTTACGTTATACCCGACTGTCTTGGTCAAGTATAGATTAACCTACTAAAACAGTCAACTATTAGCCTATTCCAACGGCATACTCGACGCAGGTCGTGGAGGCGGGTGGCATAAACGCGTTCGTCACAAAAAACGACTGACTTTTGAGTCAAACCCGACTACACTGCCATTTCTGACTTTATAGTCATTTTGTTGCATTGCATCGTCACAATGCCTCCGGCCCCACCGACAACGCTTTCTTGGAATTCGCCAGGTGCAAAACATTCTCAGTCTTCAAGGCAGGACGGCCCTGGTCACAGGGGCAGGGCAAGGAGTCGGGCGCCAGACGGCGCTTCACTTTGCTGCCAATGGTTGCGATACGGTCCTCGTCAACGACTTCCATGCCGACCGCGCCGAAGCCGTAGCCAAAGAGGTCGCCGAACTGGGTGCCAGATCCATCGTGGTTGCGGCTGACATCACTGACTATCCAGCCTTCTCCAGGCTGGTTGAAGCTGCCGTGGAGAAAACCGGCGGTCTCCACGTCGTTGTCAACAATGCAGGTAATGCCGGCCCGACTGACGGCATCGGCGATCTGCCGCCCTTTTGGGAAACGGAACCTAGCGACTGGAGCCGCTGGCTTGGGACCAATCTCTACGGCGTGCTGAACACGTGTCGAATTACCGTGCCGCTCATCATCAATTCCGGCACCGGCGGCAGTATCGTCAACGTCATTTCCGACGCGGGCCGAGTTGGCGAAGCAAATCTCGCCGTCTATTCGGCCGCCAAGGCCGGCGCCTCAGGATTCTCCAGGGCACTGGCCAAGGGCGTTGGCGCGCATGGCATCAGGGTGAACTCCGTGTCGCTTGCAAGCATCAACACCCCGGGACTGCAAGAACTCCTCTCAGATGAAGCGCTGGTGAAGCGCATGTTGAGGAGCTACATCGTTCGTCGCCTCGGCGAGCCTACCGATGCAGCCAACATGATCCTTTTTTTGGCCTCAGAAGCCGCCAGTTGGATTTCAGGCCAAACCTATGCCGTCAACGGTGGCTATTCAACATCGCAATGAGCTCGGTGCCCCTTCAGAGATCCGAACAGCCGGGCGTGCTACTCGCCTTTGAAGGTCCGGTTGCGTATATCACCCTTAATCGTCCGGCCAGATACAACGCGTTGGACGAAGCGGTCATGCAACTGCTGCTCTCTTATCTCGGGCAAATCGAAGCTTCGGCAGACGTCAGAGTGGTCGTCATCAGGGCTGTCGGTAAGGGATTCTGCGGAGGGGGCGATTTGCAATTCTTCGCCTCTCAGGGCGACGACTTGGTGGGCACGGTGGACCGCATGCTCGGTGCGGCAAACGACTTCCTGCTCAAACTGAGGAAGTCCCGAAAGCTCGTGGTCGCAAGCGTCCAAGGTGCAGCAGCTGGAGGCGGGCTTTCCCTCGTCGTTGCCTGCGACTTTTGTATTGCGTCCAGTCAGGCAGTGTTCGTCCCGGCATATGCCAAGCTCGCCGCTTCGCCCGACTTCGGCGGAACAGCCAATATGGTTCGCGCAATAGGTTTGCGTAATGCCATGCGACTGTACTTCATGGAGGAACGGCTAAGCGCCGCCGAAGCCAAGGAAATAGGCATCGTGAGCAAGGTGGTCGAACCAGCGGAGCTTGCAGACGCGACACACAAACTGGCACTTGACCTCGCGTCCTTGCCGCCGGCGTTTGTCGAGGCAACCAAACCGCTTTTGGACCAAGCGGTACGCAACGACTTGGCGAGTCAGTTAGCAGCGGAAAAGCAATCCTTCGAAGCGTGCATTCAGCAGCCAGAGGCCCAGGCTGCGCTCAAGCGGCTCGGTCCGAAGTAAACCTTCCCGTTGAACTCACACGCGCCAGTGCACGCTCTTCTACCCCGCGCCTGCCTTCAGACCGAAGCGAGAGGCCGGCTTTGCATGGACGGGAGGCTTTGCAGTCACCAGTCCCGTCAAGAGGATGTCGGTCATCTGACGCGCGACTTCCGAGCCAGAGAGTCGGCCTTCTGGGTCGAACCATCTGGGCATCCAGTTAATTGCACCCATGAAAGTAAACACGGCAAGCTTTGGGTCAACCGCACGCATCGATCCGTCCTTCATCCCCTCTTGCAACATGGCGACGAAGCTCTTCTCGAAGGCATTTCGTCTCTTGGCAATCTTCTCTCGATCTTCAGGTCGCAGGGCGTCGACCTCCATCAGGACCCCGCAAGCCCCGAGCTCCCCAGTCAGCATCTCGATGTACTTGTAGAGCGTGGCCTCCAGGACTTCCGCTCCTGTGCCCGGATGATCCTTGGCAAACCGGAAAGCTCGATCACCGATGTCGAGCGCCATCTCGTGGCACTCAAAAAGTATTTCCTGCTTGTCCTTTACGTAGTTGTAGAGCGTGCCCTTGGACACCTGCAGCATCTTCGCGACGTCGTCGAGAGACGTGTTGTGGTACCCGCGCTTGCTGAATGCAAGGCCCGCCTGCTTGATGACCGCAGCGCGCTTAATGCTCTGAATTTCGTCACTAGTCTTCGACTCATTTTTCCAGCGAGGCATGCACTCTTCCCCAGGTCGTGTTCGCAAGGGAGCCTACCTGTTATGACTATCCAGGTCAATTAAATGACTGTCGCATTCAACCCCGGCGAATCCCCTGCCGAAGTCGCAGCCCACCTTCGCGGCACGAGCCTCTGGGTCACATTGACTCGTCCTGAAGCCTTCAACGCTCTCACGTCATCGAGCGTCGAGCTGCTTGGACGAGCCGTCAAGGCGGCTTCTTCGGACGCCACCATTCGCTCTCTAGTCATCACCGGCAGCGGCACAGGATTTTGCGCTGGCGCCGATCTCAAGGCGGTATTGGCAAGAGGCCATTCCGGCACCGCAAATGAGGTGACGGCTCAATTTCTTCGCCAGGTCGGCGATGTCTTTAATCAAATCGAGTCGCTACCCATTCCGACTATCGCCGCGGTGAACGGAATCACGGTCGCAGGTGGTCTTGAACTGATGCTCTGCTGCGACATCGTCATCGCAAGTGCCAAGGCCCGGCTTGGGGACGGTCACGCCAATTTCGGCCAGATTCCCGGCGGAGGCGGTACGGTGCGCCTGCCTCGACGTATCGGCAAGTCACGTGCCAAGCATCTGATGTTTACCGGGCAAACAATTGATGCAACAAGGGCCGAAGCATGGGGTCTAGTCGACGAGGTCTGCGAACCAGATTCGTTGGAGTCGCGCGTCGAAGAAATCACCAATGAAATTGCTCAGAAGAGTTCCTTAGTGCTTAGTCGCATGAAAGCCCTCGTCGAAGGTGGCGACCTGTCGGCCAAGGAGCAACTAGAAGGGGAACTGCGGTTAAGTGCAGAGCATATGCTGTCGCACGACAGAAATGAAGGCCTCGCTGCCTTCACCGAAAAACGGGTGCCGAAGTACCTCGGCCGATAACCCGACACAAGAGGAGACACAAGCCATGCGCATCGCCGATTACCTGGAAGTGGCTGCCGACCGGCATCCAGCCGCTGAGGCACTCGTCTACCGTGAAGTTCGACTCTCCTACACCGAGGTCAAGCGTCAAGTGAACAGGATCGCGAATGCACTGAAGTCGGAATCTTCTCTTTCAAAGCACGCGCGAATCACGGTATACAGCGGTAACGATCACCGGGTATCTCTCATCCAGTGGGGTGCAAATCGGGCCGACCTCATCTCGCTCGGAGTTCACGTCCGCAATTCAACCGCAACCAATATTGAGGTTCTCTCCTACCTTGACTGCGAAGTCGTCTTCTTCAACAGTGCCTACGAGTCCGAGGTTCCTCGGCTGAAAGCGGGCCTTCCCAACGTGAAGCTCTGGGTCTGCATCGACCGGCAGTCGAATCACGCAGTCTCCCTGGAAACGTGGCTGGCCGGCCATTCCGAAGAGTTTGACTGCATTCCAGCGGACCCCAACGATATTGCTTTGATCCTGCCCAGTGGAGGAACGACGGGGCCATCGAAAGGCGCGGTGCACACCCACCGGTCGGTTGAGATGGAGATCGTCAACCTGACGGTCAGCATGGGGTTTCAAGAAGGGGATCGGCTCTTGAGTGTCGCCCCGCTCTCCCACGCTGCGGGTCACATCGCACTTGCCCTGCTCGCCGTCGGGGGGGCCAACGTCATCCTTTCCGAATTCGATGCTGACGCCTTCTTAACCAAATGCAGTGAGGAGCGCATCACTCACCTCTTCTTGCCGCCCACCATCTTGTACATGCTGATGCTTAGTCCGTTGGCAAGGACACTGGACCTCACCAGCTTGCGCTGCATCTTGGTCGGGGCCGCACCGGTGGCTCCCGAGAAGTTCAGGCAGGCCGTGCACCTGTTCGGGCCGGTCATCTACGAAGCCTACGCCCAGACCGAAACTCTGATTCCGGTCCTGATCAAGAGCCCCACAGATTACATGCAGGCGGATGGTCAGATCGACGAAGACGTCCTGAGATCGTCGGGCAAGCCGCCCACCTTCGTTCGAGTTGGAATCATGGACGACGATGGCGCATTGCTCCCGGCTGGCGTATCCGGAGAAATTGTGGTGCGTGGCTCCATGGGGATGAGCGGCTATTACAAGCTTCCAGACGCCACTGCTGAAGCAGCCAAGCATGGCTGGCATCACACGGGCGATGTTGGGGTGATGGACGCGCGCGGATTCGTCACGCTGATTGACCGCAAGAAAGACATGATCATCTCGGGAGGATTTAACGTCTATCCCAACGAAATTGAAGCCGTACTGAACACGCATCCGGCCGTGCTCGAGTGCATCGTCATCGGCGTTCCTGACGAAAAATGGGGTGAGGCCGTCAAAGGATTGGTGCGACTCAAGCCGGGCGCAGCGGTCGAGGACGCAGAACTCATTTCACTCTGCCGTGAACGGCTCGGGCCCGTGAAGACCCCGAAGACCGTTGAATTTTGGCCAGACCTGCCCAAGAGCGCGGTCGGAAAACTGATGCGCCGTGAAGCCCGCAAGCAGTTCTGGGAAGGCCACTGGCGCTCAATCTAAGGAGTGAGAAAGGGATCATGGAAGAAGAAATTTATGTCATCGGCGTCGGAATGACGCCGTTCGGGCGGCACCTGGACAAATCCGTCAAGCAATTGTCCCATTGGGCAGTGGCCGACGCTCTCAAGGATGCCGGCTGCTCAGCGTCGGATGTGCAGGTCGCTTTCTTTGGCAACAGTGTGCAAGGCTTTATGGAAGGACAAACCTTCATCCGCGGCCAGATTGCTCTACTGCCTCAGGGGTTCGAAGGCATCCCCATTCATAACGTCGAAAACGCGTGTGCAACGGCTTCGACTGCTTTTCATCTGGCGGTAAGTCAGTTACGGGCCGGCGATGCTGATGTGGCCTTGGCCGTCGGCGTCGAGAAGATGTATTCCACGGACAAACAGAAGATGTTTTCAGTCTTTGACTCAGGCTGGGATATCGCAACAGTCCCAGAAAACACAGACCGTCTGGTCGCGCTCGGCGCTGGAGTTGAGCCTCCGCCTGGCTCCGTATCGGAAAGGCCTTACAGCGTCTTCATGGATATCTACGCGGCTTTCGGCCGCCAGTTGATGCTGAAGTATGGAATTACCCAGCGTCAGATTGCCAAGGTCTCAGCCAAGAATCATCAGCACTCGAGCCAAAACGAACGCGCGCAGTATCGAAACACCATGACGGTCGACGAAGTCCTCTCCGCACCACCGATCACCTACCCGTTGACCCTCCCGATGTGCGCGCCCATCTCGGACGGTGCAGCTGCAGCCATCTTGGCGACGAAAGCCGGCATGCAGCGCCTCGGGGTCGACGTGAAGCGGGCGATTCGGGTGCGGGCGAGCGTCATGCGCTCCGCAACCAGCCGTTCCGGGGAAGACCTGGCTCGTCACGCGACACGGCTTGCTGCACAGACAGCCTATGAGCGTGCTTCGTTGTCACCTGCAGACATTGACCTGGCGGAAGTACACGATGCCACGGCAGTCGGGGAATTGATTCAGACGGAGACCCTGGGCTTATGCGAGGAAGGTCAAAGCGGCGCCATCGCAGAGAAAGGCGAGACTTCGATTGGTGGACGGATCCCGATCAATCCTTCGGGCGGACTCGAAAGTAAAGGACACCCCGTCGGTGCCACAGGCCTTGGTCAGATTTTCGAATTGGTCACACAGCTTCGTGGCGAAGCGCTCACGCGGCAGGTCGAAGGAGCGCGCATCGCAATTCAGGAGAACGGTGGTGGCCTTTGGGGGGTAGAAGAGGCCGCAGTGCATGTGGGCATTCTAGAGAGGGTCGCCGCATGACCCCAGATTTCAGTTCAGCCGATGCGGGCAACCTTGAGAAAACCTCCAGGCAAGTCGCCATCGACGAAGTGATCACCTCACGTCGTTCGGTACGTCAATTCCTTCCTGGGCCGATCCCAATCGAGACGGTCATGGAAGTCCTGGACGTCGCTGCGCGCGCGCCTTCTGGACACAACACGCAGGCCTGGAACGTCCACGTCCTGGTCGAAGAGGCATTGCGCCGCCTGAGCGCGAGCATCCTTGAGCGCTTGGACGCAACCGAGTCAGCACCCGATCAGCCTGAGTTCGACTCCTACCCGACAGAGTGGATATCACCTTACATCGATAGGCGCAGGAAAGTTGGCAAGGACATGTACACCTTGCTTGGCATACCGCGCGGCGACACGGCAGGGATGCGAACGCAGCTCTTTAAGAACTACACCTTCTTTGGCGCTCCGGTTGGCCTCATGTTTACGCTGCCGCGAATCATGGTGCCGGGCAGCGTGCTCGACCTCGGTATGTTCATGCAAAGCGTCATGCTCGCGGCGCTCGCGCGCGGTATCAGCACCTGCCCTCAGGCCGCCTTCGCGCCGTTCCACCGGATCATCGCGGACCAGCTCTGCCTTTCGAATGACCAGGTCGTCATCTGCGGTATGTCGATGGGTTATGCAGACGCAACCGCGCCGGTCAACCAGGTGGTCACGCATCGTGAACCGGCATCCTCATTCTCGTTTGTCCACGGGTGAGCAAAGCATGCAGTCCGAGAAATACCCCCTACTCTTCTCCCCTCTGGATTTGGGCTTCACAACGCTGAAGAACAGAATCCTGATGGGGTCGATGCATACCGGCCTTGAGGAAGCGGAAAACGGATTTGAGCGGCTCGCGGCGTACTTTGTCGAACGCGTTCGAGGCGGTGTGGGCATGATCTTCACGGGAGGCATTCCACCCAATCTGGAGGCCGGATTCGGAGCCAAACTGTCCACGCACGAGGAAGCAGAGCAGCATCGGATCGTCACTGACGCGGTACATGCCGCCGGCCCGGATGTGAAGATCTGTATGCAGATTCTCCATATGGGACCCTTGGCGCTCCAGGAGAACTGCGTCGCTCCCTCTGCAATCAAGTCGCGGGTCGGCAAATACAAGCCGATTGGACTCGATGAAGAAGGAATTGAGAAGCAGATCAACGACCATGTGCATTGCGCTGCGCTTGCCGTGGAGGCCGGCTACGACGGAGTCGAGATTCCGGCCTCCGGCGGGTACCTACTGTCCACATTCCTTGTTGAGAAAACCAATCGAAGGACTGACCGCTGGGGTGGCACCTTTGAGAACCGCATGCGCTTCCCGATCGAGGTGGTCCGACGCACGCGTGCCGTGATTGGGCCACACAAGATCCTGACGGTCCGCATCCCGGCAATGGACATGCTTGAAGACGGGATGACTCACGACGAGGTGATTACTTTGGCCAAGGCGCTTGAAGACGCTGGTGTCAATATCATCAGCACCCACTTTTGTTGGCACGAGTCGCTTATTCCCACCATTGCGACCATGGTTCCTCGTGCCGCCTTTACTTCCGTCACAGGCAAGCTCCGCAAGGTCTTGCGTGTACCGCTAATCACAAGCAATCGAATCAATATGCCGAGCGTCGCCGAGGCAGTGCTCGCGAGAGGTGATGCGGACATCGTCTCCATGGCAAGACCGATGCTTGCCGACCCCGAGTTTGCGCTCAAGGCCCGCGAAGGCCGGGAAGATGAAATCAACACATGCATCGCTTGCAACCAAGCGTGTCTGGACCATACCTTTGGCGGGAAGGATGTAAGTTGCCTCGTCAACCCGAGGGCCTGCCATGAAACAAAGCTAAATTACCTACCGGCTCGAGCGGCAAAAAGAGTGGCCGTTATTGGCGCGGGGCCGGCCGGCCTCGCCTATGCGACCGTTGCTGCTCGACGTGGCCACGCCGTCACTCTGTTTGATTCAGCTTCTGAAATCGGCGGCCAGTTCAATCTCGCGAAGCGAATTCCAGGAAAGGAAGAGTTCCACGAGACGTTGCGCTATTACAGGCGAATGATCGAGGTCAATGGCGTTCGGCTTCGGTTAAATACTACGGTGGACGCCTCTATGGTCGACCGAGGATCATTTGACGAAGTTGTCGTGG
Source organism: Rhodospirillales bacterium (assembly GCA_903970305.1). GTDB lineage: Bacteria > Pseudomonadota > Gammaproteobacteria > Burkholderiales > Burkholderiaceae_D > BOG-994. Next base: position 9,472 of record CAJCID010000207.1, on the reverse strand, counting down.
CGACCGGGATCATCCCGCGCCGACCGCTGATCGATGGAATCGATCATCCACTGGTGATCAGCTATTTGGATGTCTTGATGGGCCAGCGAGTCGTCGGTGAGCGAGTTGCCATCATTGGCGCGGGCGGGATTGGCTTCGATGTGGCCGAATTTATCTCACATGAAGGGACGTCGAGTTCCACCGATATCGATGAATTCGCAAGAGAATGGGGAATCGATTTCCTTAACCATCCCCGGGGAGGCGTCTGTGGTGTTACACCGGTGGCCCGAGAGTCAAGCCGAACCATATTCTTGATGCAGCGTAAGACGGACCCTGTGGGGCGTGGACTCGGCCGCACAACCGGCTGGACGCACCGGATTACGCTTAACCGCCGCGGCATTCAGATGTTCAATGGCGTCGAATACCTGAAGATTGACGAACGCGGCTTGCTCACGAGGATTAACGGCGAAGAGCGTCTCTTCGAAGTCGACAACGTGATTGTCTGCGCGGGCCAACTCTCGAATCGGTCTCTCTATGACGAACTGACAGCGGAAGGACTTAACGCAACCCTTGTTGGCGGAGCGTTTGAGGCGTCGGAGCTGGACGCAAAACGAGCAATTCAGCAGGCGAGCGAACTCGCCGCCGTCATCTAGTGAAGGAAGCGACAGCCTGATACCTCATCTGGCTGCTTCCCGCTAATTTTGCTCGCAGCCTCAACGCTTGGACGGAGTAGTTCAAGATCTGAAGAACGAGAGCATGTCTGAGTTCAGAACATCAGCATGGGTCGTCGGCATCCCGTGCGGGAAGCCTTTGTAGGTCTTCAGAGTACCGTTGGGCAGAAGCTTGGACGAGAGAACACCGGAATCCTCGTACGGCACAATCTGGTCGTCATCGCCGTGCATGACCAGCGTGGGGACAGTGGTCTTCTTCAAGTCTTCAGTGAAGTCGGTTTGCGAGAAGGCGACCACGCCATCGTAGTGCGCCTTGGCACCGCCCATCATTCCTTGGCGCCACCAATTTTGTATGACACCCTCCTGCGGTTTCGCGCCCGGCCGGTTAAAGCCATAGAATGGGCCGGCCGGTAGGTCACGGAAGAATTGCGCGCGGTTCGTCGCGACCTGATGTTGAATTCCATCGAAGACGTCCTTCGGCAGACCCCCGGGGTTTGAAGGGGTCTTCACCATGATGGGTGGCACTGCGGCAATGAGAACCGCCTTGGAGGCACGGCTCTGGCCATGGCGGGCAAGGTAGTGCACGACCTCACCTCCCCCGGTGGAGTGCCCGACGTGGATCGCAGCCTTCAGGTTGAGGTGAGTGACCACTACCGCAAGGTCATCTGCGTAATGATCCATGTCGTGTCCGTCAAAGACCTGAGAGGATCGTCCATGGCCGCGGCGGTCGTGCGCGACGACACGATAACCATGAGCCAGGAAGAACATCAATTGGCTATCCCAGTCGTCTGAACTCAGAGGCCAGCCGTGTGAGAACACGATGGGTGTTGCCTCTTTGGGACCCCAGTCCTTGAAAAAGATCTGCACTCCATCTTTGGTGGTGACGTAACTTTGGCTCATAACCGACTCCTTACCGGTGGGATGTTAGATTTGGACCCTGCCGCGCTTGGCCGGCGCTCGGGATCGAGTCAAGCAGGATCGCATTGCAACTGTGCTGTTTTCATTATGACGCCACTTCGCATTTGGTCGATATAGGACTAAGGTAGTGGCCGGTTGGTCGTCATCGTAGCCGTGGCCCGCAGTTGGCGATTGCAAAGAACCGCGATCTCCACAACAGCCCGCGGCAATCTTGCTCAGCTCTTTCCCAAACCTGGAGCAACACTCGAGCGCCTCTCGCGCCGGAGCGCCATCGAGTGGGCCTCCTCATTGAATTGACCTGCGAGACGTTTGCCCGGTCGGTCGATGAGAACATAGTGAGGAATTCCGCGCAGCGCAGACGCGCCTCGCCAAGTGAGTTCACGGTCCAGGCAGGCCTGCAGTCTGTCGCATAGCGGCGTCCAGCCATCGTTCAACTCGTAGCTCGCCAGGGCGAAAAGACCTTCCTTCGACAGCAGTAAAGAGGGCTCGGTGACCGTCTCGTCGAGCCGGGGTCCTCGAAGAGCTAGAAACTCAGCAGACTGCGGGGCCGCCCAGGCTACGATACCCACGAGGGCCATCGCCTCGTCGGCCGACATTGCCGGTACCAGCACTCGATTCACGGCAATGCCGGAAACCCATACGGTGCCCGCGGTTTCGAACTCCCAAAGCCAGATGCCCTCCATCTCGCGACGGGCGCGCTGAACCAGTTGCGACACCAAGGGTCTTGGCGCACGGGGTTGCGCTTGGCGCGCTACGTCGGTCAGTTCCATGGATTGCAATCAAGCCAGACGCTGCGCGGGTCGCGCGAAATACGCAGCCCACAGCGTCCTGTTCCGTCACCTTGCGGCGGGCCCAGCATACGCGGGTTACTTCGCTTCAGGCGGCCACGAACGCGCTTTCAACACAGGTTCCCAAGAACGGGACAGCGGCCTCGCCGCAGTGGGTCGACGGGACCCAACCCGCGCCCTGAGAAATCGTATCTTGGGAGCAGCTGTCGGCCACCGCACGGATATTCACGAACGGAAATTCGTTCCTCCGCTGGCATCGAGAGACAATCCGCAACCTTGAAGGGCAAAACGCTGGTCCCGGAACCGGACCGGGCTCGCGTCCCTGCGGCGGGACTTCCGTATTAACATTGCGATTCCGAGCGTTACCACTATTCAAGATATGCGTATCGAGCTTCAGAAATACAAGAATGTAGTCGTACTGACTGGAGCAGGGGTGTCCGTAGCATCGGGCTTGAGAACCTATCGAGGGCCAGGCGGAGTCTGGGAGGAGCATCAGGTCGAGGAGTACGGCCATACCGATTGCTTTAAGCGCGCCCCGGATAAAACTTGGATGCTTTTTGGGGGCATGCGCAGTGATGTACTGAAAGTCCACCCAAACCAGGGCCATATCGCCCTCGCACAGCTACAAGCGCGCTTGAGGCCAGACCAGAGCTTCCTCCTCGTGACCCAAAATGTTGACGAACTACACCAGCGCGCGGGAAGCAAGAATGTGGCTGCGATTCACGGAAACTTGTTGATGACGCGCTGCAGCAATGAAACTTGTGACTTGTCCCCGTATCGAGACCATGAAACGCACGCGGCTAAAGTACCTCTTTGTCCGGAATGTTCGAGTCCGCTTCGGCCTGATGTCGTCCTGTTCGGAGAGATGCCGAAGCTTGATGCTTCCTGGGCTGCGAAGCGGGCACTGCGCGACTGCGACTTGTTCCTCGCAATCGGTACTTCAGGCCTGGTTACGCCGGCGGCGGACTACGTCCGCAATGCGCAGTACGCGGGTGCGAGAACAATTTACGTGAATCTCGAGCCAATCTCGCCTCCGAATCCTGCCTTCCAAGAACAGATTCTCGGTCGTGCAGAGGAGTTGCTCCCCAAATTATTCTCGCTTTGAGAATGGCGCAATGGTCGGGGCGCGAGAGCAGTCCACGCTGGCACCGAGGCGCTCAGAGCCGAACTATCGCTGCCTGAGAGTCCTTTAACGCACGCTTGTGGGCCCTCTGCGACTAGCCAACGGGCCTCCCGGTTTTTTGGGAAATACGACACCAGCATTCGGTGTCGGAGGCAAGGACCAGTGAGCGACAAGTGAGTCCGCCTTGGGGCAGGTTGCCGACCAGATCCCAAGCCGACCGGTTATCGCCCCGCGAGACCAGGAGCGGGTGTAAAGCAAGCGGATTGGTGAGTCCCTTGTCTTGGACAACACGGGACTTGGTCACTCGTTTTGGACATTGACACGGCGCTCTCGTCAGGTGAGGATTGCTTCCTCGCTCGCGGGGCACTGGAGACCCTATGACTAGGTCGCGACCACAATCAGAAATCGCCGATTCTCTCGGCCAGGACTACCTCACCGGTCTGCACAATCGCGCGTATATGAGGCGGCGCCTTGAACAGGCGCTTCTCGATTCAGAGCAGACAGGTGTGCCGGTAGCCGTGTTCTATGCCGACGTCGACTGCCTTCAGATGACCAATGCGTTTCTTGGTCACGAGGCTGGGGACCGGGCGCTCCGCGACATGGCTCGAGCGATGCATGCCGCGATCGCTCCTGAAGTCGTTCTTGGGCGCTATGGTGGTGGGGAATTCCTCGGCCTGTTGCCTAACGGCGACCTCGCTGCTGCGACCCTCCAAGCCGAGGCAGCGCGCCGCGCAGTTGACGATCTGTTTCGCACCAGCAGGGAAAAGCGCGCACTTGGCGGCACCCGGACCGGCCATGCTGGTCCGGTGGACTTTCTGACAGTCAGCGTAGGCGTGGCCGTCAGCACACCCGCACAATCCACCTCCGCAGCAGAGTTGCTGCGCACGGCCGGACTGAGGCTCTACAAAGCAAAGCGGGAAGGATGCAACCGCGTCATCGCGGGATGACCGCGGCTCTTCGCTGCCGCATCCCGCCGCGTCTAGGAAATCCCATCAGGGTCTCGTGAATGCGCGAGAGCGCGCGCTTTCAAAGGGCGCTCGGCGTACCCGGTTCCAGAGCCTCGTGATCGCGGGGCCGAGGCCACGGCCGATCCATTGAATCGAGAAGGCGAAGTGGCGGCGGTCGGCCGCTTTCGCACCGAATCGAACCTTCGTGACCCGAATTTTGGAAAGCCCCGTTACGGGAATTCATGCAATTCCAAATGGTCGTACCTGATGTGACGATCACAGCCAAGGACAAGGCAAGCTCTCGATGACAACCGATTCCGAACGACAGGGTGGCGAGCGTTGCCTGTATCTGATCGCCCTCTCTCTCCTCGTCACGATTCTCGCTTGGCATAAGGTGGCGTATGCGGCGGATGAATTCGCAAGTGTCCGATGCGGGGCCGACATCGCGAAGGCTCTTATCGGGAAACATGCCTCCACGAGCCGGGTCGTGTTGATCGAGGCACGACACAAGGACCTTGGACTGAAGGACCTCGGCGGATACGAGGCTTCCCCGCGGCTCTTCCTTAGTTCCTGGTTGATCTGTGGGGAGGAATATATGGAAATTGTAGCTGACGGGTCTCGGATCACAGATGTCATCGCGATTCCACATCACAGCAGGACTTCGCCAGAATTCATTGGTCTCTGTACTGTTGCGAAGAGGGATCGGCCGAAGGTCATCGTGGCTATCCTCGGGACTGAGGAAGCCGAAGGCAGCTTGCCGGCCAAGGACGCATGGGAAGTGGACGATGCACATCATGCATTTGTCAAGGTCGACACCACGGATCTTCGTTGCCCGCGGAATGGGATTGTGACCGAGGATGGTGGTATGTGATGTCCAGCTGAACGGTTCGCTCCCTGCCAGGCAATGAACTGCACAAGTGGAGAGGTGAAGTCGGCAAGCTCGGGCGCATCCACCGCGCCACAGGACCTGCCGAGCTTGGCGAACCGGCCCAAGACACCGCTCGCCGCCTGTGAAATAGCGCGATGGGACAGCCGCTCTGTGTGCTATGGCACAGAATGGCGGCCCCGCTATTCGATATCTTCGGAATTCGAAGCTGCAGGGTATTTTCTGCGCTATTCGGAGATGGCCATGACCTCAACTGAAGTTGCCGAAGCGGCTCAAGTGCGCCACCGCTACGCGGCGGCCTGCCACGATCAGGCGGCCCAGCATCACGCCGAAGCGGCACGGCACTTCAAGGGCGCAGCCCAAAGTATCGGTGTGGGAGATTTTGAGGGTACCGAGCACCACGCCGCTCTCGCCCAGAGCCATGCGGTCTTGGCGACTGAACAGCACAAGTTGCTCGACCACGACCACCCTGCCACTTATCCCGACCGGGAGTACGGAGACCTTCGGGCTGCCCTGGGGCTCACGCCCAGCCAGGCGCCAGCCTGGCAGCGGCTCCTTGACTCCGAGCATGCCTGGGCCGCCTTGCACCTGGCTAGTCCGGTGGACGAGATAACGAAGGGGGTGCTGGAGCGCGATGAAATACATCTTGCTCATCTGCTGGCTGACGTCACGCACATGAAAGCGCGCCTCTCGGCTGTGAAGGGCCTTTATGCCGTCTTCACGCCGGCTCAGAAACGACTCTTCGACGACTTTCACGCAGTCATGCCGGTGGGGCGCCGCGGAATTCGGCGTCGCGCCCTACACATCGGGAGCTGATCGCAGTCGCCGCTGCGGCACCGGTCGTTTTCTGGAGCGCGGGCGAGTGGTCTATACGTCTGAAGTCATGCAGCACCTCCAGCGGGAGGCCGAGAAGCTCTCGATAGTCTGGCTCACTGACGCCCCGAATCTGACCGAGGCGGAAATCGCCGCAACTGCCCAGACGCACGTCAAGTATGTCGCGCAACGGATCACGCGCTTCGTGCCGGGACTACAGTATCCAGGAACTCTGGACACGCTCGGCAATGCCGGTGGATTCGCCACGTGGAAGCGCCTCGCCAATGTCTTCGCAAGAGGTCTGACCTGCGCCGAGAGGTCCCCTCGCGAGGTACAGCAGGTATGGAAGGCCTCGCTCATCCGCCTCTTGCCGATGTTCGTGTCGCTGGGTCGGGATAAGACTCTCAATCCTGTCCAGCTTGAAGCCATGCCCGTCTTCTACACGCGCTTGGCCAACCGGTTCGAGGTCCATCCCCGCCGGTTGCTGGACCAAGTCGTGGCGGACATCTACGGGGCCACCAATTGGGAGCAACTCGGCGCGCAACGCGCATCACAGCCCGGCCCCTCATACGTGTTCGCGTAGCGGCCACTCGGGACCGGGAACACATGAAAATTCCGCTGCGGTGCACACTCGATGCGCACCGACGTAGGTCATGACGACCGCGATCCAAGCGGGCCGAGCGAGCCCGGTGACAAGTCCGGGCTGCTCGGCGGCTCAGAAGAAATTTTCGAACCGGGCTGCGATGCGCTTGGGGGCGCTGACTTCGATGACGCCGCCCTCGACCGGACCGTGCAAGCTCACGTGCGCCGCTGCCATCTCCCGGAACAGCTGTGCCTGCTCTTCCAGTAGACAGGCCAACTCCTCCAGAGTCGTCGCGCCGTCCGCAACGAATTTCAAATCGGTGACTCCTCGCATCGTTGGTCTCCTCTAGGAGAATTTCGTATTCCCTCGCAGCTTCATCCTCTTAACCGAGGAACCATGCCGGGTTTGGTGCCTGCAAGGTAGGCCAAGAGTGGGTTGGTTGCGCCCTCTCCATGGTGTTCAGCACAACGGCGGCCGTCGTCAGGCAGCCCAGGGCGACCCATCTCGAGCGCCGATTGGAGCGCCCCACCCGAAACAGCTGGGATTGTGGGTAGTGGACTGTGGCAACCTCACCTCCAACCCCGCTATAGTCAGTCAGCATATCTGGCCTACTTTCTGTCATCGCGGGCCACCGCGGCCGCGTGTTTTGCCACCACTACGTGCTCGGCAACGCGAATTGCGTCGGGGACCCATGGCCGTATCTGAGGCAGGGTGCGCAGATGCCTGAGCCATCCTGTCCACACGACATCGGATGCATCCCATTCCGGGATGAGCTGAACTGCGGCCCGACTTCTCGAGCGGCTATGTGTTTGTGCGGACATGGGTGGCGAGGGCTATCGACTCGGCGAGCTGATTGAACCGCTCTCGATGCTTCGAAAGTAGTGCGCGCCGAGCAACTGGTCTGTGCGAAAACGCACTCAGGCGCACTGCGTGCGCCGGGTGCGACGAGATGAGGATATTCCCACCACCTCGGGCGGCCCCCCCATTGCAAGAAACCGCGCCGACCTTGGCGAGATGGGCCAAACGGCGCTCCCATCCTCTGGAATAGCGCGCGGCCTTCTCTGTAGGCTGCGGCAGAGAATGTTGATTCCAGTAGCTTCCCTAGCGCACCGCCAAATTCTCTAGACTATTTTTCCCAGTCGACGTCGGGCTTACCATAGCGCGTCTCAATCCAATCGCAAACCGATCTGACTTCCGCTTCGAACACCCGCTGGACACCGGAGACCGAGACTTCGTCTCTGTCGTAGGCTCCGGCCTCCAGTTCTGCGCACAGATCGGCGAGCCGCAAAGCCCCTACGGACCGGGCCGCGTCCTTGGTCCGGTGGGCGAGGGCGCCCACTTCATTCCAGTCACCCTTCTTCAAGGCCAGGTTCAGGTGCGCGGCGGCGTCGGAAGCGGCTTCTACAAACCCGAGAAACAGCTCGCCCAAGAGCTTGCGATCGTCACCGATCTGGCTCAACAGCACGTCCGGATTTACCGGCGCCGCGCTGCCGCCGGACGTCAACGACGGGGTCGGGCGGTCCGATGGGGCTTCCTTCGATAGCAATCGATTGAACGTCGCCTCGAGCATGGAAAGCTGCACCGGCTTGGTCAGGTATTCATCCATCCCCGCCGCCTTGCACCTGCTCGCCTCGTTCTTGAGCGCGTTGGCCGTAAGGGCCACAATCGGGATCCTCTCGCCCGCGCTCTCTTCGCTTCGGATAGCCGCTGTCAATCCATAGCCGTCCATCTCCGGCATCTGCAGGTCGGTGAGCACGATGGCGAACCGGCGGGTTCGCCACAGCTCAAGCGCCTCAAGCCCGTTCGCTGCCACTTCGGCGTCAAAACTGAGCATGCGCAGCTGCCGGATCACCACTTCCTGGTTCATCTCGTTGTCCTCGGCGACCAGCACTCGTTCCGGGCGCCTGGGTTTCGCGGCGGGCCTGCTCACCGCCTTTTCATCATTCCGCAGGGTTGGTGCCGGCCGATCTTGCAACGCACTCGCGCTCAAGACCTCCAACGTCAGTCTGATCGTGAAGACGGAGCCGATGTTCGGGATGCTGCGGGCATCGATCTTGCCACCCATGAGCTCGACGAAATTCTTCGTGATGGCAAGGCCGAGACCGGTCCCGCCGTAGCGCCGGGTGGTCGAAACGTCGGCCTGCGTGAACGGTCTGTAGAGCCGGGCGAGGCCCGCCTCATCCATGCCAATCCCGTTGTCTTCGACGGACACGTCGAGCGTTGCCAGTCCGGCATCCATCGCGATCAGTCGCACCGAGAGCAGCACGCGCGCCCCGGGGCGCCCGCTCGAGAACTTGATCGCGTTGCTCATCAGGTTGACCAGGATCTGGCGCAAGCGCACGCTGTCTCCCAGCAGGGCAGAAGGAAGGCGCGGATCGATATCGGTCGCCAATTGGACGTTCTTCTCGCGCGCAGTGCCCGTGACCACCGCGATGCTTCTCTCGACGATGTCGGCGAAGGACAGCGGCTCGTGCTCAAGCTCGACCGTGCCTGCCTCGATCTTCGAGAAATCGAGGATGTCGTCGATGATCGACATCAGCGCGTCAGCCGATTCGTGGGCCAGCGTGAGCATTCGCGTCTGTTCAGGGTCGAGCCGCGTCTGGCCCAGGAGGTCGATCATCCCGATCACGCCGTTCATCGGGGTTCGGATTTCGTGGCTCATGATTGCGACGAATTCGGACTTGGCCCGGCTCGCAGCCTCCGCCTCGAGTCTTGCGCGTTCGAGATCGGCGGTGCGCACGGCGACCTTGCTCTCCAGTTCGGC
>CAJCID010000206.1 GCA_903970305.1 Rhodospirillales bacterium | reverse complement strand
CGCGTGGGGAGCACCGCCACATACGGTTGCTGCAGCTGCCATAGCTATTTCTCCCAGAGGCTAACGATGCTGCGGTGCGGCGAACAGACCAATTATGTTGCAGTGCATAGTCCAGCGTAACCTTTAGTTTGACGGCCACATATAGCTCGAAAGAACTACACCAACCGCCGGTAACTAATTGGAAAATCTAGAAACAACCGAAGCTTCTCGACGCGGCCGGCAGAAAATTGGACGGCATCTAAATTGACCAAAATAGTTACGCAAGAGTCGTGCCGTATTGCAACAAAGCGACCCTGCTTGCGAAGACTAAGTTTCCGAGGTGGCAATGTTTGAGTCCACGCGCCATTTTGGTTCATCCAAGTCCCTTGGTCGGCACAATTGTGGTGTGGTCAATGCACTCTGAGTCACCATGTAAAGTGCTCCCGGAGCAACAGAGTTGATTTCATTCTAGTCCTACGCACGTAAAGGTCCCTGCCCAACACCTAGTCCGTTCGGGCCATTGGGCGACTTAGGCGGCTACGGAGCAGCCCTCAACCGCGTCGTCAGACTTGGTGCCAGCGGAGCGCGAAAATGGTGCGTATTGCGGCTTCGATCCAGAACTCTTCGCATCGGCCGGAGCAAGCCCTTCTTTCCATCTCATCAACTGGGTTATTGTTCGCCAGCGCACCAAGAGTGCTTATTACGTGAGTTCGATGCACCGCGACGGCTCATTTCGGTGCTTGGGGTCGATGGCTGCGCCGGAGCAGGTATATCGAAATGACCATCACGAGGATGAGACCGCCCAGGACAGTGAGTTCGAGCATCGTCGAATAGAGGAGCGATTGGGAGTCGGCAGACCATTTACCGGGTTGATTGACCTGCGAAGTCTCGAGCGTGATGACCAGCACGCGCCGAATCGAGGCGATCAGGCCTACGATCAGAAAGGGTTCCGAGCCGAGCGTTCCGGACCGAAATGAAACGCGGACGGTGTAGAGGATCTCCACCACCATCAAAACGAAAAGCGACCTGTCGATCGAGAAGACGAGAGCGTCCGCAGTGCCATGCTCGAGAAAAGCCGACCAGAGCGAGCTTGCCGCGCTCCAAATGCCTAAGAGGGCTGAGAGCGCAAGAAGAAGTCCCAGAGTGATGTAGGCGGTGATTTCAACCCGCACAAATGCCGCGCTCGCCAGCACAGCAATTCGTGGGACAACCGATCCGGCCTCGTCCTTGAAGTCCATACACGTCCTCGAAGTATCGCCTCGAACCTCAGTCTATCCGATAAGGCAGGCGTGTATCGCACCGCACCGAACCGCTCATTGGAGGCTTGCGGCGCTCATCCACCGTTGACCGCGCAGAGACCGAGAAACCTTGCGTTCCTCGAGGAGCAGGCTAGGCAGCCTTCGGTCCAATCGGATCAGATCCTTTGCCCGTCAAGGTAGCAAAAACCGTCCTGATGCCCCTCCAGATCTTGGGCAGCAGCCAGGCCGCAAAGAGGAGGAAGAGCACAAGCAGCACCAGAAACACCACCGGATGGAAGAAGGCGGACCAGAGCCCTCCCATCACCAGTAGATCCTCACTGATCGAGGTTGCGATGTTGCTGAAGGGTTCTGGCGAAGTATTGATCAAGGCGCGGCTACCTGCCTTGGTCAGGTGACTTCCGGCGGCAAGCGCACCGCCCAGAACGGCTCCGGCGAGCGTCCACGCTGGATCGTGGCTGCCGAGCGCCATCGCCGCCAAGAGCGCGCCGGCGGGGATCCTGACGAAGGTGTTCAACGCATCCCAGAGAGAATCGAGGGCAGGGACCTTGTCAGCGAAGAACTCCACGAAGAACATGAATCCGGAGGCCGCAATCACCGCCCAGTGCGTGAGGACGTGAAGATTGTCCGGCAGATCGATGAAACCCGCGCGGGCCAGAACGCCGGCGAAAAAGAGGACCGCGTAGAGGCGGATCCCGCTGGCCCAGGCGAGACCAGCTGCCATCGCGATCGCATGGATTGCATCCATCGGGCGGGCGTCCAGAGTGCACTCGTTGAAGATCGCATGATGCGATCCGTTCACGCCTATCATGCCACAGCCAAGTTCTGCCGGGCGACTAGCTCAGAGCTGCTCGATCGATCGCATACAATGCGACCCCGGGGCTTTGATGTCGGGCAAAGTCGGGCCAAGACACCTGCCCCGAGAGCGGTTGCTCGGGGTCCCGGAACTCGGATCCTATCTGCCGCCACGCCATGAGCGGCCGGATTGAATTACGTGTTGGAGCTCTCGATGTTGAGATGGATTCGCCGGACCCTCTGGGGTCTACTCGTCCTCTGTGCCTTCTTGGCCCTGCTCTTTGTCTGGTTCAGGCACGCGAGCCAGCCGGTTATCGACGGTAGCCTGCATGCGCCAGGGCTTCTCGCCCCTGTATCCGTTGTGCGCGATGCCCACGGCATACCGCATATTTATGCCAAGAGCGAAGACGATGCCTATTTTGCGCTCGGCTTCGTCCATGCCCAGGATCGCCTCTGGCAGATGGAAATGAGCCGGCGCATCTACACAGGAACACTCGCAGAGATCCTGGGAACTGGGGCGCTGTCGACGGACCGGTTCCTGCGTACCCTTGGGGTCGCCCAGAGCGCTGCAGAAAAGGTCCAGAACTATGATGCGGCAACGCTGCACGTGCTCGAGCGTTATGCCGCGGGCGTCAATGCCTATCTTGAGACGCGCTCCGGACCATTGCCGATCGAGTTTCTGCTCACCCAGGCACCTGCGCCGGCGCCGTGGCGTCCCGTCGACTCGGTCGGCTGGGTCACGATGATGGCCTGGGATCTTTCCGGTAACTGGGGCAACGAGGTGATGCGCATGCGCCTCGCTCAAAAGCTCACCAAGAGACAGATCGATGAGCTTCTACCGCCTTATCCGGGTAACCCTGTAGGGGATGGTCCTGCCAAGCCCGATCTGCCACTTTCTATCGCAGACTACACGAAGCTTTACAGACAGTTGAAGGGCGCGACAGCTGCGCTTTCCGATGTGCTCGCGATCGCGCCGCCCGGTTTTGAGGAAGGCATGGGATCGAACAACTGGGTGGTCGCAGGCGAGCACACGGTATCGGGCAAACCACTGCTCGCGAACGATCCACACCTGAGCCTCGGTGCGCCCGCGCTCTGGTATTTCGCGCATTTGTCGGCGCCCGGTCTCGAGGTCATCGGCGCGACGCTGCCGGGTATGCCGATTGTCGTGCTGGGCCGCACGGATCGGATTGCCTGGGGCTTCACCAACACCGGCCCCGATACCCAAGATCTCTACATCGAGGAGATCCAGGACGGTCGGGCGCGTACGCCGGACGGCTGGCAGCCCCTCGAGGTGCGCGAAGAGGTTATCAAGGTGCGCGGCGCACCCGATGTACATCTGACCGTGCGCTCCTCGCGGCATGGGCCGCTCATCACCGACGCGTCCGAGCGCGTCGGGGACGCGCTGCGCGCCGTCGGACGGGAGCGCTATGGAATTGCCTTTGCATGGACGGGGCTCGCGCCCGACGACCATTCGCTTAAAGCCGGGATTGGGCTCGACCATGCCCATGACTGGCCGAGTTTTCTGGAGGCGGCGAAGTATTTCGACAGCCCCGAGCAAAACATCGTCTACGCCGATGTTGAGGGCAATATCGGCTATGTGGCGCCCGGTCGCGTACCCGTACGCCGACCGGACAATGATCTGATGGGCCAGGCGCCCGCGCCCGGCTGGGATGCCCGCTATGACTGGATCGGCTGGGTGCCTTTCGACGCATTGCCGCGCCAGTTCAATCCGGCCAGCGGCAAGATCGCCACGGCCAATCAGAAGGTCGTGCCCGACGACTACAAGCCGTTCATAACGGCCGAGTGGGAGCCTCCTTACCGGGCGCGGCGCATCAATCAGCTCCTCGATGCACGTGCACAACACGACCTCAGAAGCTTCGAAGCGATGCAGGCCGATCAGCTCTCGCTCGCGGCAAAAGAGGCTCTGCCCCTGCTCTTGGACACGGCTCCGGCGAACGAACGCTCCCGCGCTGCCCTCGAACTCCTCAAGAACTGGGATGGCGCGATGACCAAGGAGCGCGCCGAACCCTTGATCTACAACGCCTGGATGCGCGAGCTCAGTCGAGAGATCTATGCCGACGAACTTGGTCCCGAGCTCTTTCACGATTATTGGCGGCTGCGCCAGGTCTTCATCGTGAACGTGCTCCGCGATGTCGACGGCCAGAAAATCTGGTGCGACGATGTGACGACACCAGTGGTCGAGACCTGTGCGGACATCAAGGCCCGCTCGCTCGATCGCGCACTGACTGACCTCGCCACGCGCGTGGGCCCCGGCATGAGCGGCTGGAAGTGGGCATCCGTTCATGCCGCGCGCTCAGAGCATCGGCCGTTTGGCGCCGTGCCGTACCTGAATCGGATCTTCGATCTCTCGGTTCCGGTGGGCGGGGACAACTACACCTTGGATGTAGCACACTACGATGTCGTGGATGAACGCGATCCCTATGTCACGCACCAGGGACCCAGTCTTCGGGCTCTCTACGATCTGTCCGATCTCGAGCATTCGGAGTTCATGCACTCGACAGGCCAGTCGGGCAACCCGCTTTCCGGCTTGTATTCCGATTTCGTAGAGCCCTGGGCCGAAGTTCGCTACGTGCCGATGCAGACCCACCGCGATGAAGTAGAGAAGGGTGCTCTAGGCACTCTCGTTCTCGAACCCGACGGAGCCAAGTGATCCGGTAAGTGGAGTCCGGATGAAGCGGATTCGACCCGGGATTTTTCTGCAATTCGGTAGAGTGTAGCGGGCGAGAATTCCGCTTGGATCCCATCACCCATGCGGTTTGTACTCGCCTCGCGAGGGACCTGCCTCATCACACGGGCGAGAGTAGGGGGTGCGGTCTGGGCGCCTCCACTAGGTAGCGTTCAACGAGCGTTGCAAGCCTATGGCACCATGGGTTTGGAGATGAGAAAGTCAATTTCACCATCTCTGCTCCGCGACGCTCACCGACGAGCCTCACTTTTTTCGATTGACCTCACCTCTTCGTCCCCATGAAAAACCTGTTCGTTCTGGCCTGCCTGTGTCTTCTCGCCGCATGTGCGCACGGTCCCGACCCCCAATCTCAGGGCGTGTTCGTCGTCGAACCGGCGGATGGGGCGATTGTGACGAGTCCGTTTAGGGTCAAGTTTGGTGTCAAAGGCATGGAGGTCAGGCCTGCAGGGGACCTGATCGCGAACACGGGTCACCATCATTTACTCATCGATGCCCAGCCAATCGCCCAAGGCACGGTTGTTCCAGCCGATGCCACGCACATCCATTTCGGCAAGGGGCAGACCGAAACGGAGATCAGTCTCGCGCCCGGAACTCATACGCTCACTCTGCAGTTCGGCAACGGCGCGCACATCTCCTACGGGCCGACGATGTCGAAGACCATCACCGTCACAGTCCGCTGACGCAAGGCGAGCCGCGTTCGATCCGCTCCAGACCACCGAAAGAGCCCTCTACAGGCAGGGGCTTTCGGCAGGCGACTCCGTACCCTAGAATGACGCTTGTCTGACGGCTCGGCCCTCCGGGCTTCATCCTCGGATGATCCTGTGCGACGGCCCCAGACATCGCGCGGAGTATCCCGAATAGCCCGACACTTACCGTTAGGCCCTTGTCATGTCGCAAGTCTCGAAGATCGACGCCCTAGAGGAGGGAGTCTATGCGTTGCACAGGGGATCCACCCTTTGGATCGACTATTTCCCTGCCCTAGTCGGCGCCGGCCCGGGCCAGAATGTTCTCGCCATCACCTTCACCGAGCGCGGCAACTCCGAATTGGAGGGCAATGGCTTCGGGGGAGGCTTTCTGCTCGGCAATGGTTTCGATGTGCTGGCCATCAAGTCCACGAGCTACTTGTGGTTCGAGGAGCTCTCCGATGAGCTCGTCGCCGAGTTGCAGCGCTTCCTCGAAGCGGGCTCCTATACGGCTCGAGTCGCCTATGGCAGCAGCATGGGAGGATACGCGGCGATTCGTTACGCACGTGCTTTCCGTGTGAATCGGGTCGTCGCGATCTCTCCGCTTTACGACATCCGGTTGCCCGAGGATCCTCGCTGGTTAGAAGACATTCCGGCCTTGCAACGGCCTACGATGATGACGAGCGAGGAGGTGATGCCGCTTTGCGAATATTCGATCATCTTCGATCCAGTCTGCCCGGATCTGCTCCAGATCAACCGTTTCCGGGAGATCTTGCCGGCAGGGCAGATCCATGTCGTCGAGATCCCGGACGCCGGCCACCCGGCCGAAATGTTCTTGCACGAAACGGGCATCCTGAAGGATCTCGCTCTCTCTCTTCTTCTCGGTTTGCGCAAGGATCTGCAGAACTATGCCATCGATCCCAGAACGTCACCCACCTACCTGAACAATCTGGCTGATCGCCTATTCGTATCAGGTAAGCCTGGCGAAGCTCTGGAGCCCGCACTCGCAGCGCATGCCCTCGATCCCGACAACCCGGAGAATCTGACCTTGATCGCGAGGATTTACGACGACCTCGATGAGTCTGCGGAGGCGGAACGGTTTGCCCGCAGGTCGATGGCGATCGATGCGACGAGCCCACACCGCAATACGATTCTGGTGCATATCCTCGCAAAGAAGCACGAGTTCAAGGAGGCCTTGGAGATTCTGGAGGGCGTCATCTCTTTGGACCCCTCGATCGAACACTCCCATGAACTCTACGCAGACCTCTCCGCGAAAATGCCTGAGCCCTAGGGCGGCGCGGCTCTAGGGGCAACACTCCCGGGGGAGATACCCCAGCCTCACCAGCCCAGGTGGCCCAGATTGCTCCGAACAAGGCTTGTTGCGATCGGCAAGCTTGGGGCATCGCTACTGCAGCGCCGCCGCCAGAGGACGTCGAAGCGCTAAAATGCCTGATGGCTTCCCAGGATAAAAAGATAGCCCTGCGCGATGCGCACGCCGGCCAGTACTACGACGAAGTGATAGGACGGCCCTGGCACATACAGGTTGAGTCCTCGAACCGAGGATCGTTGAGCGAAGAATTCAAACTCAACTCGAGCAACTGACTCCGGATTCCATCGATCGTCCCATGACAGACGAATACTCGACTGAACCCACCGGGCCTGACGGATCCTTTCGTCTGGCAGGCAAGGCCTTTCGCCATCGCCGGATCGAAGCAGCCAGCCTTGGCTTCCATGTCGTCGAGGGGGGACAAGAAGAAGGGCCGGCCGTCGTGCTCCTCGCCGGTTTTCCGCAAAGCTGGTATGCCTGGCGCAAGGTGATGCCGCTGCTCTGCGAGACCCACCATGTGATCGCCATTGACCTACCTGGCCAAGGCGATTCCGAGAAACCCCTTGACGGCTATGACACCGAAACGGCTGGAGAGCGTATCCATGCTCTCCTGGTTGTGCTGGGTCTCGAGCGCTACTTTCTCGTAGGACACGATATCGGCTCCTGGATAGCGTATCCCTATGCCGCGAGGTATCCCGACGAAGTCCGTGGA
>CAJCID010000205.1 GCA_903970305.1 Rhodospirillales bacterium | reverse complement strand
AGGTGACGCGCCTCCTGCACGCCTGCGGCGCCACCATCGACGAGATGAACTGCGTCCGCAAGCACCTCTCGCGCATCAAGGGCGGCCGGCTCGCCCGCGCCTTCGCGGAACGGTGTTGCCCACTGCTCACCCTCATCATCTCCGACGTGACAGGCGACGATCCGAGCGCGATCGCCTCCGGTCCTTGTGCCCCGGATCCGAGCACCTTCCAGGAGGCGCTGCAACTCATTGGACGTCATGGCGTGCGTGCGCCACAGGCCGTCCTGCGCCACCTGGAACAAGGTGCCTTGGGTCTGATCGAGGAGACTCCCAAGCCGGGCGACGCGGTCTTCGCACGTGTGGAAAACCGGATCATCGCAACGCCACACGAGAGTCTTGTTGCGGCGCAGGCGTGGTTCCACGGCAAGGGCCTGCCCGCGGTGATCCTGGGCGACACCGTGACGGGCGAGGCTCGTGAAGTCGCCAAGGTCTACGCAGCGCTGGTGCGGGAAATCCGCGAGTATGGTCAACCGTGGCACCGTCCGGTTGCGCTCATTTCGGGGGGAGAGTGCACCGTGACGATTGACCCAGCCAACCTCGGCACGGGTCGGGGCGGCCGCTGCACCGAGTTCCTCTTGGCGCTTGCCCTTGAACTCGACGGGCTCGAGGGAGTCTATGCGCTGGCCTGCGATACGGACGGGATCGATGGCTCTGAGGACAATGCCGGCGCAGTGCTGTTTCCCGACTCCCTGGCGCGCGCCTCAGAGGCGGGCTTGAGTGGCCGGGCGGCGCTCGATGCCAACGATGCATGGGATTTTTTTGCGCGGACGGGCGATCTGATCGTGACCGGACCGACCCGCACCAACGTCAACGACTACCGAGTCATCCTGATCACCTAAGATGGAGCGCACACCTCTGTTCGCGCTGGCCCCCTCGTCACGGCTGCGCTATGATCCTTGACCCCTAAGGCCGGTTCTCCGATGGCGCCCGACTCGACCCTGACCCTCACTCGACCTGATGACTGGCATTTGCATCTGCGCGACGGCGCAATGCTGGCCCACGTCGTTCCGTTGACGGCGCGAACCTTCTCCAGGGCGATCGTGATGCCCAATCTCGATACGCCGGTCACGACGACCTACAGTGCCCTTGCCTATCGCGAAAGGATCCTGGCGGCGCTGCCCCACGGGACTCCCTTTGAGCCGCTCATGACGCTCTACCTCACCGACGAGACGACGCCCGATGAGGTGCGTCGTGCGAAAGACAGTGGGCAGGTCCATGGGGTGAAGTACTATCCGGCCGGTGCCACGACCAATTCGGCTTTCGGCGTGAGCAACTTGAAGCGCTGCTGGCCGGTCCTCGAAACCATGCAGGCCATCGGCCTGCCGCTTTTGGTTCACGGCGAAGTGACCGACCCTGCTGTGGACCTGTTCGACCGCGAGAAGGTGTTCATCGACGAACAGCTCATCCCATTGCGCGCGGCCTTTCCGGCACTGCGCGTCGTGTTTGAGCACATCACCACCGAGTCGGCTGTGCAGTACGTGCGCGATGGCGCACGGCGCGACTTGCTGCTGGCCGCGACGATCACGGCGCATCACCTGCTTTACAACCGCAACGCCTTGTTCCAGGGAGGCATCCGTCCCCATTACTATTGCCGGCCCATCTTGAAGCGCGAGAGACACCGGCGTGCTCTCTTAGAGGCCGCGACGTCGGGTAACCCGCGATTTTTCCTGGGTACCGACAGCGCACCCCATACCCGCCATGCGAAGGAGAGTGCCTGCGGCTGCGCCGGATGCTTTACGGCCTTGAACGCCATGGAACTCTATGCCGAGGCCTTCGATAGTGTGGGAGCCATCGGACGGCTCGAAGGCTTCGCGAGCTTTTTCGGAGCCGATTTCTACGGCCTACCGCGCAATCGGGAGAAGATCACGCTGATCCGCTGCAACTGGACCGTACCGCAGGAATTGGACCTGGGTGGCGATACGCTTGTGCCGCTACGGGCCGGCGAGACCATGGCATGGAAATACATCGACTGAAAGAGGAATTTGGTAGGGCACCCTGGGGCGAGCCTTTCGCGCCGCTCCTTGAGCGCCTCCTCGAGGGGCTGTCCGGCGAGGGCGTCGATCTCCATGGCGCCTTGACTCAACTTGCGCGTGCGGCCGGGTTACGCCGGATTCGATTCACCCCGGATTGCACCCACGATGCCGCTGCGTATGAGGAGCGCATCTACCATCGGCAAGAGGTGCCCACGCGCAAGAATCTGCATGACCTCTTCAACGCTCTTTGCTGGATCGCCTTCCCCCTGGCTAAGCGGGCCCTCAACGGGGTCCATGTCCGCGAACTCGCCATAGAGGGGACCCGCGGCAGGGGGCGCGCGCGCGATGCGGCGACGCTTCTCGATGAGAGCGGTCTGATCCTGATTGCGGACACCCCTGAGATCGAAGCGCTGCTGGCCGCCGCGCGCTGGCAGGAGCTTTTCGTCGAGCGGCGCCTCTGGTTCTCTCGGCACTCGCGACCCTTTGTGATCGGGCACGGACTCTGCGAAAAGCTTCTGCAGCCTTACAAGGCGCTCACGGCGCACGCCCTGGTCGTGACGGTCCCAAGCGAGGTGCTCAGAGCTCCCATCGATCTCCAGCGCGAGGCTGCTGACCGAGCCGCGGCGAAGGCCATTCCGGCGTCCGCCTTTGCCCCGGGTCGGCTCGTGCCGATCCCGGTGCTGGGCTTGCCCGGCTGGTGGACCAGCAACGATGACGCACAGTTTTATGCCGATCCTGCGGTGTTTCGGCGCTCGCGGGGCCGGCAGTCGCTCTTGCCGTCCATCACCTCGGCGCTGCAGGGGGGCTCTCCGTGATCCAGGTCACCCTAGCCATTGCTGGCCCGGGTTCGGGCTGGGTTCGGGCGAACCACGCCGCCCGGTTCCGGATACCATCAAGGGTCGGCCCAAGGTCGGCCAACAGGGAGCTTCTTCCTGCCACCATGCTCCCAGACGTTCCGACCATGTTCGTGGCGCTCTTTTGCGCATGCGCGCTCTTTGGGGGATCATTCTCGCCCCCGCGCCCCTTCGTGGTTGATCGACTCGAGGCCTAGGTTAGGAGGAGAACATCGATGGGTTCCGCTCCACTCGCCTCGCGCGACGCGTCCGTTGAGATCTGTCTGGCCCGGTTTCGATGCGGATCCTAATTACCGGGGGCGCGGGCTTCCTCGGGCAGCGCCTGCTCCGATCTCTGCTCGCGCGCGGCCACTTGCCTGACGCGGCCGGGACCGAGCGGAGCATCACCGCGATCGTGATCATCGATTGCTCCTTGGGGCCCGATCAGATTCAGGACGAGCGAATTGTTTATCAGACGCTCGACATCGCCGATTCGGATGCCTGTGCGAGGGTCTTGAAAGACCCCTTCGACGCGATCTTTCACCTCGCAGCCGTAGTGAGCGCCACAGCCGAGGCCGATTTTCCGGGAGGATGGCGCGCCAATCTGGACGGCAGCCGCAATCTCTTTGAGGCCTGCCGCATCCACTCCAGGAACCATCCCCCGACCCGACTCGTCTTCGCAAGCTCCGTGGCGGTTTTTGGTGGCGTTCTGCCCGAGATCGTCGATGACGCGACCGCGCCGACTCCACAAGGCTCCTATGGCTCGCAAAAGCTCGCAACGGAGATCTTGCTTGCGGACTATTCCCGCAAGGGATATCTCGACGCTCGTGCGCTGCGCATTCCCACAATTGTCGTACGGCCGGGCCGACCGAACGGTGCTGCCTCAGGGTTCGCAAGCGCGATCATTCGCGAGCCCTTGGCCGGTCAAGCGGCGCTCTGCCCGGTCGCACCCGACACGCTCATGTGGGTCGCTTCGCCAGATGCCGCTGTCGCGGCTCTGCTGCACGCCTACCTCTTGCCCGCCAAGACATGGGGCGCGCCTTGCGCGTTGAATCTTCCGGGGCTGACGGTTCGCATCCAGGACATGGTCGATGCGTTGACCGAGATCGGGGGAGCCGCCATGGCCGACCGAATCGCCTGGCAGAGGGATCCCGCGATCGAGGCGCTGGTCAGGTCATGGCCTGCACGCTTTGACACGGCGCGCGCAGATCGACTGGGCTTCCTGGCCGATCGCGATTTTCGCGGCATCCTGGACCAATATCGAGCCGACACCGCGCCCTAGCGTTCGAGGCTTTCCGGTCTATTCGTCGCGATGGAAATCGAACTCAGCGATCGCGCTGCTCGGTTCCGCTAAGGGTGCATATTTCCAGCGCTGGGCTGCCTCGATCACGGCGCGATCGAAGCCGCCGCGCGAGGCGGACTCGAGCACCTCGACGTGCGTGACTGAGCCATCGGTCGCCACGCTCAGGCGAACCTTGACGTGCCCCTTTGCGATCCCGGCTCGTACGGCTTCGGCAGGAAAGGACGGTTGCTCGCGCGAGATGAGCCGTAACGCCGCGGCAGGCGTGGGCTGCGGGGCAGCAGGGGCAGCAGGCGCAGCAGCGGTGGCCACCAGCGCCGGAGCCTCC
>CAJCID010000204.1 GCA_903970305.1 Rhodospirillales bacterium | reverse complement strand
GCAGCGGATCGCGCGCGAGACACTGGATGTCTACGCTCCGCTGGCGCACCGCCTGGGCATGGGCAAGCTGCGCGGCGAGCTGGAAGACCTGGCCTTCCGCTTCGTCGACCCACACGCGTACGCGCAGGTACATGAAGCGGTGGAAGAGCGGCGCGTCGAGGGCGAGCAGTTTCTGGCCGGCGTCGAGGCATTGTTGGTCGAAAAGCTGGCTGAGCACCACATCAAGGGCCGCGTGGAGTGGCGCATCAAGCGGCTGTTCAGCGTCAACCAGAAGCTGCAGGAGCCCGGCGCGACGATCGACCAGGTCTTCGATCTGCTGGCCTTGCGGGTGATCGTCGATACGGTTGCCGACTGCTACGCGGTCCTGGGGCTGATCCACTCGACCTGGCGGCCGGTGCCGGGGCGCATCAAGGACTTCATCGCCACCCCCCGCGCCAATCTCTACCAGTCTCTGCACACGACCGTGATGGGCGACGGCGGCCATCAGTTCGAAGTGCAGATTCGGACCGAGGAGATGCACCGGGTGGCCGAGGAAGGCATCGCGGCGCACTGGAAGTACAAGGCCGGCGGCTCGCCCGTTTCGGCCCGGGATGAGCAACGCCTGGCCTGGGTCCGGCAGCTGGTCGAGTGGCAGCGGGAGATGACCGACCCCAACGAGTTCCTCTCCACGCTGAAGATCGACCTCTACCCGGAGGAGGTTTACACCTTCACGCCCAAGGGGAAAGTTGTCGTCCTGCCCAAAGACGCCAGCCCCCTCGACTTTGCCTACGCCATCCACACCGAGGTTGGCCACACCTGCGTTTCGGCCAAGGTGAACGGACGCATCGTCCCCCTGCGAGCCAAGCTGCGCAATGGCGACATCGTCGAAGTGGTTACCCAGAACGGGCACACCCCCAGCCGCGATTGGCTGACCTACGTCAAGAGCTCGCGCGCCCGCAACAAGATCAAGCACTGGATCAACGAGCACCAGCGCGAGCGCGCGATCGAGATCGGCCGCAAGCTGCTGGAGCGGGAGGCCCGCAAGTATAAGGTTACCCTGTCGAAGTTCGAGGAGTCGGATTACGCACGCATAGCGGCCGAGTACTCGCTCGCCACCACCAGCGACATGATGGCCGCGATCGGGTTCGGCAAGTACTCGGCGCGCCAGGTCCTGAACCGGCTGGCTCCCGGCATCCTGGCCCAGCCTTCGGCCGATCCGGATGCGACCGCCCTCAGCACCGGTTCCGAGGCCGCGACGGCCAAGCGCCTGGCCATCCAGACCAGCCAGGCGAACGCCGACACGCTCCAGGTGGAGGGCTCGAATGACCTGCTGGTCTATCGCGCGCGATGTTGCAATCCCATTCGAGGCGAAGAGATTATCGGTTATGTGACTCGCGGGAAAGGGGTTGCGGTGCACGGCCGCAGCTGTCCCAACGTACAGAACCTGCTCTATGAGTCCGATCGGCGGATCGCGGTCGAGTGGGCGCGCGCGGCCGGTCCGGCGACCCCGTCGGGCCTGGTCAGGCGCGCCACCTACCCCGTCAAGCTGACCGTTCTGTGCGACGATCGCCCCGGGATGCTGCGCGAGATGACCGCCATTATCAGTGAAGAAAACACCAACATCCGCTCCGTCGATACCCGCCTCGGCCCCAATGACAACGCGATCGTCGAGATGACGCTCGATGCGGAAGACCTGCGCCACCTCAACCGGTTGGTCGCCGGCCTACGCAGGGTGCCCGGCGTGCAGGAGGTACAGCGTTCACAGAAACTTTAGGCAGGCCAGTGGCCATACCGTTACTATTCGCAGGCAGGGTGACCTTCGGGTGTGCGGCGCCAATCCTCTGTCCGCCCGAAAACGGGAATCCCGATGTAACCATGGAGCCTGAGCATGGCGCCATCGAGCGTGAGGGTTCCGCTGTACGTGTTACCGGATTCGGGGTCGTACATTGTTCCGCCTTCGGCGCGGGAGGCGCTTTTCTCATGAAAGCCCGTACCGATGACCAGTCCGCACAAAGGCTGGCCCCGTTTGGCCCGATTCGGGTTAAGCCCGTCGGTCGTGTGTCCGATAGCTGGATTCACGTAAACGATCTTCATGCAGATAGCCGAGTTGCATTTGTAGATACGGACAATCGATTTATCCGGCGCCGTCCAGTCGCCGAGAACGCTTGGCCCTGCGGGATCGGCCGCCGGAGCAGAGGCAGACGCGAAAAGGAGCACAAGGCTGAGTAACATGATAGAAGTACCTCTACGGCGTGCGAGGCCGGGCCGCAGCCCGGGTTATGAGCCTGAGATGCTGGCAAGATGGGGGAACGAGCGGAAACTGCGAAATTTTTGGCGCGCTGGTTTAACGCATTTTGACAGTTACGGTGATCGGAGCAACTTTCGCTACGTGCATGTTTTCCTGCAGGAAAAGATGCGACCGCTGCAGCGCCCGGATCACCCCTACTGTGAGGGTGCTTTTTGAGGGCATGATGACAGCTTCAAGCTACTCTCTGTGCACATGATTTTTAGGGCGGGATACCGAATCAGGAGGCATTGCAAGCAGCCATGAACGACGAGAAGCAGGCGATAGCGACAGCGTCGGCGCCCGCGGCCATCGGCCCCTACTCGCAGGCGGTACGCGCAGGCGGGCTGCTTTATACCTCCGGCCAGATCGGACTGGAGCCCGATACCGGGCAGCTGGTTTCGGGCGGAATCGAGGCGCAGACCCGCCAGGTCTTCGAGAATCTCAAGGCAATTCTCGAAGCAGGCGGAACCAGCCTGAATCGTGTCGTCAAAACACTGGTCTTTCTCAAGAGCATGGGAGATTTCGCAACGATGAACATCGTCTATGGGCAGTATCTAGCTTTCGACGGAACCGTTGCGCCGGCCCGTTCGACGATAGAAGTGTCACGTCTGCCCAAGGATGCCCTGGTAAAGATCGAGGTCATCGCGCTCGCGCCGTAAACAGAGGTCCGGCCTCCCGCGGCATGCCTTTTTCCGCCCGCACCCTTGTCAGGCCCGCATTCATCCAACGAGAGGAGAGTGACTATGAATAACGTGAAAACAGAGAAGGTACAGAAGACGGAGCAGGAGTGGAAGGCGGAACTGACGCCCGAGCAGTACTACGTGACCCGACAGAAGGGCACCGAGCCTGCGTTCAGCGGGGCGCTCTACCGGAACCATGAGGATGGCGTTTACCACTGCGTAGCCTGTGGAGCGGCGCTTTTCCGGTCGGATGAGAAATTCGAGTCAGGCAGCGGATGGCCCAGCTTCTGGCTGCCCGTTACGCCCGAGTCGGTGGAAACGCACGAAGATGTAAGCTATGGCATGCGACGGGTGGAGGTGACCTGCGCCAGGTGCGACGCGCACCTTGGCCATGTGTTCCCGGATGGTCCCGAGCCAACCGGGCTTCGCTATTGCATCAACTCCGCTTCGCTGAGCTTCGACAAGAAGT
>CAJCID010000203.1 GCA_903970305.1 Rhodospirillales bacterium | reverse complement strand
GACCGGGCCGACGAGAACATCTGGTTTTCGAGCGTCGCCGAGACTGCGCTTGAACTCGGCATCGAAGTGATCGCACCCTTGGGCGCGCCCGACGCGGCGCTCGAGTACAAGCTCGCCGCGCTCGAGCCCGACTTCATCTTTTCCTTCTATTACCGTCACATGCTGCCCCGGTCGATCTTAGAGAAAGCGCGCCGGGGCGCCTTTAACATGCACGGCTCGCTCCTGCCCAAGTTCCGCGGTCGGGTTCCCGTAAACTGGGCGATCCTGACGGGCGCAACCGAAACCGGCGCGACGCTCCACGAGATGGTTGAGAAGCCCGATGCGGGCGCGATCATCGGACAGACCGCGGTGCCCATTCTTCCCGACGACACCGCCGTCGAAGTCTTCGCCAAGGTCACGGTCGCGGCCGAACAGACCCTTTGGCGCTGCCTGCCAGGACTCCTCTTGGGACGGGCGCCGCGCCTGCCGAACCGGCTGGCCGAGGGATCGTACTTTGGCGGCAGGACACCCGAGGATGGCCTAATCGACTGGACCCTGCCTCTAAAGCGAGTCTACGACCTCGTGCGCGCCGTGGCCCCTCCTTATCCGGGGGCATTTTGCGAACTCCAAGGACGACGCCTCGTCATCGCCAAGGCGCGCCCTCTCCGCGAGATCCGCACCGATTTGGCGGCCGGGCTCACGGTGCGGGATAATTGCATCTTAGGGGTATGCGGCGACGGCGGCGTGCTTCTCATCCTGCGGCTCACAGAAGACGGGCGCGACCTCGCCCCCGAAGAGTTGACCGCCTTCCTTGAGCAGACCACATGAAAAAAATTCTGATCCTCGGCGTGAACGGCTTCATCGGCCATCACCTTTCCAAACGCATCGTCGAGACGACCGACTGGGAAGTCTACGGCATGGACATGCAGTCCGAGCGGCTTGGCGATGTGCTCGCCAACCCGCGTTTCCATTTTTTCGAGGGCGACATCACGATCAACCGGGAATGGATCGAGTACCACGTGCGCAAGTGCGATGTGCTCCTGCCGCTCGTCGCGATCGCCACGCCCGCCACCTACGTGCAGCAGCCGCTACGGGTGTTCGAACTCGACTTCGAGGCGAACCTGCCCATCATCCGCCAGGCCGTGAAGTACAAGAAGCGCGTCATCTTCCCCTCGACTTCGGAAGTCTATGGGATGTGCAGCGATGAGGCCTTTGATCCCTATGCCTCAGAGCTCGTCTACGGACCGATCAACAAACCCCGCTGGATCTACGCCTGCTCGAAACAGCTGATGGACCGGGTCATCGCCGCCTACGGGCAGCAGGAGGGCCTCGAATACACCTTGTTTCGGCCGTTCAACTGGATCGGCTCGGGCCTGGACTCGATCCATACTCCGAAGGAGGGCTCGTCGCGCGTCATCACCCAGTTCTTCGGACACATTGTGCGCGGCGAGAACATCAGCCTCGTCGATGGCGGGGGACAAAAGCGCGCCTTCACGTATATCGACGATGGCATCGAGGCGCTTGTGAAGATCATCGAGAACAAGGATGGCATCGCCTCGGGCAAGATCTACAACATCGGCAATCCCGCCAACAATTTCTCGGTCCGGGAGTTGGCGACAATGATGCTCAAGCTTGCCGCCGAGTATCCCGAATATGCCGCGAGCGCCCAGCGCGTTCAGCTCGTCGAGACGACCTCCGAGGATTACTACGGTGGCGGCTACCAGGACGTGCAAAATCGCGTCCCGAAGATCGAGAACACCTGCCTGGAACTGGACTGGCAGCCGCGTGTCAAGATGGATGCGGCGCTGCGCAAGATCTTCGACGCCTATCGGGGACAGGTGGCACTGGCCCGGGACCTGGTGGACTAGGCGCGAGGTGAGTTCACCTGCCTTCTCGATTCACGCCGCCGTCCCCGGAGACGAACAGGCACTGCATGCGCTCATCGTCGGTCTGGCCGAGTACGAGAAGCTCGCGCACCTGGTCGTGGCGACTCCGGCCGATCTCACGGGCGCGCTCTTTTCCGACAAGGCCACCGTCGAGGCTGTGCTCGTGCGCGTGCCCGAAGAGCGCGAACCAGTCGGCTTCGCGCTCTACTTTCACAATTTCTCCACCTTTCTCGGGCGGCGCGGTCTGTACCTCGAGGACGTTTTCGTGAAACCCGAATTCCGGGGACGAGGTCTCGGGCGCGCGGTGCTGATCCATCTGGCGCGCCTGGCTGTGGCGCGCGGCTGCGGGCGCTTCGAATGGTCGGTGCTCGATTGGAACACCGACGCCCAGCGGTTCTACCAGAGCCTGGGAGCGCAGATGCTGCCTGACTGGCGCATCACCCGCGTCACCGGTCCCGCGCTCACAAGCCTCGCTGCGCTCGACTGAGAACCATGCCCACGCTGACCTTAAAGGTCGATGTCGATACGCTGCGCGGCACCGAAGAGGGCGTCCCGCGGCTGCTCGATCTGTTTGGCCGAGAAGGCCTGCAGGCGACGTTTCTCTTCAGTCTTGGGCCTGATCACACCGGTCGCGCCATCCGGCGGGTCTTTCGCCCGGGCTTTTTCGCCAAGGTGCAGCGCACCTCGGTCGTTGAGCACTACGGCATAAAAACCCTTCTCTACGGCACCCTCCTGCCCGGTCCGGACATCGGCAGGCGCTGCGCTTTGACCCTGCGCCAAGCGCGCGATGCCGGGCACGAGGTCGGCATCCACACCTGGGACCATGTCGTCTGGCAAGACCATGTCAGGAACAAGGATGCACCCTGGACACGAAGCCAGATGGAGCAGGCCTATGCGCGCTTCGTCGAGATCTTCGGGCAACTCCCCGCCACGCACGGGGCCGCGGGCTGGCAGATGAATGCCTGGGCCCTACGCCAACTCGACGCCTGGGGCATGGACTATGCCTCGGACGGGCGCACGAGTGCTCGGGGATACGAAGGGCCCTACCGGGTGGAATTGGAAGGGGAGGTGCTGCGCTGCACGCAGATTCCAACGAGCTTGCCAACACTGGACGAGTTGATTGGTCTCGATGGCCTCGACGCAAAGGGCGCTGCCAGGCGCATTCTCGAAATCAGCGCAGAAGGCCTGCGCGATCATGTCTTTACCCTCCATGCTGAGCTCGAAGGCGCAAAGTTGCTGCCGGCCTTCGAAACCCTCCTTAAGGGTTGGCGTGAACAGGGCTACGAATGCGACACCATGGGGGGGTATTTCGGGAAACTGGATCCAAAGACCTTTCCGGTGCGCAAATTTGCGTTTGGATCGGTCGCAGGACGCTCCGGCGAACTGATGGTGGCCGGAGCGCCTGTGGCCTAGTCAGAGGCCGAACCTGCTGCCGAATCAGACGTCTCGATCAAACGGCCCAATCAACGACGATACGCCCCGGGATGACCACCGCGGTAATAATCCCGATACCCCGGACGGGCATAATAGCCCCCGCGATAGTAGTAACCGGGACCCCGGTAGAAGTAGGGCCCGTAGTAGGGTGCCCTGGGATAGAAGCCGGGTCCGGCGACCACGACCGGGCCGGGGGCATAGGCCGGGGCCGCAACGACGACTCCTGGAATGCCCACGCCCACCGAGAAGAACACGCGCGCCTGCGCGGGGAGGCTGACCAATGCCAGGCTGGATGCGGCGAGGCCGCAAAGCAGGATTTTCTTGAACATGACTTTCTCCTCTACAAGAGTGAGGCCAAACTGCCTAGCCCAAACGGGTTCTTGGACCTACCTATTAGAACGCGTGGCGGCCCGAATCGTCTACGTAAAGGGGCGGCCCCGGACGTGGATTTTGTAACCAGATGCGTCCGCTTGCGAGAGCGGCGTTACAAATGGAGAACAGCATGAAAGTGGCGCTGAATAAACCCGTCCCATCCTTCTCGGCACAATCCACCGCCGGGCCCGTGAGCCTCGATACCTACAAGGGCAAGAAGCTCGTGATGTATTTCTATCCCAAGGATGCGACGCCGGGCTGCACGACCCAGGGGCAGAATTTTCGCGACCAATACAAGGCCTTCAAGAAGGCGGGGGCCGAGGTGGTCGGTATTTCCCGGGACAGTCTCGCCTCGCACCAGAAATTCAAGACCAACATGGCCTTTCCGTTCGAGCTGATCTCAGACCCCGAGGAGACGCTCTGCCAGCTCTTTGGTGTCATGAAAGAGAAAAAACTCTATGGCAAGGTCAGCATCGGGATCGAGCGCAGTACCTTCCTCCTCGACGAAGAGGGCGTCCTGATCCACGAATGGCGCGGTCTGAAGGTTCCCGGACACGTGGAAGAAGTGCTAAAGTATGTTCAAGGTTTGTAAGCGATCCGGGGCTTTTGCCAAGAACACAGAACCACACGAGACGTACAGGACTTCCCTCCATTGACCCTCTGTACCGAGAAGGCCGTCTGTCTGTGCAAGCCGCACGGGCAGTCGGCCTTTGCTTTTTCATCCGCTGAAAGCCGCGACCTCCGCCTTCATCTCACCACCCGGAACCTCCGACACGATGCCACTTCCCAAACTGCCGAGCAAGCCCGCTGCACTGCTGTCAGAAAGCGCGATTGAGGAAGCCAACAAATCCAAACCTCGGGCGAAGCCGGCCCGAAAGACCGAGGCGGCGCCAAAAGCGCCCGTCCCGGTAGTCCGGGAGACACCCCAGGCGCATCCGGCGCCTGCCGAGACGACCCGGGCGCCGCAAGGCCCGGTACTCTCGGTCGTCACCTCGGATCAGACCACGCCGCGCCGCAGGCCCTTGGCGGACGAGCCCGCCAAGCTCTTCGTGCTCGACACGAACGTCCTGATGCACGATCCGACGTCCTTGTTTCGCTTCGAGGAGCATGACGTCTACCTGCCCAT
Source organism: Rhodospirillales bacterium (assembly GCA_903970305.1). Lineage (GTDB taxonomy): Bacteria > Pseudomonadota > Gammaproteobacteria > Burkholderiales > Burkholderiaceae_D > BOG-994. Next base: position 1,328 of record CAJCID010000203.1, on the reverse strand, counting down.
GATGACGCTCGAGGAATTGGACAACCACAAAAAGGGCATGTCCGAGGTGGCGCGCAATGCGCGCCAGGTGAGCCGCTCCCTTGACGCCCTCATCGCCCATTCCACAGAGGACATCGAAGAAGGCATCGAACTGTCGAAACTGGGCAACAAGGATGCGCAGGGCAAACTCTTCTTCCAGACCCACGCGGTCTCGCTGGCGCTCCCCTCGGGATTACCGGTCGGCAAGGCCGACAACCAGATCCTGGGTGTCGTGCGTGCCTTGCAGGAATCGCACCCCGCGCGCCCGGTGGTGCTGGTGTCCAAGGACATCAACATGCGCATCAAGGCGCGCGCCTTGGGGCTGCCCGCCGAGGATTACTACAACGACCAGGTCCTCGAGGATACGGACCTGCTCTACACCGGAATCCGCCAGCTGCCGCCAGATTTCTGGGAGCGACATGGCAAGGGAGTCGAGAGCTGGCAACAGGGCGGCTTCACCTTCTATCGCATCACCGGTCCGCAGGTCGGCAGCTTTCTCGTCAACGAATTCGTCTTCTTCGAAGGCGACGGTGCGCCGCTCTACGCCCAGGTCAAGGAGATCAGCGGCAAGACCGCGGTGCTGAAGACCCTGCGCGACTATGCCCACAGCAAGAACGCGGTGTGGGGCATCACGGCGCGCAATCGGGAACAGAATTTCGCCTTGAACCTCCTCATGAATCCGGACTGCGACTTCGTGACGCTCCTTGGCCAGGCCGGTACCGGCAAGACGCTGCTCGCGCTTGCCGCGGGCCTAACGCAGGTGCTCGAGAGCAAGACGTACACCGAAATCATCGTCACGCGCGTGACCGTACCGGTGGGCGAGGACATCGGCTTTCTGCCGGGTACCGAGGAAGAAAAGATGTCGCCCTGGATGGGCGCCTTCGACGACAATCTGGACGTGCTGAACAAGACCGATGATTCGGCCGGGGACTGGGGCCGCGCGGCCACGCAGGACTTGATCCGCTCACGCATCAAGATCAAGAGCCTGAACTTCATGCGCGGACGCACCTTCATCAACAAGTTCCTCATCATCGATGAAGCCCAGAATCTCACGCCCAAGCAGATGAAGACCCTGATCACGCGGGCCGGTCCTGGCACGAAGGTGATTTGCCTGGGCAATATCGCGCAGATCGACACGCCCTACCTGACCGAAGGCTCGAGCGGGCTGACCTACGTCGTGGATCGCTTTAAGGGTTGGAGCCACAGCGGCCACGTCACCCTGCAACGAGGTGAGCGTTCGCGTCTTGCCGACCATGCCGCCGAAGTGCTCTAGGGGAACCCGATTCTCGCGATCTGCGCGCACGGCGGGT
>CAJCID010000202.1 GCA_903970305.1 Rhodospirillales bacterium | reverse complement strand
CCGTTACGAAATTCGACTTCGCAGGGTTCATCGCCGGTAATCGACTGCTCAAATCGAACTTGACCGCTCTCCGGCCAACGCAGGACAAAATCCTTCTTAGCCAGGTGTGGAACATCCATATTCTCTCTCCTGCGGGAGCGGCACATGCATCACGGCAGTGCACTTCAATGACGTGGAAGCTCCCGTCAGATGTCGTGTCGGAGCCCAGTGGTCCGACCATTTCCTGCCTCGATACCTGTAGAGGCGGACTGGCTCCAAAGGGTCGGCTCACTCAATCACAAGGCGGGTGCGGGTAGCCGACATCGAAGCGCAATTGCGATCCAACACAAGTCCGCGAATTCGTCATCGGTGGCCGCATGCGCGGATTGCCCTGGTTAGGCATCGACGAACTCCAGGTTTGAGTCGTTGGGTTTGCCATTGGGCATGTCCGCCATGAACCGGTTCCGCGCAACATTGCCCACGGCAATCGTCGAAAGCATATCGAAGCGACCACCGGCCCCGCCAACCAACGGGAAGGCTTTCTTCGGATTCAACAGGCTTGTCGTGCCACCCTTCGTAATCAGTTGGAAGCCCACGGCTCGGTTGATCGCTCTGAGGGTCTCGCCGCTGAGTTCCTTCAGGATGCTCAGGGTGAGTTGCCTCGTGGTATCGATTCTGGCCTCCTTGAGAATATCGATTGCATGATTTCCGGCCAGGCAGAGCAGCGTGAAGGTCTGCACCCTCTCATCACGGAGATCCTTTCCGCACATATGCGCAATGGCGGCGATCATGCGGAGCTGCACGAACAACAACCCCGTCAATTCGGCAGGCAATGGGAGGGGGAGCGAAAGGAGTCCTCCAAGGCCCGTCACAAATGCTTGTGTGGCCGCCTTCGTGTCCTGCCAGCGGATCAATGAATTGATCTGTGCCTCGAGAGAGCGTGCATCGCTTCGATACACGTCCGCCAGGTCCTTCGCCGTGTCGATCTTCATTGATTCGAACTCCGGATTGCCATTGACGGCGTAGCCGTAGAGCTGAAGCAGGGTCTTCTCGACGAGCGACTGGGCCTCAGGCTCACCAGGACCATCACGAAGTCTGGTGGTCATCGTCTCCGAAGAAGCGGTGGGTGGTACGTGGTGAATGTTGACGTCCATGCTGAATCTCCCTGAGTTTCCCTGAACTTACAGTTGAGCCAGGCTCTATCCTCTCGATCGCTCCCTGAAGCGGCTTCGGATTGCCACAGCCACGCCAGTTGGTCTGGAGATATTCCAACGCACGTGCTGCGGCAAAGCGAATGCAAGAAATCGAACAGTCGGTGAGGATTCACGTGGGCCTCTCTGTCGCACGCGCATGTGAGGCCGCAACTCGATTGAGCCCGCTTTACTCCCGTAAGTCAACGAGGAGTTCGGCGGATCCGGGAACGTTGCGCTTCTGGTTATATGTAGTCACCCGTATGGCGCGCCACTCGAAAGTCAGCCTTGCGCCTTGAGTGAAAGGCATCTCGACTCCCATGTCAGGTCGCTCTGCGTCAACTGTTCCTCGTCAACACGCCGATCTGCGATCACTCTCATCCACCCCACTTCCGAGCAGACTCTTGGCACCAACAAACTGCCAGAAGGCTCCTGCTTCTCCGCAGGGTTCCTTATGGAGTCCTAAGGGTCAGGAGGGGCTCTATCAGGTATTGCCCGATTGGCGCATGCGCGTGCTGCTCCTATATCTTCGACAGGCAATCAAGATTCTCTTCATTCGCAATGCTTGACCTGGGATGCCAACAACTCTACTCACGATCAACCACCCATATGAATAAAGCCTATCGGACCGTCTGGAGCGAGACTCGCGGGAGCTTCATCGTTGCACATGAGCATGCTCGCGGTCGAGGTAAGAGCTCATGTCCCGGCCAGACCGTTCTGGCACGCTGCATCGGTGTTGCTTTTCTGGCCCTGGGCGCGGCTTCTGCCATGGGGCAGACCGTGACCGTGAACGCTCCGGTGTATGGGAACTCTCCGGGGGCCGAGCAGTTGAGCGACGGTCAATCCCTTGTGAACAACAGTATCATCGGTGGGACTGATGGATATCCTGCGGTACTGATCACGAATTCCGCGAGCGTGGGTTCGATAACGAATCACGGCACGATCGCATCGTCAACGACGCTTGCTCCTTGCTGCGAAAACAACAACTTTATCGGGATCTTCGTCTCGCAAGGCACGGTGGCGGGCGGAATCACTAACAGCGGCAGCCAGAGCGTCATCAGCGCTGACAACATCGGCATTGAAGTCGTCGGCACGGCCAGCGTGGTCACTAATGGGATCTCGAACTCCGGAACGATCACTGGGGGTGTCGCCGGGATCGCCGTGACCGGTGCCGGAGCGCGCCTAAGCGGGGGGATCCTTAACGGCGGCACGATCGAAGGCACGCTCCTCGCGGGCGTGTACGTTGCCGGGCAGGCGCAGGTGAGTGGCGGCATCACGAACAGCCGCACTGGAGTCATCTCGGGCGCAAGCGGTATCTCAATCGGTGCTGCGACAGTCGACTTCATCAACAATGCCGGCAAGATCACCGGTATCCAAAGCGGCATCGATGTCGAAGATTTGGGCGCCTCGGTCACGGCTGGCATCACCAACAGCGGTACCATCACCGCGCCGAATTGGGCCGGGGTTCTTATCGCCAGTCAGGCCCAAGTCAGCGGCGGTATCACGAACAGCCGCGGCGGCGTCATCTCCGGTGCAAGCGGTATCTCGCTGGAGCGGGGTAGGGTGGATTTCATCAACAACGCCGGGACGATCTCGAGTCTGGGTGGCGGCTGCTGCGATGCCACGGCCGGGATCGGACTGCATCGGTCCACGATCACGGGCGCCATTGTCAATAGCGGACTGATTTCGGGTACGGGTGCCGGCATCAGCCTGCAAAGCGGATCCTCGATTGCGCGCGGGATCAGCAACAGCGTAGGAGGTACGATCTCTGGAGCGGTAGCTGGAATCAGTGTCAACTCGGCCAGCACGATTGCAGGTGGCATCACCAACAGCGGCAAGATTGCAGGAGCCAACGACGGTATCCTCACATCCGGCGTGGGTTCTACCATCAAGGGGGTGAACAACGCCGTGGGCGCGGTCATATCGGGTGGCGAGGTGGGTATTGCCCTCGTGGCTCAGAGCACGATCTCGGGTGCGATCATCAACAGTGGCACGATCGCGGGAAGTCAATACGCGATCGACGCCCTCAGCACGGTCTCGGGCGGGGTATTGAACAGCGCCGTGATCGCTGCACGTAATTACTCGATCGACACCCCTGCCATGGCGTCGCTCGAGGCGATCGACATCGTGGGCGCGAACACTGCGAAGTTCGTGGGCGATGTGCTGGCCCCCAATGCGGTGGTCACGATCAATAGCGGTGCTACCTTCACTGGCACCAATGCGTTCGTCGTGCAATCCTTTGCCGTATCTCCCGGCGCTACCTTCGCGATGGGTGTCATGAGCTCGAGCGTTCACGACAATGCCGGCATCACGGTCAGCCAGGGCGTGACCAATGCAGGAACGCTCTCGGTGGGACGCGGCGTTGCCGCGACGATCACGGGAGACTACACCCAGGCAGCCACAGGTGTGTTTGGTATCGGCGCCTCGAGCAAGAGCGACTACAGTAAACTCCTCGTATCGGGCAGCGCGACCTTGCCCTCAGCCGCCAAGATCGAGGTGGACGTCGCCAACATCAACACCCTCGCCAGCGGCCAGACCTTGACCGGAGTGATCAGCGCAGGGTCTCTCAGCGCGTCGACCTTTGATGTCACGGACAATTCGAGCCTCTTCAGCTTCTCCGGACACGTGCACGGAGATGACGTCAATCTCGTCATCGCGGCCAATGCCTCGGTATTGCATGACGTGAAGGTGAACGGCAACCTTCCCGCCGTGGGTGCGGCGATCGTTCTGGATCGGCTCATTGGTGGCACGGGTCTTGGCTCGATGAACACGGTGACCACGGCCTTGGGGAAGTTCGAGACCAGCCAGGAAGTGTCCAACGCGGTCACGGGAACGCTGCCGCTCCTGACGGGTGCGAGCCCCCTGGCGACGGCGGGCTTCTTATCGGACATGAATCGCGTGGTCCAGGCGCGCATCGATGCCAACCATGGCCTCTCCTCGGGCGACATTGTTCTGGAAGACCAAAATGTCTGGTTGAAACCCTTCGGATCCTGGGCGGATCAGTCCAACAGCAATGGAGCGGCGGGATTCAAGGCGAACGTCGGCGGCCTGGGGATGGGCGTTGACGCAGCGATTTCGAACACGACCCGCCTGGGTATGGCGTTCGTGGTGGCGACAGCCGATGTCAGCAGCACTTCCTCGATCGCCCCGGCCGGCGATCAGATCGCGCTATATGAATTGGCTGGCTATGGCAGCACGAGTCTGGATGCGCAGACCGAACTGAACTATCAGCTTGATGTCGGCAATAATTGGAACAGTGGTCAAAGACAGATCGATCTGACCGGCGCGACCGCCAAGGCGAGCTACGACTCCTACACCGCGCACGCGGCCATTGGCATAGGACGCTCCATCCCCTTGGGCGAGAGCACAGTCCTTACCCCGTCGGTGCGTGCCGACTATACCTGGGTCGGGGATCAGAGCTACTTTGAATCCGGAGCGGGCCCACTCGATCTGCGGGTCCCGAGACAGACCTTTGAGCAGTTCCTCACCTCGGCCAACGCCAAGCTCTCACAGAAAATGGCCGATGATATGAGTTTGTTCGCAAGTCTGGGCGCCAGTTACGATTCGCTCGCCCGGCAGACCTCGATCACAGCCGCCTATGCCGGAGCTCCGGGGCTGTCGTTTGCCACCAATGGCGTCGCAGAAAAGCCGTGGATGGTGTTGGCGGGACTAGGTCTCCTGTACGTTCCGAAAAACGGTCCTGAGATCACCGCGCGCTACGATGTCGAAAAGCGTGATGGTTTCACGAACCAGTCAGTCTCAGTGAAAGTGCGCTGGTCCTACTGAGTTACGGGTCGTGTCGCTTGCCAGAGGGCCGTTGAAGGGCCTGCCCCTGGTTCCCTTCGGCTCGGACTATCTTGCTCGATGACAAAAAGATGGCGAGGTCTTATTCCGGAAGTTCGGCTCAAAGTGTGCGACTTGGGACCGAGGTGAGAACATGTGCGGCGCCTTAGCCCCCCGCATCCGCTAACATGGCGCCCACCCAGCTCGGCGATACCCAAGTCCTTCTCGATCGAGCGGCCCAACTCTGCCTGGCTGGGTGCGCGGGTGAGGCTCGCGCGATCTACAGGGCCCTGATCGGGACTGAATCGGCGTGCGCCTCGGCATGGCACGGTATCGGGTTATTGGCGGTCCAGTCGGGTGAGCTCGAGTCGGCCAGCCAATGCTTTGCGAAAGCGATACTGCTTGAGCCGCGGACAGCCCTCTACCAGCGTAGCCTCTGCGAAGTCCTCTGTCGGCTGGGTCGGTCCGAAGAGGCCATTGCGTGCGGTCTGGCTGCGACCCAACTCGCGCCCAAGGATGCCTGCGCGCACTACCATCTTGCCCTGGCCTACGCCGCTTCGAACAGTCGCGCAAAAGCGCTTCAATCGTATCGAAAGACCGTCCGGATTGACCCCAACCATGGCCTTGCCTGGAACAATCTGGGCGCAGCGCTTGAACAAGAAGGCGACTTGCGCGCTGCAAAGAAGTGCTACGCCAAGGCCGTCGCGTTGAATCCCCAGCATGCCGAGGCGCAGAACAATCTGGGCGCAATCCATGTCGGCGAGGGGCGGCTCGACGAGGCACGCGCCTCGTTCGAGGCTGCCATCGCAGGGCGAGACCAGTTTGTCGAAGCGCATTACAACCTCTCGTCGCTAAAGACCTACACTCAGGGCGACCCGCACGTCAAGGCGCTCGAAGCTCTCTGGCCCGGGCGGGCAGCACTGGCCAGCGATGCACGCATTCGCCATGCGTTCGCCCTTGGTAAGGCGCTCGAAGACATCGGCGACTATGATCGGGCCTTTCTCGCCTACGACGAGGGGAACCGGATGCAGCACCAGTTGCTGCCCATGGACGAAGCCCGCGCGGAAGCGGTTCTCGCGCGCATCATTGCAACATTCGACGCGGATTATTTCGCGGCTCGCCGATCCTGGAAGACGCTCGAGGACGCGCGTACACCGATCTTCATCGTCGGTATGCCGCGCTCCGGGACCACCTTGTTCGAGCAGATTCTTTGCAGTCACGCAAGCGTCTTCGGAGCGGGCGAGATTACCGATCTGCATGAGGTCATTTCTGCAGCGACCGGTACCCCACCGCTCGGCTCTGACGCCCTCGAGTTGGACGCGGGCCAACTTCGAGCCATCGGTTCCGGCTATCTCGAGCGGGTCGGGAAGCGGGCGCCCCAAAGCGCCTTCATCACCGATAAGATGCCGGCCAATTTCTTCTACCTCGGGCTGATTCATCTGGCGTTGCCGAATGCGAAGATCATTCACGCGATGCGCGATCCAATGGATTCGTGCTTCTCGTGTTTTGCGCGCCTGTTCAATGACACGATGGAGTTCGCCTATGACCAGGGTACGCTCGGACGATACTATGCCCGCTACAGGACGCTCATGGAGCACTGGCACCGGGTGCTCCCGGCAGAACGCATCCTGGACCTGTCCTACGAGCGCCTGGTGACCCATACCGAAGAGGAGGCGCGTCGCGTGCTCGAGTTCGTGGGCCTTCCCTGGGATCCCAGCTGTCTGGAGTTCCATCGGAATCCGCGGCTGGTCCGCACGGCCAGCGTCGCCCAGGTCAGAAAGCCGATCTACACGAGTTCGCTGGCACGCTGGAAGCACTTCGCCCAGCACCTGGGCCCGCTCTATGAACTCGTGGGGCCCTACTGCGAGGCCGACGGCTTGGCGGACTGTCGGCTCCGGGACGGGCTGCCCGGACCTGACCCGCGCGAAGTTATCCCGGCGGGAGCGGCACCATCCTCAAACCATCTGGAAGCGGCTCGATCGGCGCATGCCTCGCACAATGAAGGGATCGAACACTACAAGCACGGGCGCTTTGCGCAAGCGCTCGAATGCTACGAGCGCGCGCTCCAACTCGATCCAGAGCTTGCGCTGGCGTTGAACAGCATGGGTTTTCTGCTGCAGGAGCTCGGTCGGCTCGAAGAGGCGCTGAGCTGCTTCGAGGCGGCGGTCAGAACCGCGCCCGAGTTGGCGATGGCGCGCTTGAATCTGGGCATGCTGCAGTTGAAGCTGGGGGATTGGGAACGAGGGTGGGAGAATTATGAGGCGCGGTGGAGCGGCTCGGCAGAAAGTCAAGAAGGGGTGCTCAATCGGCCGCTCTGTCCCCTGCCGCAATGGAATGGAGAGGCAGGCACTTCGAGATTGCGCCTGCTTGTGATCACCGAACAGGGTTTTGGTGACACCTTCCAGTTCAGCCGCTACCTGCCCTTGGTCGCAACACGCTTTGCCCGCGTGGGATTCGCCTGCTCGGCGCCGACGCTGCGTCTTTTGGAGAACACCTTTGGCGATGAGAGCTGCTTTTTTACGCGGATGCCCACGAGCTACGAGGATTGGGACCTGCAATGCCCGCTGTTGTCGCTACCGCGCGCATTGGGCACGCGTTTGGGGAACGTCCCCGCTACACTTTCTTATCTGCAGGTGCCCGCGGGCGCGCGGAACTACTGGAAAGAACGTCTTCTGCGCGTGGATCCTGGGGGCTTTCGTGTAGGGATCGCCTGGGCCGGGCGCAAGGCGCATCAATATGACCGGCGCCGCAGCCTCAGGCTCGACCAGATCGCGCCCCTCTTGGGCGATACACGCATCACCTGGGTGAGTTTGCAGAAATGGGCGCCAGATGATCTTCCGGTAGCCGTACCCGAAATCTTGCACTGGTTCGACTGGACCGGCGAACTCAACGATTTCGCCGACACCGCGGCACTCGTCGCCAATCTCGACTTGGTCATCTCCATCGACTCGGCGATGGTGCATCTTGCGGGTGGCCTGGGGCGTCCGGTATGGCTGCTCAATCGCTTCGACAACGAATGGCGCTGGCTCTCCGCTCGGCAAGACAGTCCTTGGTATCCGACTCTTCGGATCTTCAGTCAAGCGACTTGGGGCGATTGGCCCAGTGCGATCGAGGCAGTGCGACTGGCCCTGGCCCAACTGCCGATCCGGGAAGCGGGAAGCCGCCAGAGCCTTCCGACCCGGACCCTGTCCCCTTGCGCGTCGACAGAACGATCCGCGGCAGAATGCAACGTCGAGCACGCGCTCGAGCGTGCCGCCAAGCACCAGAGCGCCGGTCGGCTCGGCGAAGCCGAAGCGATACTCAAGCAGATTCTGGAGGCGCAACCCAGGCACGCGCATGCACTGCATCTTCTTGGTGTCGTCGCCTATCAGGCGGGTCGCATCGAGCTCGCGATCGATTGGGTCGCCAAGGCCGTCGAACTCAAAGGAGATGTTGCGCTGTTCCAGTCGAATCTGGCTGAGATGTATCGCCAGATGGGAAACGTGGACGAGGCGATCCGGCGTGGTCAGCGGGCCGTGGAACTGGATCCGAACATGGCCTCGGCCCACAGCAACCTGGGAATCGCCCTCTACGATCGCGGCCAGGATGACGCCGCACAGACCGCACACCTGAAGGCGCTTGCGATCGTGCCGCAACTGGTTCAGTCCTTGAACAATCTGGGAAGCATCGAGCGCAGGCGAAAGAATCTCAGCGAAGCAGCCCAGTGGTATCAGAAGGCCTTGGCGGCTGAGCCCGACTATCTCGAATCGCTCAGCAATCTGGGAGCGGTGCTTGTCGAAGACGAGAATCCCCGCCTGGCCGTGGTCGCGTTGCAGAGGGCGCTTGAGTTAAGACCGGACTATCCCGAGGCCCTGTGCAACTTGGGACTTGCGCGCCTGCAGATGGACCAAGCGGAGGAGGCGAGGGCGCTCTTCGGCCGGGCGCTTCAGCTGCGCCGCGGTTACCCCGAAGCTCTGGTCGGATTGGCGGTTGTCCGACACGAACTGGGTGATCCGCTCGGCTCGGTCGCGCTCTTGGATGAGGCGATTGCGCTTGGGTCGCCGATGGCCAACGCGTATCTGCAGCTGGGCTCGATTCGGGCGGACCTCGGGGAGTCCGACGCGGCCGAGGCGGCTTACCAACGCGCGCTCGCGCTGGATCCGAAGACTCCCGACGCCCTGGTTGGCCTGAGCAACCTGCGTATGGAGATGGGCAGGCTCGAGGAAGGTCGCGCGCTCTTACATGAGGCGCTCGCCCTCGATCCCGAACATGTCGGGGCCTGTTTCCAACTCGTGCAGGCCGCCCCGGTCCGACGTGATGACGTCATCCTGAAGACGCTTTCGGCGCAGGCAGAAAAGCGCGACGCGCTGCGCCTGGGTAAGCGGATCTCGGTACACTATGCGCTGGGTAAAGCGTACGACGACCTAGGCGATTATGCTGCCGCCTTCACGCATTTCCAGGAAGGCGCCCGCTGCAACCGGAGCAAATTCGAGTATGACGCGCAGGCCGATGAGGCGCTGGCACTGCGCATCGCTGCGATCGTCAACCCCGATTTTATTGAACGCCTGCGCGGGGGAGGTGATCCTTCGGATACCCCGATTTTCGTATTGGGCATGCCGCGCTCGGGCACCACGCTCACCGAGCAGATCATCGCGAGCCACCCCGAGGTTTACGGGGCCGGAGAAGTGGGCGATCTGCTGGAGATCGTTCGCGGGTCTGGAGGTGCCAGCAAACCGGCAGCCTTCCCCGAAAACCTCTCCGGCCTGACGCGCGAGACTCTCTCTAGCTGGGCTCGCCACTATGTCGCGCGACAGATCGAGCGCGCGCCCAACGCTCGGCGCGTCACCGACAAGATGCCGGCCAACTACCTGGTCCTTGGACTGATCCCGCTCCTTCTGCCCAACGCCCGCATCATCCACGTCCGGCGCGATCCTCTGGACACGTGTCTGTCGTGCTTTACGCGCCTGTTCAGCCGTCCCCAGCCGGCGACCTACTCGTTGACCGAGTTGGGCCGCCACTACGCCAGCTATGCCCGCCTGATGGCGCATTGGCGCTCGCTCGTGCCCGGGGCCTTTTTGGAGGTGCAGTACGAGGACATCGTCGCGGACCTGGAGGGCCAGGCGCGCCGGATTTTCGACTTCTGCGGCCTGCCCTGGAACGACGCGTGCATGGCCTTCTTCATGACCCGGCGGCCAGTGCGTACCGCCAGCGTCTTCCAGGTGCGCAGGCCCCTCTACTCAAGTTCCGTCGGGCGCTGGCGCCATTACGAAAAATTCCTCGATCCGCTCATCGAGTCCCTGGCCGAATTCGCGCCCGCGCGATGAGAGGCACTGCCCGGGCGGTCTCTGGCGCTGTACCCGCACTCCTGACGGCGTTGGCTTCTTTGGCTCTCGTGGCATGCACCACCTGGCCCTCGAGCACGGAGCGTCGCCAAGATGCGCATGCACTCGCTCAATCCCATGGTTGGGAGAGCCAGACGGTCCATACGGCCCTCTTCGAGCTCTTGGTCTGGATTCCGACCCAGATCGATCCGGGCGATCAGCTGGTCGTCTATATCGAGGGGGACGGGCTAGCCTACATTGCGGACGACAGACCCTCCTCAGACCCAACACCGCTCTCTCCGATGGCCCTGCAGCTGGCCTTGGCGCAGCCCGATGGCAACCGGGCGGTCCTGGATCGACCGTGTCAGTACCTGAAGGAGGGCGCGCATTGCGCCGAGCGCTACTGGACCACGGCTCGCTTTTCACCCGAGGTCATCGGCGCGATGAGTGCAGCGCTTGACGGGCTGCGCGAGCGCTTTCGGGCGCAACGCTTGATCCTCGTCGGATATTCCGGGGGCGCCTCGGTCGCGGCCCTCCTGGCTCTACGCAGGACCGATGTCGTGGGCTTGGTGACGGTCGCCGGAAATCTCGATCATCGTGCGTGGACCGCCTGGCACCGCGTCTCGCCCTTGACGGGCTCGCTGGATCCAGTCGACGATGTGAGCGCGCTGCAACGCGTGCCGCAAATCCATCTTGCGGGCGAGAAAGATCGGATTGTGCCGCCCGAACTGCTGGAAGAATTTGCTGTGCGCGTTCTCGGGGCGAAGGTGCAGATCCTAAAGGGATATGATCATCACTGTTGCTGGGCCGAGAACTGGCCAGCCATCTGGCGCTCCATCGCCTGGGATCCCCCCGCTGACCGATAGATGCTGATCTGATCGTGAACCGCCCCCGCCCCCTCGATGGCTTGACCGTCATTGCGCTCGAGCATGCCATTGCAGCTCCGCTTTGCACCCGCCACCTGGCCGACCTCGGAGGGCGCGTCATCAAGATCGAGCGCCCTGGGGTCGGCGATTTCGCCCGGGCTTATGACGAACGAGTGAGAGGGCTGTCGTCGCATTTCGTATGGGTCAATCGCGGCAAGGAGAGCTTGACCCTCGATTTGAAGTCGCCTGAGGCCCAGACGATCCTTCAGGCGCTCATCGGCCGTGCCGATGTCTTTGTGCAGAACCTCGCGCCGGGTGCCGCCGAGCGGATGGGCCTGGGGGCCCAGGCCCTGCGCCGCGCCCGACCCGAGCTCGTGGTCTGCAATATTTCCGGGTATGGCGAGGACGGCCCTTATCGCGACAAGAAGGCCTATGACCTCTTGATCCAAAGCGAGGCGGGCTTCCTGTCGGTGACCGGTTCCGCAGCCGATCCTGCAAAGGCGGGGGCATCGATTGCCGACATTGCCGCCGGCATGTATGCCTACTCGAGTATCCTGGCCGCGCTCCTCGCCAGGGGGCGCACGGGTGAGGGCGCGCACATTGACGTGTCGATGCTCGAGGCGCTGACCGAGTGGATGAGCTACCCGCTCTATTACGCATTCGAGGGTGCTTCGCCCCCGGCGCGCTCCGGGGCGGCACATGCGACCATCTACCCCTACGGCCCGTTCGCAACGGGCGACGGGCAGACGGTCATGCTGGGTCTGCAAAACGAGCGCGAATGGGTCGCCTTCTGCAAGATCGTGCTGGCCGAGCCTCGCGTGGCCGTCGACGAGCGTTTTAGCTCGAATGCCAAGCGCCATCTGCATCGCACGGCACTCGAGACCTTGATCCTCGAGGTCTTCGCCCAGCTCACGAGCGAGGAGGTCTTGGCCCGGCTCGACCAAGCCCAGATCGCCAACGCGCGCATGAACACCATGGCCGACGTCTGGTCGCATCCCCAATTGAAGGCCCGGGAACGCTGGGTCACGGTCGGGATTCCAGATGGCACGATTCCAGCGCTCTTACCGCCGGGCGCATCGGATCAATTCGATTACCGGATGGGGGATATCCCGGGTTTGGGGGCCCATACCGATGCGATCTTGGAGGAGCTGGGCTACTCGAGCGCGGCCATCGCAGTCCTGCATGCGCGTGGGATTGTCTAGCCCCTTGCGGTTTTTTGGAGACTCTTCTTACAGTCTCTTACAGGCTCGACACCCCTTGTCACCGAATGCCTCGACAGAATGGTCGTGTCGTCTCAGTACGCCACCCGATCCATCTCTAGAGGATATGCGCCATGAAAACCACCCTAGCCCTTTGTGCTTTCGCCCTCGTGGGCGCCTGCAGTTCGGAAGCATTCGCCCAGGCCGATGCGACCGCGGTACAGCGCGATGTGAACCAGCAAGACCGCATCGAGCAGGGCCTGCAATCAGGCCAGCTCACGACCCGCGAGGCGAGCCAGCTCGAGCGCGGCGAGGCCGGCATCGACCACATGGAAGCGCGCGATCTGAGTAAAGGACCCCTGACCTCCCAGGAACAGCGCCAGATCAACAACGCGCAAAATCGCGAGAGCAACGCGATCTATCAGGACAAGCACAATGGCATCACGGGCAATCCCAACTCCGTGTCTTCGCGGCGCATGCAAGCTGATGTGGCGCGTGATGCCAACCAGGAAAAGCGCATCGGGCAGGGCATCCGGTCGGGCCAGCTCAACAATCGACAGGTCGCCGGACTCGAACGCGGCCAGGCCCACGATGACCGCCTGGAGGCACGCGCCGGGGCCAACGGCCATGTTGGCGCTGGGGCTCAGGCGCGCATCCAGGGGGCGGAGAACCGGCAGAGTAATCGCATCTACCGCGCCAAGCACTAGGAGCATTCCTGTTTTGTGGCGAGGGCGGAGCGTGCCCCAAGCGGATCTGACCGTTTCGCGCGGTCGGATCTGTCCCGTCCCGGGGTCGGGCCCGGGTCGGTCCCGACTAGATCTTGCCTGCGTCTTCCGGAGGGTTCTGCAATCGGGCGCGGTCTAACTCGCCGCGCCAGAGGCTCTCGATGGTGCCCTCGATCTCGGAGGTGAACTGGCGGTTCAAAGGCAAGAGCGTCGGCTCGTTCAGGATCGGCAGGAGCGCTTTCGGATAGGCCAGCGCCTGCCAGAGTCCCAGTGTCATCGCGTAGGTGCGTAAGAGGAGCGTCTCGCCGGCCTGCGGCGACTCTTCAGTAGCCAGTCCCGGGACCAGGCTTTCCAGTCTCTTACCTGCCGTCACCAGTCCCACTGCAAGTTGAGTCTTAAAGCGCCGCATCGCCTCTGTCGGCAGATTCTGCTCCAAGACCGCGTTGGCGAGCGCAGCAAGCGGTAAGAGGTCCGGCTGCGCGAAGAGGGTCTCGGTATAGGAGCGCGCGAACTGCGATGAGGCGAGTGCAGGCTCCTCTGGGAGTTCCTCGAGTGCGGCAGAAAGCGCTACAAAGAGCTTCTCGAACTCCTCTTCAAGCAGCGCGACGAAGATCTCCTCTTTGGTTGCGAAATAGAGGTAGACCGTGCCCTTCGCAAGGCCGGCTGCCTTGGCGATCTCGGCCACCGACGGCAGCTCCCCACGCTCGCGAAAAAGCGCGCGCGCCGCGTCGAGAAATTCCCCCCGTCGCAGGTCGCGGCCCGCGTCCGTCATCACATGGCGTCCCATAGAACCTTTCTCTGGCGCGCGGCGATGACGGACGCGTCGTCGAGAGTGTCCGGCACAGTCGTCGGCAATCCCAATACCAATGCCAATCCCAATAGATTCCTCAGTTCTTCATCAATTGGTACGCGAGCTTACGCTGTGCCCAGCGCGGAGTGAATCGAGACGAGGCCAGCGTGAGCACATTGATGAGCCCGGGCACGATCGAGGCACGCCCAGCCTTTAGGGCATTCAAGCCGATTTCAGCGACCGGCCGGCTCTGCATCATCGAGACGCGCTGGTAGAGCGTGGGCTTTTGTCCCGTCACGGCCAAGAAACCTGTCGCGGTGATCCCGGGAGAAAGGACCGTGACCGAGACGCCCTGAGCTTTCATCTCCTCGTGGAGCGCCTCCCCAAAGAGGAGCACATAGGCCTTGCTCGCAGAGTAGGCGGCATAAAGGGGTGTCGCCTGATAACCACCGATGGAGGAGATGAGCAGAATCTGTCCGCCGCCACGCAGGGCCATGTCGGCGGCGAACGCGTGGGTGATCTCGGTCAAGCTCATGATGTTCAGGTGCAGCATGTTCATCGTCGTTGCGAGCGGCTGGTCAAGAAACGGGCCAAACAGGCCGAAGCCGGCATTATTGATGAGAATGTCGATCCGGATCGACAAGGTCTCCAGGCGGCTCTTCAGCAGGGTGCCAACTCCCTCTCGGGCAAGGTCCATGGGTTCCACCTGGATCTGCACCCGGTGTTCGTTGCGTAACTTCGCAGCCAGTTCCTCCATCGGCCCCTGCCGTCTGGCGACGAGCACCAGATTTGCGCCTCGCTCGGCCAGAAGCCGCGCAAAGTCCACCCCAAAGCCGCTCGAGGCACCAGTCACTAAGGCCCACTTACCATCCAGATCACGCATCATCGCCTCCATCGAAGTAAAATGACTAATGGTCATTTAATGGATGCAATTTAAATGACCGATGGTCATTTGTCAAGGAGAGCGGCTTCTTGGTCGGGAAAAAGCTCTGGTCGAGGAGGCCCCCGAGGCCAGGTCAAAACACAAAATCTCTATTAATCAGGCGCTTGCCCGAGATGGGTGAAGCCCTTTAGAAAGAGCGTCACGGTGTCGCGAACCCACTTTCTTTGCTCGGGTAAAGCCATCGCACTCCCCATCCCGAGTGCGCGGGATTGAGGGACAGAGACGATCATCTGGAGAAATTGTTCGGAGGCAAAGCGCGCCTGGGCGGGGGTGATGGGAGGATCGGTCGGATGGCATGACAAGAAACGGCTGATGAGGCCGATCGCCTCGGCGCGCCCGCCGGCCTGGGCGATCGCGCCGGAGAGTTCCGGAAATCGTCCCGACTCAGCCACGATCAGGCGGTGCAACTGTAAGACACGTCCTGTGAGCGCCGCGCTCAAGATGAGTGAGCCCAAATGATTCAGAGTCTCGTCAAGGCCCTCACCTTCGATGGAGAGGTCCTGGGGCGCGGGACGAAGACTGTCGATGAGTCGCGCCACCACGGCGGCCATCAGGGCGGGCTTATCGGCGAAGCGATGGTAAAAGGTCCGCTTGGAGACCCTGGCTTCCCGGGCGATGGCCTCGATCGAGGTTGCGCCGTAGCCATGAGCCAACAGATGCTCGGTCGCGACCTCGAGGATGCGCTCTCCGAGCTGTTCCGAGGCGTCGCGCGAGGGACGGCCAGAACGGATGCTCGGGGCAACGCGCTCAGGCTCTTCAGTGAGCTCCTCGGTCTGCGAAGTCATTCAGTCAGGTTGTGGGCTTACCGCCGGTAATAGCCTTGCTCTTGTTGATAGCGGCGCGGACCTTGATAGCCCCCTTGTGTGGGGCCATAGCGATAGCCGCTACGGTCAGGCTCGGCATAACCCCGCTCATAGCCGGGGGCACGATAATAGCCCGGGCCGGGGCCGTAGTAGGCTGCCGGACCTCCATAGTACCCAGGCGGGGGTCCCACGGGTTGGACGACCGAAGCGGCAACGGCGAACGGAATGGTGGCGATCGCAGCCGCAGTTCCGACCACGGCCCCGACAACGCCGATCGGGCCAAAGCCGTGGTGTCCCCAGCCATGGTCGCGGGCCAGTGCGGCATCCAGCGGCAAAGCGCAAAGAGCGAGTGCAGCGCCTCCTGCGATCAGAGTGTTTTTGAGTTTGAACATGATCTGGACCTCCTCAGTAAGGAACTCGGTTGGGCTCCCGCATTTGGGATCGGCTTCACCTGAACTCAGTCTTAGAATAGGGCAGGATTTAATGAAACGCAACCGTTCCGTTCTATTAAATTGTAACGGGATAAGCGCGGCTGGATTGGAGGTCGTTGCGTGGTTCGGGACGCGAAGTGGGGGATTCGAAGCCCAGAAGGGGGTCGTTGTCTCGGCGGCCAGGACACGACGCGTGAGGGAACTGGGGTGGAAGCGCCGATCGCGTTCCGAGTCCGCGATAGAAATACGATAGAAATGCCATTGACCAGCCAGATTGGCGGAGGTCTTTACGGCCTCCCTGTCGCCGATGCCCGAGCGGGGGGCTCCTGCACAGTGCGTAGAAGTAGAAGGTCAATACAAAAGACGGCGACGTTCGCTGCAGAGGTGACGCGGCACCAGCGAGCGTGTTAAGGCCCTTGATGGCTTCTCGAGTCGCTGAATTCCGTAGTCCTTGTTCCGACGAACCCATACAGCTTCCAAAGGCGTGAAATCCCCACTTCATCCCCTGCGTCACAAGATGCACGTGCGCGAAGGGGTGCAGTCACATCAGGACCCTGTACACTGCCGTACAGACGTTGAACCTAAATAGGAAGAATGTGGCTGGTAAGCTCTCGGATGACACGCCTTGTTCCTCAAAATTGCGGCGAGCCGCTCTTTACTCGGGGCTACGAGTAGATCTCCGTCTCGAAGGCGGTACAGCAGGTACAGCACGGCCATCAATGGGTTCAATTTGCATGCTTGCCGCCTGAACATTTCGCCCTCTCGATTTTCTGTTTCAAGGGTAAGGGGGCATCCGCAGGATCCTCACTGTCCGCGCAATTTTTTGCGCTCAGCCGGCAAGGTCGCCCGAGCGATTGGCAGCCATCCAGTTCAAGATCAGCAGTACGCAGCGCGTATCGCGGCGATCCGTTAATGGGCGTCGACCTGGAATCGTCCCCCAAAGGCGCGTCGCCGGCCCTAGATCTGTCCCTCTGCGAGCTCGAACCGGTCCACATTCCTGGCAGAATTCAGCCACATGGCGCAGTGCTTGCAGCGCTGACGGGTGGGCTGCTCGTCACCCATGCCAGCGCCAACCTCGAAGCGATCTTGGGCCATTCCGTTGAAGCGGTCCTCGGGCGACCGCTCGCGGATGCGATTGGCGAAACGGCGTGCCGCGCGCTCGTGAATGTCGGTCCCTGCGATGAACTCAATGCAGAGCCGATCTATCCCCTGTCACGGGCAGACGGCAGCATCCTGTTCCTACGCGCTCACCGAACAGGCCGGCACGTCTTGGTGGACATCGAGCCCATCAACTTCGAGCCCCTTCAGAGACGGCCGATCTTCCTGGCGAGCTCGGTGACGCGGACATTCTCACCTGCGGCCAGCGTGGTCGAACTCTGTGAACTCGCGGTTCGGGGTTTGAAAGCGATCAGTGGCTACGACCGGGTCATTGCCTACCGCTTCAGCGAGGACGGGCACGGAGAAGTGATCGCCGAAGCGCGCGAGGCAGAGCTCAATGCCTATTTGGGCCAGCACTACCCGGCTTCCGACATCCCGCCGCAGGCACGGCAACTTTATCTGCGCCAGCGCGTCGGCGCGATCGCCGATTCTAGCTACACCCCCGTGCTGTTGCGTGTCGATTCAGCGTTGGATGATGGCACCCCACTTGACCTCACGCGCAGCGCCCTGCGCAGCGCCTCGCCCGTCCATCGCGAATATATGCGCAACATGAACACCGGGGCGAGTCTGACGATCGGGCTCGCGCAAGGGGCGGACCTCTGGGGAATGCTGGTGTGCCATCACGCCACGGCGCGAATCGCGGGACCCGAGCTGCGCGCCGCCGCCGACATGATCGGGCAGGTCGTATCACTGCTCATCGGAAGCCTCGGCGCCGCCGAGATCTCTGCCCAACGAATCGAGCGTATCGCCACCCTTCGCGCGCTCGGTGAACGGCTGGCGACTCTGGTGCCACTCTCCGAAGCGCTCACCGGGGCGCAAGCCGAATTGCTTCATCTCTTCGATGCGACCGGGGTGGTCGTGCGCGCCTCCGGCACCGTTGTACGTCTCGGGCAGACGCCGCCGGATGCCGCCATCGAACTCGCTCTCGCAGTGCTGCGGCCCCTCGCTGGTGGCGACCTGCTCGCAGTCGACAATCTTGGTCGGCACCATCCTGTTCTCGAAGGCTGCACGAGCGTAGCCAGCGGTGCGCTGCTATTACCGCTCGCCTCGGGCAGCGACGACCTGATCCTCTGGTTCCGCCCAGAGCGGTTGCGCGACATCATCTGGGGCGGCAATCCGGCCGAGCCCGCGACCCCGCATCCACTCACTGCGCAGATTTCTCCACGCACATCTTTCGCCGCGTGGAAGGAGTCGGTGCGTGGCTTTTCCGTACCGTGGACCGTGGCGGACCTGGCGTTGGCACGCGAATTGGGCGGCGCGCTCGAAGCCGCGATCGCGCGGCGCACGAAAGCGGCACTGCGTGAGAGTCAGATGGAACTCGGGCTGATCGTCGAACATTCCACTGATGTTGTGATGTTTGTCGACCTCGACGGCAGCCGCCGTTACGTGTCACCTGTAGTCGAACGCTTGCTCGGCTGGCGCCCCGACGAGATGGTCGGGAGCACACCCCTACTCGGAAATACCCCAGCGGATTTCGTTCATCCAGAGGATCTGCAGGCCTTCCTGGAGGTCAGAACAGCCCTGCGGACGGGCAAGATTGCGGAAAGTTCGACTTGTTTTCGCCATTTGCGCCGCGACGGCTCCTGGGTGTGGGTCGATGGCCGCGCGCGCATGAGCGCCACCGGCCTGGGCCCTAAAGGTATTATCGTGACGCTACGCGATGCAACGGACCGGAAGGCCGTCGAGTTCAAGCTTGTGGACGCGCTGGAACGCGTGGAGCGCATGGCGGCGACGGACGAGTTGACGGGCCTTGCAAACCGCCGGCAGTTCGACAGCGTTGCCGAAACAGAATGGAGGCGGTGCGCGCGGGAGCATCGGCCGCTCTCTGTTCTGCTCTTAGATGCTGACCGTTTCAAGTCCTTTAACGATCGATATGGCCATCCAGCAGGCGATGCGTGCTTGCGTGCTATCGCGTCCCAGCTCGCCACCGCAGCTCGTCGGCCGGGAGATCTTGCGGTGCGCTACGGCGGCGAAGAGTTCCTGCTACTCCTGCCGCAGGCCGATCGCGACGGTGCGGGAAACATCGCTGAACGGGTGCGCAGGCTCGTTCAGGACCTGGGCATAGCGCATGAAGACAATTCCCCCGAGAGGGTCGTGACCATCTGTATCGGCACTGCGACCACGTGGCCCGGAAATCCAGAAAGTCCCATTCGCAACCTCGACGAACTCGTAGCGGCTGCCGACGCCGCCCTTTACAATGCAAAGCGCGGCGGACGAAACCAGGTGGTGATCGTCGGTGAGTAAGCTGACATACCAGAGGTACTTCAGGCAGCAGCGTCCCCTGTTCAAGCCAGGCGCGTAGTGCGCCATCGCCCCCGACTACCCAGTCGATGAAGATCGGTTGGACACCGACGCATCTACGCTCTGGGCGTACTCGACTATCCGGTCCCAGGCACACTTCGCAGCGCGTATACCGGGAACTTCTTGGGGAGTTCACCGGTACCGCGACTGACACTCTTGCACATGATGCGGCGTCGTCTTCCGCTCCGACGTGGAGTTGCCTTTGCCGCTCGATACGAAGTCAGTTGACATGAATCCGTACGTCATATTGATCAGGTCCGGCGGAGCGACTGCGACCGCAATACGCGCGAACACGTAGGACCAGAAGTACAAAGATTCTTGAAGAGAGTGCCCTGCGGTACCGAGCCGGAGCCGCACCGTTGGAGCTAAGCGGCTAAGCGGCTAAGCGGCTAAGCGGCTAAGCGGTCGGCACGTCCGGAGGCGCCGATGTGGCGCCCGGGATTGTAGCGAGATCGTCAGCCTGCTCGAGCCAGGCGCCGACCTCGTAGCCGACCTGCATTTTTTCGGGTGACTGAGCATGCGCAAGCCTGAGAACGTTCACAATGGCTTGCCAGTCCCGTGCGGCCGACAAATCGAAGGTATCGCGGGCAACGATACGCTCGGTCATGTCGCTTAAGACCACCAGTTCAGCTTTATGGCGCGAGAGGTCGACCTCGAGGTACAAGGTGTCGCGCGCCAGGTGCCACCGCAACTCGATGCCGCCCTCCTTGGTCGGAAAGGCCAGAGGTTCGGGCACGTCGCGGCAACACTCCTGGAGCCAGGCAGCGGTGAGCCAGTCCAAGCCCGCACTGGGCAACCTAAGTCCCACGCCATCCAGCCATCCATCGGCCGACTTGGCAAGCTCAACCAAGCGCGTGGCGAGCGGCACGGACCTAAGGTAGACGCCGCTCGATTTGCGGTTCATCACTTCCCTCCGAGATGCCGGTGCTCCTGGGTGTCTCGCCAGTCGCGCATCCCTTCTCGTTTGAGCAGGCCGGTCCCAGCCAAGTTCCTGGTTCTTCGGCCCTATTCTGCTGAACACAACGTCCAGCCGGTCTCACTCTAGCACTCACTCACCACCTGCTCCATCCCAGCCTACTGCACACAGCATCGGGCCTCAGGAAGCGCCATACAGGCTGCCGATTCAACTCGACGGGCGCGTGGTCATCACGCTCCGCTCGTTTCCGGACTCGGCGCAACGCTCGCTCGACGCTCGCGCTGCCTTGCGAGCGAGCGCGGCTGCTCGCTAAAGAGACCTGCGAGTCGCTCACCTGGTCCGGCGATGAGCACATAGTCGGGGACGCCGCGCAGGACGGATCCGCCACGCCAAGTCAGATTTCGGTCAAGGCAAGCCTGTAGCCTGTCGCATAGAGCCGTCCAGCCATCGTTTAATTCACTGCTCGCCAACGTGAATAGTCCTTCCTTCGACAACATCAGCGATGGCTCTGTGGCCTGCTCATCGAGCAGGGGCCCTCGAAGAACGAGGAACTCAGCGGTCTGCGGCGCCGTCCAGGACACTGTGTTCACGAAAGTCATTGCCTCCGAGACCGACTTCGCCGGCACCAGCACTCGGGCGACCACAACACCGGTGACCTTCAGGATCCCCTGGGTCTCGAACTCCCACAGGCGGATGCCCTCCATCTCGCGGCGTACGCGTTGCACGAGTGGGGACGTCATCGTTCGTGGCGCGCGGTGATGCGTATCTCGCTCTGCGTTGATCGGTTCCATGAATTGCAATCAAGTCAGGCGCTACGCAGGTCGCGCAACATTCGCAGCCCACAGCGTCTTGCTCCTCCACCTTCCGGCAGTCCCAGCATACGCGGGTTCCTCTACTCGATGCGGACCTGATCGCGCCATTGTCGAAGGTCCCCAAGAACGGAACAGCGGTCGTCCCGCAATTCGTCCCATTTCCCCGTGGCCAAAATCCTCCAAGCGCTGTGAGCACCTCCATGCGGGGACGAATTCGAGACCAGGAGTTCCGACCGGATAGGTTCACCAGTTCGGGAACTATAGAAAACTGTACACTCCCCACGCCGAAACTCGTCAAGTCTATTCGCTGGAGTCACCGTCCTCCATATTCCATCGTTGCAAAGGTGAGACCACTCGGAAAGATAGAGTGGCAGTGAAGACATTGGTCGGAGACATGAGGCCCACGTGATCCGCTAATAGGTGTACATACGTATGCCGTAGCGCAGAGGTACGCGCTAGGATTACTTGAATCATGACGAATGCGGTTCTGGCAGCATCGGTTCGCACTTCCGGGGCCCCCACTAGCGTCATTGCTGGACATCTATCAATGCGAGCCCAGCCTGAATCGGGACACTCTGCATTGCGCGCACGCGGCGAGGGCGGGCCTTGCGCATGAGTTCGGACGCCTCACTCAAAGACGAAGCATTTGCAAGCCTGTCGCAGCAACGCGAGTTGAGGGATCGGCTTTTGGGCAGCGTGCTCTCGTCGATCCGCGATTTTGCCTACGCGTTCGACCCAGCCGGCCGCTTGCTGTTCGCCAACCAACCGCTGCTCGACCGCTGGGGCATCGCGGCGCAAGCGGCATTGGGCAAGAATTTCCACGAACTGGGCTATCCGGCCGAGCTGGCCACCAAGCTGCAGCGGCAGATACAGGAGGTGTTTGAGACCGGGACAACCCTCACGGACGAGACCTGGGTCACCGGCCCAACCGGCGCGCAAGGCTGTTACGAGTACATTTTTTCGCCGGCCATTGGCGCCGACGGACACATCGAGTTCCTGGTCGGCTCGACGCGCGACATCACCGCTCGCAGGCAGGCGGAGTACGAGCGGGATCGGGAACGACAAACCCTGCGCACGCTCATCGACGCCGTTCCGGACGTCATCTACACCATGGATGCAGACGCGCGTTTCGTCGTCGCCAACATGGCGACGCTCGCGCTTCTCGGCCTGCATCATGAGCACGAGTTGATCGGCAAGACCGTAGCCGAGGTCTTGCCCGCGAAACTCGCCGCGCGGGTGCGCAAGGCCGACCTGAGCGTACTGGCTGGCAAAGCGGTAGTCGATCGCATGGAATTGAGCCTCGAGGCAGACGGATCGAAGAGATGGCACCTGGCTACGGTGATGCCGCTTCGACACGAAGGCGGGATCACCGGACTTGTGGGCATCAAGCGCGACATCACGGCGATCATGCGCGACCAGGAGGCGTTGCGCCAGAGCCAGGCGCTGCTCGGCATCTCGGGGCGCCTCGCGCAGGTGGGAGGCTGGGCGGTGGAGCTGGCCGCCCAGAAAATCATCTGGACCGACGTCATGGCGGCAATTCACGATGAAGTGCCGGGGTTTTCGCCTTCGATCGCGCAGGTGAGTAGCTACTTTACTGCGGAACACCAGGAGAAGGTGGAGGCCGAGTTCTGGAAGTGCATCCAGGATGGCTCTCCGTTTGACGTCGAACACGAGATCGTCACAGCGAGCGGCCGGCGCGCGTGGGTTCACGCGCGGGGCGAGGTGGTACGCGATGAGCGCGGCAAGATCGTCGGCGCGCAGGGCGCGCTCCAGGATATCTCGGAACGAAAGCGCGCCGAGGAGGCATTGGAACGCCTCTCGCAGCGCTTCGCCAGCACGCTCGAGAGCATTCCGGACGGATTTTTCAGTGTCGACCGCGAGTGGCGCTTCACCTATCTTAATCGCGAAGCCGAACGCATGCTGCAGCGTGACCGCGAGGCCGTGCTCGGTCGCGTCATGTGGGAAGTCTTCCCCAAGCTGCTCGGCACCGAGTTCGAGCACGGCTACCGCCGCGCCATGGCCGGAGAAACGGGCATCGCATTCGAGGCCCTCTACGCGCCCTGGGCGGCCTATATCACTGTGAGCTGCCACCATTTTGAAGAAGGGCTTGCGGTCCACTTCCGCAACACTACTTCGACGCGCGCCGAGCGCCTGCAACTCGAGCTGCTCCAGGCCAGCGTTGCGCAGCTCAACGACATGGTGATAATTGTCGAGTTCCGGCACGGGGAAGACGATCTTCGTCACATCGTGTTCGTCAACGACGCCTTGGTGCGCCACACCGGCTATGCCCGCGAAGAGTTTCTCGGCCAAACACCGGAGATATTGCTCGGCTCCCAAACCGACCGCTCGGAGCTCGACCGCCTTCGCACCGCTCGTCGTCGTTTCGAGACGGCGCATGTCGAGTTGCTGAGCTACAAGAAGAGCGGCGAAGCTTATTGGGCAGAAGTGACCGGCGCGCCGGTTTGGCTCGATGGTCCGGTACCGACCCACTACGTGACCGTATCGCGCGACATATCTGAGCGCAAGCGCGACCGGCAGGCGCTGCGCGAGTTGAACGCCGAACT
>CAJCID010000201.1 GCA_903970305.1 Rhodospirillales bacterium | reverse complement strand
ATCCGTCCCGGCCCAAGCGAGCGCTGCGCTCGATCTGCCACGCCATGGCGCGGCCGATCTGAATCGATTGCCGCTCTATTCGATCCAGGTCAATTGGGGGATCCAGAATGAGGCGCGCTTCAATGAGTTGGTGGCCGAACTGCTCACGCTCGTTGCCCCAGGATATTACTTCGGCGACAACCTCATTACCTGGTTTCGGAACATCTCATTTCTCGAGGATCCTCGTTTCCGTGAAGCGCTCACCGCGAACGTCCAGAACACGTCCGACAGCGCCATCGCCTGGAGGCGCTATATCCTCGCGTGCGCCGCCTATCACTGCGTGCAGCTCGATGGGGATTTTGTCGAATGTGGCGTCTATCTTGCCACCGGGATCAAGACCGTGGTTGATTACCTAGGTGGCAAGCAATTCCCGAAGCAGTTTTATGGTTACGACACCTTCGACTACAACCCCGTCGAGGGACACTCCTTCGCCGGCCAGACCGCGGGCCTCTATGAGAAAGTGAAGCAGCGATTTGAAGGCTATGAACAGGTGCACCTTATCCAGGGACTGATACCTCAATCGTTCGAGACCGCGTGTCCTGAGCGAATCGCGTACCTGCATATTGATTTGAATAGCGCGGAATATGAAATAGCTGTTCTGGAGGAGCTATTTGACCGGCTTATCCCCGGGGCCATCATCATCTTCGACGACTACGAGTGGTCCGGTGTCTACCGGCCGCAGAAGATTGCCGAGGACGCGTGGCTCGAGAAGTATAACTATCATGTCTTCCCATTGCCAACTGGGCAGGGACTGGTTTTTATCCGACCGTAGTCAGCGCGCGAGGCTCATCTGCCGAGGATGACGCCCTCTTACGTCGACTGTGACTGATCTGGCCAGCCATACCGGCTGGGTACCGGCGGACCCATGCGTCGATGAGGCTCTTTCTATGCAGGATGGCGCCGCGCAAAACGCACGACGGTGACTCCTCTGGAGGCCTGCCTGCGGGAGGGCATCACCAACACGCAGTCCCGATAGGGTGTCCGGACTGGTTCTCCGTCGTTCCACCCGACCAGGCTCGCTTCCTCATGGAGCACTTCCAGACCGGTGAAGCTTCTGGCAAAGTGAAAGCGTGAACTTTTCGCGACGATCGCTTCCGTGACCTCGAGGACCCATTGGCGGGGAGCATCCGCCTGCTTCCAACGGCGCTCCAAGTCGGGCCAATCGGCCGCGTCGATGGTCGCGGCCTGCACGAGGAATCTGAAGACGACGTCGCGCGCGACCGCTCGGCTTGCGGGATCGGTGTGCAAACCGCACTCAATCAGTAAGGAGCGGGTTCGCTGATCTGCAGCATCCCCGAAACTCCCATAGTCGCGCATCCGTACGCCGTTGCTGTGACCGCCATCAATGACTATATGCTCGGGGGATGCGATTTGTCGGGCAAGTTCGAGGTTACGCGACTGGAGCCCGGCGAGCATCAGGGGCGGTGAGCGCTCGTGCATGGAATGCAGGTCGAGCAGCCAGTCAGCCTCGCGCACGTACTGCGCAATCTCTGCGGCCCGTCGACTCTCCAGCGAAGTGCCGGCGGCTAGTAGCGCGTCATCCCAGACCCGATTCATGTCCTGTTCGACGAAGCGGGAGGAATCGACTTCCTTGGCGTCGAACCGATCGAAAGCTGCGAGGTTGCAAAAGGCCAGCGTCAGGGAGCCTCTCTTGGGCCTAATCGACGCCTCGAGCAGATCTTTAAGGGCCCATGCCCCGCACAATTCATTGCCATGGATGATCGCCGTGAGGAGGACATGCCGACCGGGAATCCCCGAGGTGAAGTGCCAGACCCCTTCCGTGGTGGTATTGCCTCTCCTCCAGTGCGAAAGGTCAGGCACGGATAGTGTTTGGGACGGTGCTGGCGCATCGGGGAGGGTCACGCTTCGGGCGGCTTGAACGGGGTCAGACGGGTCACTCACAGCGGATCGCTCCTGGTGGGCCGGACTCGCTTCCGGTCGTTTTCTGATCCAAGTAGTTTACCGAGACGAGTGCTGGGGTGGGGCTCGCCTTTGGGCTCAAGAGTGACTCAATCGCAGGCAGCGCGGCCGTTGGCTAGTGCGGTGATTCCAGCCAGCAGGACTGAAGAACCACGACTTCGGGTTCGGGAGCGAACGCCATGGTGTGGGGCTTCGGTTCATCGCTCCAGCAACGCTCGTCAGGCCCGAGCGCCTCGTGCTCGGGGAGCCAAGACGCAGATATGCTGCGATGCGCAAAGACTGAAGGGAGCGTCCTTCGGATTCATCCCGCCCGGGTTTGGCGCTCGAGGAGTTCACGGACCTTCCGGTCCTCCCAATTGCCGGCTGCTCCCGGCGAGGATGCGAGGACCGAGGCACCGTGGGCGACGATCCCGATCCCCCAGCCAAAGGCCGACCAGAGAAACCAAAGGACATGCGGTGTCGTCGCGAGGTTCACGACGGCCATTGCGCCGACGACCAGGACATAGATCGACAAGTGCAGGTAGAAGCCGCGCAGCCGCCGCACGTGCTTGCGCGCCCGCGCAATCTCAGTTTCGGTAAAGCCTGGGTATTCCGGACTCATGTTCATCCCTTGGCGAAGTGACATCTGGCGAGGGCCGGGGCGATATGCCCCGAACGCCACCGTACTGTAGATCCTGAACCCTTTAGGAATGGTGAGATTGCGACGAACCGGCGCCAGCCCGCGCCGGCAGTCTCCAGAAGGCGCGAACGGAGCAGCGGAGAGGGGGTGGAACGCCGATGACCGGCCTAGGGAACGCCGCACCAGCGCGGCTCTCCTACTGCGGCGAGGATGACTCCAGGCCACTTTCAGAAACAGAGGACGCCGCGCCACTTTCAGGATCGTCATTTGCGTCCGCTTCGGGCTTCAGCCGGGCCTTCAGGCGCCGCCCCGCCCACAGTGCGCGGGCATACATGCTATTGCGATAGCAGGTACTCCACATGAGCGTTCGATAAGACTTTGTGAGCGAGCGCTTGTAGCGCGAATCTCCACCGAGCAGATCGTATTCCCGCAGACCCTGCCGACTGTACTCGGCGATGGCACAGGCGTGGGTGAGCAGACCAGGCTTCAGGTGCGGATCCTCCTCCTGGACGAAACCCGACTGGTAGCAGTAGACCTTACCGGCTCGCTTGAAGTTCAGCAGATAACCGATCACCTTCTGCTGCGCTCGTACCCTCAAAAGGTCGACGCCTTGCGTGGGCCACAGACGCTCCACGACGCGTTCGTGAAACTCCCGGAACTCTTTGACTTCGAAGGAGGCCAGCGCATCGCGCGAGCGCCAGATGGCGTTATGGAAGTTCGCGAGCTGGCCAAGAAACTCGAGCGCCTCCGTGGCGCTCTGGGCGAACTCCACAGTCACCGGCCCGTCTTGCTCCTCGTACATGCGTCGGCAGCGGCGGATCTGGGAGCGGGTCTTGCTCGAGATCGTGGCTTCGTATTCCTTGCCGCCGAAGGCCTGCAGATCGACGTAGGGCGCGCGTTCCTCCCGGGACTGTACCGTCGTAGTAGGCAGCTTCTCGAGCAGGCGCTGGGAGAAGTTGTTTGACTCATAACCCCAGAGCTCGAAGCGCGTCCAGGCCATCGTGCCGATCAACTGGGCCAGCGCCTCGGCGACGCGCACCTCGTATCCCTCGACGAAGAGCGCCTGGTTGTATTCCGACCAAGGTGACAAGGGCGTCGTTTCGGCCGCGACGTTTACAAATACCGTAGGCAGAGGTATGAAGCGCCACCAGACGGTTCGCTTGAGAAGCAGGCATCCGCCCACTGTCCTATCGCGCTCCTGCCAACGAACCCAGTGCCCGGTAAAGTCAGCTCCATAGACGTCGATCCAGGATCGCAGCCATTCTGGACCGAGAAAGATCGAGGCATCAAGACTCTTATGGTACAGATCTGACCACCATTCCGGCACGCCTTGCTCCGGCTGCAATGGGATGAGATGCTGGACGAGATCAGCGGCCATAACCCGCCTGGACGCGCCGATGTAAGCATGGGTATCGGTCGCGGGTAAGCCGGTTCAGGGCGTGCCTCCCCGATTCCGCCTGCCCGGCGATTTGCGCTGTCCCCATTAGACTCCCCGCACTGGCTTTGATCGCTACTCTCCAAGCCGTGAATCTTGCCTCTGGCATACGACGATGCCCCGTTGTACAACTTCACCCGATTCGCGGGGATAAAGCAGCCCTGCTCGCCTCTTCCCGAGCTGGAGTCCGATCAGAGAGGGCCCAAAGCGAGCCGCCCGATACGCACGACACGCAGTGACCATGGCATCGAGACCTACCGGTCCGGAACCCCGAGGATCGCCCTCGATTTCCGCCGGTCGGGTCCTCCACTGCGCACCCAGGCTTCTCCCGCGCCCTGCCAGAGGACCAATCCTACACTTCCCGCCGCCGCAAACTTGAGCGAGTGCGTCGCGGCATTTGAATGTACACCGGCTGGATTGCCGTCACAAGACATCGAACGGCCAATCGCAGAGCCGGTCCAGAGCGCGGCATCTTCTGGAATGCCTCCCCAGGATCGTCTGCCAAGAGAGGGTACGTGAATCAAGGCCTGACTTGCTCGGAAATAGGGTTTCATTAGTCCAAGTGGCTGATCCAAGCGCGTTCGTCGCGTCCCAAATCCGACGGACTTCGTTGCGGACCCACTCCAGGGTTGACTAGGACGGGGGCTTGCGGTTAACTGAGGAGGAAGCAATGCGGCGCGCTCATTGCGGCACCCCGGGCTGCGCCGCTTCGGGTCTCCAGTGGTCATTGAGCCACTCCTCCAAGGGAAGCGTCATGGTTCAGCGCAAGGTCATTCTGCTCGAGCTCAATGAAATCAACTGGCCCGTCGTTGATAAGTTGATCGATCAGCACGGCCCATCTTACTTACCCAATTTCGGAAGATTGCGTGAGGAGGGGGCCTGGGCGACGCAAGTTGCCGTCGAGCGCCCGCCCCACCTAGATCCGTGGATCACCTGGGTAACCTTGCACACGGGTGTGCCCCGCGAGGTCCATGGTGCGTCGGTGCTCGAGCAGGACTCGGTCACCATTCGCGCCAAGCGTACGTGGGATTATGCCCACGATGCGGGCAGGTCGGTGGGCGTTTTTGGCAGCAATAGCGCTTATCCTCCCCGGCCGGTCAGGGGTTTCATGATTCCCGGGCCATTCGCGCCTGGCGATGAGACGTTTCCGAAGAGCCTCGAGCCCATCCAGGCGCTGAATCGGCGCTACACGCAGGTTCATAACAAGACCACGGCCGCCTGGGGTCCGACCAAGCTTGCCCGCACCGGTATGGCTCTGTTCGCGCTGGGACTGCGACCGCGGACAGTGGCTGCCACAGCGGCGCAATTAGCGCGCGAGTATTTCGCCCCCCACATGCGCTGGAAGCGCGTTGGCCTTCAGCCGCTATTGAACTGGGATTTCTTTGCCCGGCTCTATCGAAAGAATCCGCCGGATTTTGCGACCTGGCACACCAATCACGCGGCCCATTATATGCACCACTACTGGCGCGCCTGGGACGATACCCAGTTCCCGGTCGCATCCACGACCGAGGAAAAGGCAGCCTACGGCGACGCGGTGCCTTACGGCTACAGGCTCTGCGACGAATTGATCGGCCGCTTTCTGCGCCTGGCGGGTCCGAATACGGTTTTGGTGGTGGCATCGAGCATGGGCCAGCAACCTTTTGTGAGCGACTATTACGTCGCAGGGAAGATCGTGGTGCGCTTCGCCGATATCGACCGGTTTCTCGGCCTACTCGGACCCGAGGGCGTGAGAGAAGTGGTCCCGACGATGATCCCCCAGTGGAATCTGCGAGTGACCGATCCTTCGCGACGCCGTCAGTTGATCGAGCGTATCGAAGGGATCACCCGAACCATTGGGACTCGCACAGAGCGTGCCGTAGTGGTCGACGAGACCGACACGATCCTGACCATCACGCCTCTTGGCCTGGCTGAGAAGGTGCCGGGAATCCGCTACTACTTTAACGGCTGCCCGAGTGCAGACCCGGCGGGCTACCCCTTGGAGGAACTGTTCGCAACCGACACGCCCACGACCAAGCAGGGGATGCATCACCCCGAAGGCATCCTTGCTTTCCACGGTGCGGGGATCAAGGCGGGTCTGAAGCTCTCGTCTTGCAGTATTCTTGACGTCGCCCCGACGCTCCTTGCTCTGATGGATGTTCCGGTTCCTCCGGTCATGCCAGGAAGAGTTCTCGCCGAAGCGTGGCAAGGGCCTGCTGAGCCCCGCACGACCCCGCTCGAGCGGGAAAGACCAAGGCCCAGTCCCGTCGAGGCCTAATCCGCGCCAACCTGCGGGCAAACTGCTCAAAGGATCCGCCTCGAATTCAGTCCCGGCGCCCAAGCGGTGCCGCAGTGACTCCTCATCTGTTCGAGCCGAACGCCTCTCGTTTGTCTGGTACCTTAGCGGCTTTGCGCGTTCTCTCGGGCGGGCGGCACGCCTTCCAACTCGGCGCGC
Source organism: Rhodospirillales bacterium (assembly GCA_903970305.1). Lineage (GTDB taxonomy): Bacteria > Pseudomonadota > Gammaproteobacteria > Burkholderiales > Burkholderiaceae_D > BOG-994. The sequence continues at coordinate 9,890 of CAJCID010000201.1, read as the reverse complement.
GAACGACGTAGCTAGGGAGTCGTGCATGGCTTTACCCGATGATCCGCCCATCGTTTTGACCCTTGTGGACGGGGCGCGCATCGTCTTGGCTGCAGGCGCGCACCTCTCAACGTCGGTCCTGCTGGAACAAGAGGACTGGTTTGAAGACGAGATTGGCTTTGTGCGAGAGCTCGCGCAACCCGGCATGGTCGCTCTGGATATTGGTGCCAATCATGGCATCTACACACTCGCTCTCGCCGCGCGACTGGCGGGGTCTGGTCAAGTCTTTGCGTTCGAACCCGACCCGAGACCCCGGCTGCTTCTGGAAGAGAGTGTTGCACTGAACGGCTGGAGCGACCGGGTCTCGGTCATGCCTTGCGCTCTGTCAAATTTCCAAGGCCAGTCACAACTGGGACTAAGCCGGGATAGCGAACTCAACTCAATGGGCGCCTCGGGCGAGGTATCGAGCATCGAAATCGAGGTCGAGACGCTTGATGCTCTCGATGATCGTCTGGGGCTCGCGCGAATTGACTTCATCAAGATCGATGCGGAGGGAGAGGAGGCGCGAATCGTCGAGGGGGGAGCAAACGCATTGCGGCGGCACTCGCCGGTCATCCTTTTCGAGACCGTGCACGGCACTTCGAGGAACCTTGATCTGGGGCAGCGGTTCGTCGAACTAGGCTTCGAACTCTATCGACTCCTGCCCGGCCCCCGAATTCTCGTGCCGCTTGATCCCGAGCCGCGCTTTGATGACTTCGCTTTGAACATCTTCGCGATCAAACCCGACACGGCGCGCGCTCTGGCCACTCGCAACCTGTTGGTGCCGAATGTCGTGGGCCAACACAGTCTGGTTCCGCCAGGGGCCCGAGAATTTGCGAGGGCCCTGAGGGAATTGCCGTTCACGCGCGATCGGATGCGCCACTGGCGCCGGGCCTTTCGTTGGTTTGGAACGGTGCCGCAAGCAGAACTTCCGTTGGCGGCCTATCTGATGAGCCGCAATCCGCAACGCAAGGCCGCAGAGCGATTGGGCTATCTGCGCCTGGCCGAGTTGCGTCTGGCCGAGGAGATGGCAAATGGTGACACCTCAATCGGTGCGCGAGTCCTTCAGGTTCGGCTCTTGCGTGAGCTTGGCCGGCGAGCCGACGCCGTCACCCTACTGAACCGCCTCGTCATCGATTTCCACACGGGCGAGGCCCCGCCCCTGGACCGGCCGCTACTGCCTCCCCTGGAGCGCTTCGAGAGCCTCGATCCGGGTGCGCACCTCTACCGCTGGCTTTCGACCGCGCTCGTGGAAGCCTATGCCGAGTGGTCGCAGTTCAGCTGCTACTTTGGAGCGGCCTCGATCCATAAAGCGCTCACGCCGATCGGCGAGAATCCCGAACTTTCTCCGCGGGCCAAGCGTTCCTTGGCATTGACCAGTTGGTTTCTCGGAAAGCCCATTGCGGCCGAGTTGCAACAGGATCTCGAGGTGGGCGCTTTGGGCCATCGCAATCCGGACACCTGGAAGACCATTCTGGGCACATGGTTGGCTCGACCACCCAGAGAGTAAGCGCTTGGCGCCAGGACCCAAGTGCAGGTAGAAGTCTCGGCAACACCTCTTTGAGGGGACTGCGAAAACCACGCGCGTTCAGATAGAATTGTTTCTTTGAAGTTCCGGCGGTCGCCCGCGCGCGCAAACGCACTTCGAACGAAGCGTAACAGGACGGCCGCTATCCTCCAGCAGTTGCGCGCTCGATCCCGTACTCATCACAACCCGCTCGCAGCAGCCCTGCACGGTGCACCGCGCCTTCACAAACGCTGAGCTCGATAGAAAGAGATACGTGTTTTCTTGGTTCGAATCGTTGGTGGAACCCTATCCTGAGGCGGAGCCCAACACGCCGCCGGCAGGATTTTTCGCATTCCTCTGGTTCTGTGCCGAGGGAATACGGCGGCATATCTTCGCCCTGACTTTCTTGACAGCAGTCATCGGGGCCTTCGAAGCATTGCTGTTTTCCATGCTTGGCCGCGTCGTCGACTGGCTCGGACACATCGAGCCGGCGAGGCTGTTCATCGACGAGCGTGGGCCGCTGCTATTCCTGGCGGGGATCCTGCTTGCCAGCCCGATCGCCATTGCGCTGCAGACCCTGGTCAAGCACCAAGTCCTGTCGTCGAATTTTCCCATGCGCCTGCGCTGGAATTTCCATCGCATGATGCTCAGCCAAAGCATGAGCTTCTATCAGGACGAATTTGCCGGAAGGGTCGCTGCAAAGGTGATGCAGACAGCGCTCGCCGTGCGCGACACTTGGCTTATCCTCGCGGACATCCTGGTTTTTGTCGCCATTTATTTCGTGACGATGACCGCGGTTGCGGCGAGCTTCGATACCTGGCTGCTGCTGCCCTTTCTCGCGTGGGTCCTGTTCTATGCCGCAGCGCTGTACTACTTCGTGCCGCGTTTGAGTCGCGTCGCCAAGACCCAGGCGGACGCGCGCTCGCTGATGACGGGCCGGATCACCGACGCCTATACCAACATCTCGACGGTCAAACTCTTTTCCCATGGCCGCCGCGAGGCCCGCTTTGCGCGCGAGGCGATGCAGGAGTTCATGCACAGTGCGCGCGGTCAGATGCGCCTGGTGAGCGGATTTGAGATTGCCAATCATGCGCTGAGCATGCTCCTCATCGCATCGACCGCCGCGGTGTCCATGTGGCTTTGGACTCGCGGCCAGGTTGGAGTGGGGGCCGTCGCGGCGGCCACCGCGATGGCCCTGCGCTTAAACGGGATCAGCCATTGGGTCATGTGGGAGATGGCGGCGCTATTTGAGTACGCGGGAACGGTCCAGGATGGCATCAACACGATCGCCCGCCGGCCCACAATCCTCGATCGCACCCAGGCTCAGCCCATCCAGGTGCGCCGCGGCGAGATCCGCTTCGAAAAGGCGAACTTCAGCTATGGCGGCCGCAATCGAGTGATCGAGAACCTGAATCTGCACATTCGACCCGGGGAGAAGGTCGGTCTGGTGGGTCGCTCGGGCGCGGGCAAGTCAACAATCGTCAATGTCCTCTTGCGGTTTTACGACCTCGAAGGTGGCCGGGTACTGATCGATGGACAGGACATCGCTCTGGCGACCCAGGAGAGCCTGCGCGCGCAGGTCGGCATGGTCACGCAGGATACTTCGTTGCTGCATCGCTCGGTCCGTGACAACATCCTCTACGGGCGGCCAGACGCCACCGATGCCGATATGCGCCGTGCCGCGCAACTCGCCGAGGCCGATGGGTTCATCGCCGATCTCTCCGATGCGAAGGGTCGACGTGGCTATGATGCCCATGTAGGAGAGAGAGGCGTGAAGCTCTCGGGAGGCCAGCGGCAAAGGATCGCGATTGCGCGCGTCATGCTCAAAGATGCGCCGATCCTGTTGCTCGACGAGGCGACGAGTGCCCTGGACTCGGAGGTCGAGGCCGCCATCCAGAGCAGCCTGACGCGACTGATGGAGGGCAAGACGGTCCTGGCCATCGCGCATCGTCTCTCGACGCTCGCTGCCATGGACCGCCTGATCGTCCTCGATCGCGGCCGCATCGTCGAAGAGGGTAATCATCAGACGCTCCTGGCCCAGGACGGCCTGTATGCGCGGCTCTGGGCGCATCAAAGTGGCGGCTTTCTCATCGAGAACGATGCCCACCCGGCAACGATCGTCAGCGACGCTGAGGTGTTGGAGTAGGTGTGTTGGGGTCAGAGTCCATCGGAAGAGGCTCGGCTGATCCTCAGACTGATGGCTCCTTCTCGGCCGCAACCTTCTCGATGAAGCCAATGAGCCCGGAGAAATAGCGCACCTGGTCGTCATAGAGTGCGAGGTGACTTCCTTCTGGGCAATCCCAATACGCGCCCCGTGGCATCATGCCGGCCATCATGCGCAGATGCTCTGGGTCCATCGTGTCGTAGCGCGCGCCGATAACGAGCGCGGGCACAGTGATCGAGGCGAGATCCTGGGTTCGATCCCAATGGAGAAGCTTGCCGGCAGCCCCGAGTTCGCTTGGCCCTTGCATCGGGATATAGACCTTTGGATTGAGGTGTTTGAAGGCGCGCAGCACCGGTTCGGGCCACTCGTCGTGAGGCATACGCAGGACGTGCTGAACGTAATGATGCCGAATCAGGAGATCCATGAAGCGCGGATTCTCGTAGTCGCCGGCAGCCTCGAGCGCCTTGATCTCGGCAAGCGCCCCGGGATCCATCTGAGGCATGAGTATGCTCTCTGCGTAGGCGTTGTATGCGGGAATGCTCGCCATCATGTTCGAGATGACCAGGCCCTTCAAGTGCTCCTGATATTTCAGCGCATACTCGATGGCGAGGATTCCGCCCCAGGATTGTCCGAACAGGATGAAGTTGGATCGATCCAGACTGAGCGCGAGACGGACCTGCTCGAGCTCTTCGACGAAGCGCGCGAGGTCCCAGAGCTCGGGGAGATCGGGCTGGTCGCTATAGTGCGATCCGAGCTGATCGTAATAGTAGTACTCAATGCCCGCGCCAGGAAAGTAGCTATCGAACGCCTCGAGGTATTCATGACTGACGCCCGGGCCGCCATGCAGGAGCAGAACCTTGATCCGCGGATTATTTCCGACGCGCTTGGTCCACACCCGGAAAGGTCCTCGCGGCGTCTGGATCGGGATCATCCGAACGCCTCCGGAGAGCCGGTCGCAGCGATCGGAAGAGTCGAAGTAGGACATGCAGTTCTCCATCGGTGAGGTGGCGCGGCCCAGGGCCGCTGCGGCTCCCGATCTTACCCGATACCCACTGCGTTCGGCATGGGAGCTGATCGGTGAAATAATGGCAGTTCGTCGCAACGGGGGAGCGAGCGCATGAGTCAAGAGAGCATCAGTTGAGAAGCGCCGGCATCTGCCCTATATCGCCATGCTAAAGCGCGTCTGGAAGGTTCTCTCGGGCGCGGCCTTCGGCGATCCGGTTGCCACCGTCGGGCCCGCCGTATCGGCCCCAATCACGGAAGAATCGCCTGATTCCGAGTCGGTAGCTGCACTCCTCGCTGCAGGCCTTCAGAGCCGGGCCGCCGGACGGACCGAAGAGGCGCTGGCTCGCTTCGAGGCGGCGGCGGCTCTCGATCCGACATCCGCACTTGCTCAGTTCTATCTGGGCAACTGCGCCTGGGAGGCGCGCGATTTCGACCGGGCGATCCAGTACTTCGAGAAAGCTCGGGAGCAGAATCCGAGGGACGGGGTGGTTCGCTTGAATCTCATCAAGAGCAGGGTCGCACGGGGAGACGTCGAGCCTGCCCTCCGGGAGTTGCGTGAACTAGTCGCCGAGAACCCCGACGTCTATGCAACCCAGGCGAGCCTCCTCTTTACCCTGCACTACTCGGATCAGGTCACGCCTGACGAGATTGCCAGGACTCATCGTGAGTGGGGCGAGCGCTTTCAGAAAGCGGTTGTCGGTGATCCGGAAGGGTTACCCCCGATCGCTGAGGCAAACCCGCATCGACGCCTGCGCATTGGTTACGTCTCCGCAGATTTTCGGCGTCATTCTGTGGCCTACTTCCTCGAGCCGATCCTGGCCGGCCATGACGCCGAGCGCTTTGAGACATTCTGCTACTCAACGCTCTATCATCCCGACGAGGTCACTGATCGCCTGCGCGGATGGGCTCACCACTGGCGGGACATTCACGAACTTTCCGACAGCCACGCCGTCAGTGCGATTCGAAGCGATCGCATCGATGTGCTGATCGACCTCTGCGGTCACACCTGGGGGGCACGCCCTGGCATTTTCGCGCGCCGTGGGGCGCCGCTCCAGATGATCTACCTGGGCTATCCGGACACATCGGGAATCCCTGAGATGGATTTCCGGATCGTTGACCTCCAGACCGATCCTCCCACAAAGGCCGAAGCGCTCCACACGGAGCGCCTCTTGTATCTGCCCCGTGCTCAATGGTGCTTTCGTCCCGATGCGAGGATGCCTCGGGTGGGCCCCCTGCCCGCGCTGGAACGTGGCTTCATCCAGTTTGGCTCGCTCAACGACTTCCCCAAGGTGAGCGATACCATTCTGCATGCTTGGGGACGCATCCTGGCAGCTCTCCCCAGCGCAACGCTCAGGCTCATGCGCGTGCCTCCCGGCGAAGGGCGCGCGAGGGTCCATTCCACGCTCGCGCAATATGGGGTGGCGCCCGAGCGCGTCATCTGTGCGGATTGGTTCAGCGAGATCGCCCCGGGTCAACAGTACGGCGGGGTCGACATCGCCCTCGATACCTATCCCTTCAACGGGGTCACGACGACCTGTGAATGCCTCTGGATGGGGCTCCCGGTCGTCGCGCTCGCAGGAGGCCATTCAATCGCCCGCTCGGGACTGAGCCTCTTACACGTCTTGGAACTTGACGAACTGGTCAGCACCGATATCGATGGCTATGTCGCGACGGCAATTGGACTGGCGCGCGACCTGCCGCGGCTGGAGAACCTGCGCGCAGGTCTTCGCGAGCGCATGGCACAGAGCGAGCTCATGAATGAGACCGGATTTGTGCGTGCGCTCGAGGATCTGTATCGCCAGGCATGGCAGGATCGGACCAGGCCGTGAACGGCATTCTGGGTGGGCTCTGAAAAACCGGAGCGCGAAGTGGGGCTCTCGAACTTGCCTGGTGCAGGCGGTCAGTCGGGGCTTTCGGGCGTCATCCTTTCCGGACGGGGTGCGCTGTGTGATAATCCGGCCAACGCGTTCAAGGGGAGTCATGGGTGGGTTTGCTTTCGGATTTCATGTCGCGCAAGGAAACGGATGCGTATGCCGCCGAAATGGCGACGCAATTCATCAATCGTCTGCCCGTGGATCGAACGCAGGATGCCAAGCGCGTCAATGCAGAGTTCGAGATTCTGCTCGGCCACGCGCGAGGATTTCAGAGGAAGGCTGGCCTTGGCGTCATGGGGACCTCACGGCTGGCCAACGGTTTCCAATGGGGCCTCATCGAGCGTGGCTATGACGCGGAGTTCGCGCGCGACATGGGCAAGCGCCTCGCCGTGAAACTCGCCGAATCGAAGTGACAGCGAGCACATCGGTCTCGGTGACCCGGTCCTAAACCTCCCCCGTGCGCGCCAGCGCAGGGCTCTCTGCAATCGTGATCCGGTACAGTAGGCGGCGGTGACCTTCATAGCCGCCCGTGGCGCGGTGCACGAGGCAGCGGTTGTCCCAGAGCGTCAGCAAACCGGGCGTCCAACGGTGGCGGTATACAAACGCGGGCTCGGACTGATGCACAAAGAGTTCCGTCAAGAGTGATTGGGCCTCCTCCTCGAGCATGCCCTCGATGCCGATCGTGTAGCCGGGGCTTACGAACAGTGCGGCACGCCCGGTCTCCGGATGACGCCGCACGATCGGATGGCGTTGAATCCGAAAGGCGGACTCCGAATAGACGATCGCCATCGAACGTCCCCGGTCGGCTGCACCATAGACTCCGTTGGGGGCATAGCCGCGCCGCGCCGAATGGATGCCCACGAGACCAGCGATACGCTCTCGGGTCGCCGCGGGCAGGGCTTCATAGGCGGCGTACTGATTGGCGAAGAGCGTGTCGCCACCCTCGGGCGGGATCTCCACTCCATAGAGCGCAGTCCCCGCCGGCGGCGTATCGAGGAAGCTCCAATCGGAGTGCCAGCTTTCCGCGAATAACGGTGTCTTCTCGTCGGCCTCGCGCCGAACAGCGATAACGCGCGGATGTCCGGCGATCGATTCGATATACGGATCCTGGCCCGCTGGGCCCATCGACAGGGCGAAGCGTTCGAGATCCTCAAAGGACAGCGACTGATCAGGCAAGGCGATGACCTGGTGGGTTAGCCAGGCTGCGCGCAGGGCGCACTGCACGTCCTTCGAGGGCTCTTTGGAAAGGTCCACACCATAGACAAGCGCCCCACAGCTCGCCCCGGACGGTACAACGCGGATTGGCATCATCTTCCCCCGCATAGGCACTGATTCGGGTTTGTTTCAGGATCTTTGGGTCCGCTCATATCATAGGCCGAAACGGATTGGGTGCCCATCGCTCCAGCGCTGCCTCCACAATGGAGGCCAGTCCGGCGGGGTCGTGTACTCGATCGGCGCGAGCACATTCATATTGCCTTGTTTACGCGCATCTCGTAGGCTAGTGCAGCCGCGGCAACGGGCGGTGTCATTTCGTGGTTCAAATCCTCCTGGAAGGCGGGCGTTGTGAACGACCATTGGCCCGAGGCGGCGTGGCAGTTTTGGCGGGGCCTTGGTCGCTCGAGCTTCGGGCTGCTCGCGGGCGCCCTATGCGCCCTGCCCCTCTTTGCGGCAGCGGGCGATCCCGACCAGGGGGCGCACTGGTCGCACGCGTTCGCCATGTACGGCACACCTAAGTATCCCGAGGGCTTTGCCCACTACGACTATGTGAATCCTGACGCCCCGAAGGGGGGAACACTGAATCTGGGCAACCCCGACCGGCGCGTTAGCTTTAGCCGTCTCAATCCCTGGATTCTGAAAGGCAGCGGTGCCTTTGGAGTGTATTTCTTCTCCTTCGAGGCGCTGTGCGATCCAAGTCAGGACGAAGCGGGGGTCATGTATGGCCTCGTGGCCCAGTCGATCCTTGTCGATGCGGACCTGAAGGCCGTGACGTTTCGCATCAACCCGCGCGCCCACTTCAATAACGGTGATCCCGTCACGGGGGCCGATGTCAAATACTCCTTTGACATGTTGACGAGCGAGCGGGCGAGTCCGGCGATCGCCGCGCAGTTTTCCGATGTGAAACGTGCCGTCGTCCTCGACGCGAACACCGTCCGCTTCGAATTGAGCAAACCCAGCCGCGATGCGATCTACGTCCTGGGTACCGCCCTGGTGGTCTTCTCGCCCAAGTGGGGGCAGGGTGTAGACGGCAAGAGCAAACCATTTGATGAGATCATCAACGACATTCCTATCACCACCGGTCCTTATCTGGTCGCCGCAACCTATTCCGGCAGACGGCTCGATCTCGTCAGGGACCCGAACTACTGGGCCCGGGAGGAAGGGGTGCGGCGCGGCTTCTTCAATTTTGACAAGATCATCTATCGCTATTACGCCGATCAGGCAGTGCAGTTCGAAGCCTTTAAGGCGCATGAGATTGACCTCTTCTGGGAGACCAACCTGAGGCGTTGGGGACGCCAATACAAGGGTTCCCGATTCCAGTCGGGAAAGATCGTATTGAAGGCCTTTCCCAGCGGACAGGGAACCTATCCGCGGGCCCTCGTCTTGAACCTGCGCCGGCCTCAGTTTCAGGATATCCGGGTGCGCGAGGCGCTCCAGCTCTCATTTGACTTCGAGTGGCTCAATGCACAGAACTTCAATCTCTTCGCACGCGTGGATAGCGCCTTTAGCAATTCGGAGTTCGCGGCGCAGGGCCTACCCAGTCCAGGAGAACTGAAGATCCTCGAGCCCTTTCGCGACCGGCTTCCTGAGGCCGTATTCGGCCCTCCGTTTCAGAACTTCCGCACGGATACGAGCCCAACAGCGTTGCGCGAGAATCTGAAAGAAGCGCGCGATCTGCTCACGGCTGCGGGGTGGACCCTCGGCGCGGACGATGTGCTGCACAACGCCCAGGGTCAGACTCTGGAGTTCGAGCTTTTGAACAACGATCCGGATATTGCAGCCCTGATCGAGCCTTGGCGGGCCAATCTCGCCGTATTGGGGATCCGTGCGACCTTGCGGCAGGTCGATTTTGCCCTTTTCGTCAAGCGACTCGAGGTTTTCGACTTCGACGTAACCCAGCTGAACCAGGGCGAGTTTCTACTGCCTTCCGGAGCGCTCTTGAAGGCGCGCTATGGCAGTGAACAGGCCGATATTCAGGGCGGCGACAACTTCGGTGGCGTGCGCGATCCTGCCCTGGATGCTGCCCTTGCCGCCATGATGCAAGCCCATACGATGGCCGAACTCATGGACGCGAGCCATGCCTTTGATCGCGTCTTGATGCAGCAAC
>CAJCID010000200.1 GCA_903970305.1 Rhodospirillales bacterium | reverse complement strand
GGCTCGGCCGATGCGCTCGCCTTTGAGTGGGCCCTCCAGCACGCCTATGACGCAGCCTGTCATGATGTCCAGTCGCGGATCGGTCGCGCGATGCAGTCTGTAGCGGGCCAAAGACCGCCTGTGACGCATCGTGTGGCAACTCCTGAGCAACTTTCTGAATGAGCCGCATCTACTCACGCATCATTGCCACCGGCAGCTATCTGCCGCCCCGGCGCGTCACCAACACCGAACTGGCCGAGCAGTTGGCCCTAGAAGGCATCGAGACCAGCGACGAATGGATCCGTACCCGCAGCGGTATCGAGGCGCGGCACTATGCGGATCCCGAAGTCACCTCGAGCGATCTGGCCGTGGCAGCCTCGATCCAGGCGCTCGAGGCTGCAAGGCTTCAGCCCGAGCAACTGGACCTCATCATCGTCGCCACGTCGACTCCGGACATGGTGTTTCCGAGCACCGCCTGCCTGGTGCAGCGCAAGCTGGGGGTGCAAAACGGCTGCGCCGCCTTCGATGTCCAGGCAGTCTGCAGCGGCTTCGTCTACGCCTTGGCCGTGGCCGATAACGCCATTCGTGCCGGACAGGCCAAGCGGGCCCTGGTCATCGGCAGCGAGGTCTTCTCACGCATCCTCGACTTCAAGGACCGTACCACCTGCGTGCTTTTCGGTGATGGCGCCGGAGCGGTCATTCTCGAGGCCTCGCGCGAGACGGGACTGCTCTCGACAGTCTTGCATGCGGACGGTCGTTACGCCGAGATTCTGTGCGTGCCTGGCAACGTCCATGGCGGTGCGATCGCCGGCAGTGCGTTCTTGCACATGGACGGCCAGGCAGTGTTCAAGCTGGCCGTGAACGTACTGGAAAAGGTGGCGCAGGAGGCGCTCCTGCAGGCAGGTCTTAGCGCCGACAAGCTCGACTGGCTGATACCGCACCAAGCGAACATCCGGATCATGAACAGCACCTGCAAGAAGCTCGGGCTCGCGCCAGAGCACATGATCGTCACAGTGGACCAGCACGGCAATACCTCGGCTGCCTCGATTCCGATGGCGCTCGACCTGGGCGTGCGTGACGGCCGGATCCGCGCCGGGCAGAACGTCCTGATGGAAGGGGTCGGTGGGGGGTTCACCTGGGGTGCCGCGCTCGCCCGCATGTAGTCGCGCGGCGGGCTTTGGCAGTGCGCATTACTTAATCCATCTTCCTTCTATGACTCTCGCATTCGTTTTTCCTGGCCAGGGATCCCAAGCGGTGGGCATGCTCGATGCCTTCGCAGACAATCCCGCGGTCGCTGCGACCCTAGCCGAGGCCTCCGAGGTCATGGGCGAGGATGTCGGCGCCTTGATCGCCAACGGACCCGCTGAAAGGCTGGCCTTAACGACCACGACCCAGCCCGTGATGCTCATAGCCGGTATCGCGATCTGGCGCGCCTGGCTCTTTGCCGGAGGTGCCAAACCCACGCTCGCGGCCGGCCACAGCCTGGGGGAATACGCCGCTCTGGTTGCGGCCGGCTCGCTCTCACTGGCCGAGGCGTTACCTCTGGTGCTGTTCCGCGCCCGGGCCATGCAGTCTGCCGTGCCGGTGGGCGTTGGGGGAATGGCGGCGATCCTGGGGATGGAGGCCGACGCGGTCGTTGCGCTCTGCAAGGACGCCTCCGAGGGCGAGGTGGTCGAGGCGGCCAACTTCAACGACCCGGGGCAGACCGTCATCTCCGGGCACGCCCAGGCCATCGCACGGGCTTGTGAACTGGCCCGGCAACGGGGGGCCAAGCGCGCCATCCCGCTGGCCGTCTCAGCGCCGTTCCACTGTTCGCTGATGCGCGGGGCCGCGCTGGAACTGGATTCGTATCTGCAGCACTGTGCGCTCAAGGCCCCCGAGCTTGCTGTGGTCAACAACGTCGATGTCGCCATCGAAAACGCACCAGATAAGATTCAGGACGCGCTCGTGCGCCAGGCTTTTCACGCGGTGCGCTGGGTCGAGACGATCCGCAAGATGCGCCAAGAGGGAGTCACCCATGTCGTGGAGTGCGGACCGGGCAAGGTGCTTGCAGGACTTGCGCGCAGGATCGACCGTGAGCTCGTCGTCACCGCGCTGACCGATCCGGCAGCGCTTCTAGAAACCCGGGAGAGCTGGCCATGCTAGGAGAAGGAAGTGTAGCGCTCGTGACCGGCGCATCGCGCGGCATCGGTAGTGCCATCGCCAAGCGGCTCGCGAGCCTTGGAGCCCGGGTCGTCGGTACGGCCACCAGTGCCGAGGGCGCGAGCGCGATCAGCACCGTGCTTGGCGCCCATGGCGGGCGCGGTGCCGTGCTCGATGTCAACGACCTAGGAGGCATCGAGACTCTCGTGGAGAGTATCCAGAAGGAGTGGGGCGGTCTCTCGATCCTCGTCAACAACGCCGGGATCACCCAGGACAATCTGGCCATGCGCCTAAAAGATGAGGACTGGAGCCGCGTCATCGAGACGGACCTGACGGCCGTCTTCCGTCTGTCCAGAGCGGTCTTGCGCGGCATGGTCCGCGCGCGCAACGGGCGGATCATCAATATCACATCCGTGGTAGGCTCGACAGGCAACGCCGGGCAGTCGAACTATGCCGCGGCCAAGGCCGGCGTGGAAGGGATGTCGAGAGCCCTCGCGCGCGAGGTTGGCAGTCGCTCCATCACGGTGAACTGTATCGCCCCGGGATTCATCGATACTGACATGACGCGCGCGCTCTCGGAGAGCCAGATTGCCACGCTGACCCAGCAAATTCCGCTCGGCAGGCTTGGCCTTCCCGAGGATATCGCTGCGGCTGTCGCGTTCCTCGCATCTTCCGAGGCGAGTTACATCACAGGCACGACCTTGCACGTCAATGGTGGGATGTATATGAACTGATGGTGCACCAAGGGCGCGTCGGTCGGAATTCTTGGCGCACCTCTGCTACAATTCGCGCAATTTTTAGCGCTCATCTTCCGGAGGGGAAACAATGGATAACATCGAACAACGCGTCAAGAAGATCGTCGCTGAGCAGCTCGGCGTGAACGAGGCGGATATCAAGACCGAATCCTCGTTCGTCGACGATCTCGGTGCGGACTCGCTTGACACGGTCGAACTGGTGATGGCCCTCGAAGATGAATTTGAAACCGAGATCCCTGACGAGGAGGCCGAGAAGATCACGACCGTCCAGCAGGCCATCGATTACGTCACCACGCACAAGAAGTGAGACGGTAGTTCGAGCATGACTCGTCGGCGCGTCGTCATCACCGGCCTTGGGATCGTCTCCCCGGTGGGCAACTCCGTGGACAGCGCCTGGGAGAACCTGGTTGCAGGCCGTTCCGGGATTGATCGGATCACGCGCTTTGACGCGACCGCGTTCAACTGCCAGATCGCCGGGGAGGTGAAGGGTTTCAAGATCGAGGAATACGTGGCCGCGAAGGAAGCGCGCCACATGGACACCTTCATCCACTATGGCATGGCGGCCGGAATCCAGGCGGTGCGGGACAGCGGCATCGAGATCACCGATGAGAACGCGGAGCGCATCGGCGTCGTCGTTGGCTCGGGCATCGGGGGTTTGCCCCTGATCGAGGCGACCCATACGGACCTGGTTGAACGAGGTCCACGCAAGATCTCGCCATTTTTCGTGCCGGCCTCGATCATCAATATGATCTCGGGCCAGCTCTCCATCCATTACGGCATCAAAGGCCCAAGCTTTGCCATCGTCTCGGCCTGCACGACCGGCTTGCATTCGATCGGCGAGGCCGGCCGCATGATCGAGTATGGCGACGTCGACGTGATGCTGGCCGGCGGGGCCGAATCGACCGTCTCGCCGCTGGGCATCGGCGGATTCGCCGCCGCCCGCGCGCTCTCGACGCGCAATGACGATCCGAAGACCGCAAGCCGGCCCTGGGACCGGGATCGGGACGGCTTCGTGCTGGGTGAGGGAGCCGGTGTGCTTGTCCTTGAGGAATACGAACATGCCAAGCGCCGCGGCGCGCGTATTTATGCGGAGCTGATCGGCTATGGCGTGAGTTCGGACGCGCATCACATCACCGCGCCGAACGCGGACGGTCCCCGCCGCGGGATGCTCGCTGCGCTGCGCAAGGCGCACCTGAACCCCGAGGACGTGCAGTACATCAATGCGCACGGGACCTCCACGCCCTTGGGCGACAGGAACGAGACCGAGGCGATCAAGCTGGCTTTCGGAGCGCACGCCCATAAGGTGGTCGTGAACTCCACCAAGTCGATGACCGGACATCTATTGGGTGCGGCTGGTGGAATTGAGGCGGTCTTTTCGACGCTCGCGGTTTATCATCAAGTCTCGCCACCGACCATCAATATCTTCAATCAGGACCCCGAATGCGATCTGGACTACTGCGCCAACCGGGCTCGGGATCTTAAAATCGATGTGGCGATGTCCAATTCCTTCGGATTTGGCGGTACCAACGGAACCATGCTGCTGCGGCGTCTTTAGGCGCGCGACTGATTGGATCCGTACCGACCCTCAATTCCAGACGCGGGGGGCAGCACGCCCGGCCGGGGCTCTGGCCGGCGCTGCGCACACGGTCAGGGTAGTCGCGCACCATGTCACAGGTAAACGAACGAGAAGTCGACCAGCTCCTAGTCGAGCGGGTCCAGCGCGGCGACAAGCGGGCCTTCGAAATCCTGGTGCTGAAGTACCAACGCAAGATCAACCGGCTGGTCTCCCGGCTCGTGCGGGATGCGGCCGAAATCGAGGATGTGACCCAGGAGGCCTTCATCAAGGCCTACCGTGCGTTACCCCAGTTCCGTGGCGACAGCGCCTTTTACACCTGGCTTTACCGGATCGCGATCAATACTGCGAAGAACTACCTAGCCTCCCAGGGGCGCCGGGCGCCCACAACAACCGACAATGCTGCCGAGGAAGCTGAAACTTTCGATGATGCGGACCAACTAAGGGATATCAACACGCCAGAGTCGCTGCTGATGAGTAAGCAGGTCGGGGAAACGGTGAACCGCGCCATGGAGGCTCTGCCGGAAGAGCTCAGGACCGCGATTCAGCTGAGGGAGATCGAGGGCATGAGTTACGAGGACATCGCGCTGGCGATGGAATGTCCGATCGGAACGGTCCGATCGCGCATCTTCCGGGCGCGAGAATCCATTGCGGCCGAGCTACGGCCTTTGTTGGGGACATCGAAGGATAAGAGGTGGTGACCATGAACGAGTCGATCCAAACGGATCTCTGGCGCGAGCGTATCAGTGCCTTAGCCGACGGGGAACTGGATCCCCAAGAGGCTCAGGCCACCTTGGACGAGCTGCTCGGCTCGGCCGAGGCCCAGACGTTCTGGCTCGAACTGCACGCCACGGGAGACTGCCTGCGTTCCGAGGAGACCGGCTGCTCGGTCAGCCCCGAGGGGTTCATGGAGCGGTTTTCGGCCGTCTTGGCCGCGGAACCGGTCGTGCTGGCACCTCGCGCCCCTGCCGTGAAGGCCGCACCACAGCGTGCTTGGCTGCGCTATGGACTGCCCGGGGCCTCGATCGCTGCCGGTATTGCGATGGTGCTCTGGATGGCCATTCCCCAGATCAGCCCGACCGACTCAGTGGTCGCCCAGGCCACCACGGGGCTCGAGACCCCGGTGGTCAAACCGGCCGTCGAGGTGAATGTCGCCCCGGCTCCAGAAGCGGTTCCGGCCAAGATCCAGATCGATCCGGAGCAGGTGGGTGAGTACCTAACGGCCCACCAAGGTTCGGTTCAGGCCGCGTCTTTGACGATTATCTCGAACAAGGCAGACTCGCGGCCGTGATGCAATGACCCGATCCCGTTTGAAGCCGGTCCGGCTACGGTCCCTCGTCGGGCCTTCGGGTCATCTATCACCGGTTCGGGATCTTCATCAGATCCGACTTCTGACCTACACTGCCTGGCTTCTGATGGTGATGGCCCTCGTCTCACCGGGGGTGGGACGGGCCGACGACGCGCATCTGCCAGCCAAGCCCGATGCACCTCGTACCGACGGGGCGGCCCTGTTGAGCCGAATCCAGGACGCCGCCCAGCACCAGAACTACGTCGGAACCTTTGTCTACCAAGTCGGCGGACAGATGCAGTCCTCCCGCATCACGCATATCGGCGAGGCGGGGGCCGAACTCGAGAAGCTTGAGATCTTGGACGGCAAGATCCGCGAGTTCATCCGCCACGATGACGAAGTCCGCTGCTACCTGCCCGACAGCAAGCTCTTGATGATCGAATCGCGGGCCAAGGCCGATCGGTTTCCCGCATTCCTGACTGCTGCCGCACCGGACGTCGAGAGCTACTACACGGTCAGCCGCGGCCCCGTCGAACGGGTCGCCGGGCGCAACTGTACTGTCATCACCCTCGAACCCCGCGATCAGCTGCGCTACGGCTATCGCCTGTGGTCGGATCAGGAGACTGGCCTGCTTCTGAAGGCCCAGACGCTCGACGAGCAAGGTGTGGTTCTCGAACAGGTCGGTTTCACGGACCTGACGATCGGGGGCCATATCGACAAGGGCCGGGTCAAACCGACCGTCACCTCCACCGAAGGCTGGCGCGTCGAGAAATTTCGCTCCGTTCCGGCCGACCTCGTCGGGCAGGGTTGGTCAGAGAGCGCAGAACCTCCCGGGTTTCGCAAGATCATGGAGGTGCGCCGCACGATGTCATCGGGGCGCGAGGTCGGCCAGATCGTCTTTTCGGACGGGCTTGCTGCGATTTCAGTGTTCATCGAGCCCCTGGGCGGCCCCAATCAGACATCCGGTGAAGCCAAGAAGGGACTCATCAATATTCTGGCCCGAGAGCGCAGCGGCCACTGGCTCACGGTCGTAGGCGAGGTACCCTCTGCCACAATTCGTCAAGTGGCCGATGCGATCGAATTTCGTCCAGGCAAATAACATCGGCGCGGCAAGGCGCTACACTGCTTCTTTTCGGTTGATTCCGATGTCCACGAGTAGGGAAGGCATATGAGATTGTTCGCTGTGGCGCTGTTCGCCGCATGGCTGTCGCTTGTTCCGGGGCAGTCCGCCTGGGCCCAGGTCAAGGACCTCCCGGATTTTGCCGACCTCGTCGAGAGGGTGGGCCCGTCAGTCGTTGGCATCCGCACCACCGAGCGTGTGCACATCGGCGCCAACGGCATGCCCCAGGATGACCAGGATCTCGATGATCTGTTTCGCAAGTTCTTTGGCGTGCCGATGCCCCAGCAGCCCAATCCGCAGGGACCCACACCGTCACCTTCGCCCTCGCCTCATGGACGCGCGCAGCCGCGCGGCAATCAACCCGACCGCGAAGTGACGCGTGGCGTGGGCTCGGGCTTTATCATCTCTCAAGATGGCTACATCCTGACCAACTCGCATGTTGTCGAGGGGGCGAGCGAGATCTACGTGACCCTGACGGACAAGCGCGAATTCAAGGGAAAGGTCATCGGCAGCGACAGCCGGACCGACGTTGCGCTGGTGAAGATCGACGTCACGGGCCTGCCCAAGATGCAGATCGGTGACTCCAAGCTGATTCGGGTGGGACAGTGGGTGCTGGCCATCGGATCCCCGTTCGGACTGGAGAATACGGTGACGGCGGGCATCGTCAGTGCCAAGAGCCGGGACACGGGTGACTATCTGCCTTTCATTCAGACCGACACCGCCGTCAATCCGGGCAACTCGGGTGGACCGCTCATCAACACCCGTGGTGAGGTGATCGGCATCAATTCCCAGATCCTCTCCGAGAGCGGGGGCAGCATCGGCATCGCGTTTGCAATTCCGATCGATGAGGCCATGCGCGTCGTCGAGCAGTTGCGCGCCACCGGCCGCGTCGTGCGCGGACGGCTTGGCGTGCAGATTCGAGACATCAACAAAGAAGAGGCCGACGCGATCGGCCTGAAGCCGCAAGGGGCGCTTGTGTCCCGAGTCGAGAAGGGCTCGCCGGCCGAGAAGGCAGGTATTCTGGCGTTTGACATCATCCTCAAATTCGATGGACAGACGATCGACCGCTCGGCTGACCTGCCGCGTGCCGTGGGCGAGACCAAGCCTGGAACACACTCGGTCGTCCAGGTCTGGCGCAAAGGGTCGATCCGTGACATCCCCATCGTCGTCTCGGAACTCGAAACGCCGTCCAAGACCCCTGCCAAAGTCGACGAGCCCAAGCCCGTCCCGACCGATGCGCTCGGTTTGGCGGTGACGGATCTCTCCGAGGAAAAGCGACACGATCTGGGGATCGCAGGCGGTGTCGAGGTGACCAGTTCGGATGGCGCGGCTGTCGCTGCCGATATTCGGGTGGGCGATGTGATCGTGGGGGTCAATAACAGCGACGTGGTCAATGCGAAGCAATTCGCGGAGCTGGTCGCCAAGCTCGATCCGAAGAAGCAGGCATTCCTTCTCGTCATGCGCGGCGACGCGGCACGCTACGTGCCGATCAAGCCGGGCGGCTAGGATCGTTGCCGGGAGACGGGCGCGCATGGATTCCGCAAGGATGAGCCTCGTGCTCTATGGGCGCGGCTACTGCCACCTGTGCGATGACATGCTCGCTCGCCTAGAGTCCGGTCGCAAGGCCGGGCTCTACGATGTCCGGGTCGTGGACGTGGATCTCGATCCTCTTCTTGAGGCCCGGTTTGGTGAACGGGTGCCGGTCCTGATGCTGGGCGAGACCGAAATCTGCCATTATTTTCTGGATCAGGACCGCCTCGATGAGGTTTTGGGCGCGATCCGCTAAAATGCCGGATTGACTCGAGGGGCGCCGAGGTTCACCGGGCCCCTTTTTTGTTGTGCCCTCACTGGACGCTACCCAGAGGCTCATGCAGCACATCCGCAATTTCTCCATTATTGCCCATATCGATCATGGCAAGTCCACCCTGGCTGACCGGATCATCCAGCTCTGCGGGGGCTTGTCGGACCGCGAAATGGAAGCGCAAGTCCTTGATTCTATGGATCTTGAGCGCGAGCGGGGGATCACGATCAAGGCCCAGACCGCAGCTTTGGACTATCTCGCGCGAGATGGGCAGAAATACCGGCTGAATCTGATCGACACCCCCGGTCACGTCGACTTTTCCTATGAGGTGAGCCGCTCGCTGTCGGCCTGCGAGGGAGCCCTATTGGTCGTCGATGCGAGTCAGGGGGTGGAAGCCCAAACGGTCGCGAACTGCTATACGGCCATCGAACTCGGGGTCGAGGTCGTGCCCGTGCTGAACAAGATCGACCTGCCCTCGGCCAATCCGGAGAATGCCATCGAGGAGATCGAGGAGGTCATCGGCTTGGATGCGCACGACGCCATCCGCGCCAGCGCCAAGACCGGTGAGGGCGTACTCGACATTCTCGAGGCGCTCATCGTGCGCATCCCGCCGCCCAAGGGGGATCCCAAGGCGCCGTTGCAGGCGCTCATCATCGACTCGTGGTTCGATAACTATGTCGGGGTGGTGATGCTCGTACGGGTCTTTAACGGTGTCTTGCGCCCCAAGGACAAGATCCTCCTCATGGCCTCGGGTGCGCTGCACGTCACCGAGCAGGTCGGAGTCTTCACTCCAAAGAGCCGGAGCCGCGAAGAACTCTCTGCAGGCGAGGTGGGCTTTGTGATCGCCGGCATCAAGGAACTCCAGGCCGCCAAGGTCGGCGACACGGTCACCTTGCAGCAGCGTCCGGCCGCAGAACCCCTGCTTGGCTTCAAGGAGGTCAAGCCTCAGGTTTTCGCCGGGCTCTTTCCGATTGAGGCGAACCAGTACGACGCGTTGCGTGATGCGCTGGAGAAGCTGCGCCTCAACGACGCTTCGCTCCAGTATGAGCCCGAGGTCTCGCAGGCCTTGGGATTTGGCTTTCGCTGCGGCTTTCTCGGCCTGTTGCACATGGAGATCGTCCAGGAGCGTCTCGAGCGCGAATACGACATGGATCTGATCACGACCGCGCCCAGCGTGATCTACGAGGTGCTCTTGCGCGACGGCTCGCAATTGACCGTCGAGAATCCATCGAAGATGCCTGATCCTGCCCGTATCGAGGAGATCCGCGAGCCGATCGTGACGGTGACACTCTATATGCCCCAGGAATACGTGGGCTCGGTGATCACCTTGTGCACGCAAAAGCGCGGGCACCAGATCAACATGTCCTATCACGGCCGGCAGGTGATGCTGACCTATGAGATGCCGCTCGGGGAGATCGTGCTCGACTTCTTTGACCGGCTCAAGTCTGTCTCCCGCGGTTATGCCTCGATGGATTACGACTTCAAGGAGTACCGTGCGGCCGACGTGGTCAAGGTCGACATGCTGATCAATGGTGAGAAGGTCGATGCGCTGTCGATCATCGTGCACCGCTCCAACAGCCAGGCCCGCGGACGCGATGTGGCCGCCAAGATGCGCGAGATCATTCCGCGCCAGATGTTCGATGTGGCCATCCAGGCGGCCATCGGATCGAACATCATCGCCCGGGAGAACGTCAAGGCGCTGCGCAAGAACGTCCTGGCCAAGTGCTACGGCGGCGATATCAGCCGCAAGCGCAAGCTCCTCGAAAAGCAGAAGGCAGGTAAGAAGCGCATGAAGCAGGTCGGTAGCGTCGAGATCCCCCAGGAGGCCTTTCTCGCCATCCTGCAAGTGGAGGAAAAATGAATTTCAATTTTGCACTCATCCTGTTCTGGTTGTTGATCGGCACCGGCCTCGTCTGGGCCGCCGATTGGGCATACTTCCGGCGCCGGCGAGTGGAAGCGGCCAATGCAGCCCTGAAGAGCTTCGATGAGCAGGCGAGATTAAGGGTTGGGGTCGAGCCTGCAGTGATCAGCCAGGAGCGGGACCGGCTGCTCGAGACGAAGATGCGCCAGCCAAGCTGGATCGAGTTTCCGGCCGGCTTCTTCCCGGTCATTTTGGTCGTGTTCTTGCTGCGCTCATTTCTCTTTGAGCCCTTTCGGATTCCCTCGGGCTCGATGATCCCAACCCTGCTGGTCGGCGATCTGATCCTGGTCAACAAGTACGACTATGGCCTAAGAATCCCGATCCTGAACCAGAAGGTGATCTCGATCGGGCACCCCGAGCGCGGCGACGTGATGGTGTTTCGCTATCCGAACGATCCCTCGGTGGACTACATCAAGCGGGTGATCGGGGTTCCCGGGGATAAGATCGTCTATCAAAACAAGCGCCTGACGATCAACGGCCAGCTGGTCGTGGAATCCGCAATGCCCGACTACTTTGACGAGGACCGGGTTCTTTACTCCAAGCAATTCCGCGAAGATCTTCCCGGCCCCGAGGGAATCGTTACTCACGAGATATTGAACGATGGCGACAGATCGATGCCAATACAGCCAGATAACTATAAATTTAGGGATAATTGCACGTATTTAGACGGAAATACGGGAATTTCCTGCACGGTCCCGCCCGAGCATTACTTCATGATGGGGGACAATCGCGACAACAGCCAGGACAGCCGCTATTGGGGCTTTGTTCCGGACGAAAATATCGTGGGCAAAGCGTTCTTAATCTGGATGAACTTCGGTAATATCAAGCGCATAGGAACGTTTCATTGAGAAGGGGGTGAAGTTGTGATCAAGCCGCAAAATCGTCAAGCTGGGGTAAGTCTGTTGGGCCTGATCATCATTTTGGCTCTTCTTGGCGGAGCCGCGGTGATCGTCGCGAAGGTTCTCCCGTCGGTCGCGGAGAACCGCTCGATCGAAAAGGCCATCTCGGTGGCCGTGGTGGGCGCGACCAGTCCTCAGGATGTACGCATCAAGTTCGACAAGAACGCCGAGGTGGGCTACATCGAGACCATCACCGGCAAGGATCTTGAGGTCACCAAGGCCCCCGACGGATCCTACGTGGCGACCTATTCCTATGAAAAGAAGATTCCCCTGGGCGGGCCCGTCAGCCTGCTGATCGATTATGCAGGTAGTTCCAAGGGGTCCTGATCGGGCCCCATGGACTAGAGAGCATATGGATGCACAAGCGCTGCAAGTCGCCCTGGGCTACGAATTCTCTTCGAAGGCCCTGTTGCAGCAGGCGCTCACGCACCGCAGCCACAGCGGCACGCACAACGAGAGGCTGGAGTTCCTAGGCGACAGTGTGCTCAATTGCGTCGTCGCCTCGCTATTGTTCGAACGCTTTGCCAAGATCGACGAGGGTGATCTCTCGCGCCTGAGGGCCAATCTCGTGAAGCAGCAGTCGCTCTACGACATCGCCCAGCGCCTCGAGCTAAGCCAATGCCTGCGCCTGGGCGAGGGCGAGTTGAAAAGCGGAGGCTTTCGCCGCCCCTCGATCCTGGCCGATACGGTCGAGGCATTGTTCGGCGCGATTTTTCTCGACGGCGGCTTTGACGCCGCCCGCAGCACGATCCGCAGGCTCTACATCCCGGTTCTCGAGACGGTCGACCCGAAAACGCTCGGCAAGGATGCCAAGACGCTGTTGCAGGAGTACCTGCAAAGCCGCAAGATCGCGCTACCGGTGTACACGGTCGTAGCCACGCACGGCGCCGCCCACAGCCAGGAATTCGAAGTCGAATGCGCCGTACCGAAGCTGACCATCCAGGTCCTGGGCAGCGGAGGCAGCCGGCGCGCGGCCGAGCAGGCGGCCGCCAAGAAGGCGCTGGAGGCGGCCCAAGCTCTCGCGCTCCAGGCGAGTAAACGCACGCGTCGTCCCAAGCAGGCCCAGCTGAGCCTTTCGGTGGCCGTTGCGCAGGCGGCCGGGCAAGCTCTGCCATCGGCCGCGGCTCCGAGCGCCGCCCCACCCAAGGCCGCCAAAATCACTGCTGCCGAGGCCAAATCGGCGGATCGCGCCGACAAGGGTCAGGAGAAGACGCACGAGAAGCCGGAAAAGACCCTGGACAAGAGCACCGACAAAGTCGCTGAGCCGACCGTCGCGCGCGAATCCGAGAAGCCCTTGGAGAAGCTCAGCGAGAAAGTCAGCGAGAAAGTCAGCGAGAAGGCCAGCGAAAAGAAGTCCGAAGTCGCAGCCGACGGCGCGGGCGAGCGTGGCATCGAAATCCTGGCCGCAGGTGCGCAGATCGCGGCCCTCACACCCGTGGTCCCGGCGCGTGATGGGAGCACCAAGGAGGGGACGACGAAGGAGGGGACCACCAAGGAGGGGGCCACCAAGGAGGCCGACGAGCCCGCGGCAAAGTTGAAGGCGCGTGCTGCCTGAGTCGAGCCCCGAGGGGCCCTTGATTCGGGACGAAACCGCGTTTCGCACCGGCTCGATCGCCATCGTCGGGCGACCCAATGTGGGGAAGTCCACGCTATTGAACCAACTCGTGGGCCAGAAGGTCAGCATCACCTCGCGCAAGGCCCAGACGACGCGCCACCGGATCACGGGGATCGTGACGCGCTCGGACGCCCAATTCATCTTCGTGGATACGCCGGGCTTTCAAAACGCGCACCACAACGCGCTGAACAAGACCATGAATCGGGCCGTGCGGGTGGCGCTTGCCGACGTGGATGTCGTGGTC
>CAJCID010000199.1 GCA_903970305.1 Rhodospirillales bacterium | reverse complement strand
TAACGAGACGCGGCCGCCCTTGACGCGTGCGCAGATTGACTCGAACGCCCAGAGCTACTTCGCGCAGTGTGGGTTGGTGCTCGATCAGAGCCGGACCGAGATTCGCTACAACTCCGAGTGGTCCGATCCGCTGGGCGCGCGCGGCATGATCGAACTGGCCGCCCGATACACGGTGGCGCGGATCCTCGAGCGCGACGACTTCACCAAGCGCTTTCGCGCCGGAACGCCGATCTCCGTTCATGAACTGTTGTATCCGCTGATGCAGGGCTACGATTCGGTCGCCCTGAAGGCGGATCTCGAATTGGGCGGCACCGATCAGAAGTTCAACCTTCTGGTCGGTCGGGAGCTTCAGAAGTCCTATGGCCAGGAACAGCAGTGCATCCTGACGATGCCGCTCCTCGTGGGTTTAGACGGCGTCGAGAAGATGTCCAAATCCAAGGGCAATTATGTCGGGCTGACCGAAAAACCCGATCAGATGTTCGGCAAACTGATGCGGATCTCCGATCCGATGATGTGGCGCTACTACGAGTTGCTCTCAGCGCGCACGGCAGAAGAGATCCGCACGCTCCATGACGCAGTCGAGGCGGGTCAGAACCCGCGCGAGGCCAAGGTCATGCTCGCGCAAGAGATTGTCACGCGCTTTCATGATCGACGCCAAGCCGAAGCTGCGCTCGAAGACTTCGAGACGCGCGCGCGCGGAGGGATTCCCGAGGAGATCCCCGAGGTGCGCCTGGAGGGCGCGCCCCTTGGGATTGGGCAACTCCTGCGCGAAGCAGGCCTGGTCTCTTCGGCCAGCGAAGGTCTGCGCAGCGTCGATCAGGCTGGAGTGCGCATCGATGGGGTGACCATCTCGGATCGTGGGCTCAAGCTCGAACGTGGAACCTATGTGGTCCAGGTCGGAAAGCGCAAGTTCGCCCGCGTGGTGGTGGCGTGAGGTCATTGCGTCGCCAACCCTCATCACGATGATCGCCCTCGTCCAGCGCGTCCTCAAGGCGCATGTCGAGGTGAACGAGGAGATCGTCGGCGCGATCGACGAAGGTCTGCTGGCACTCGTGTGTGCCGAACGGGGCGATCTGGTGGAAGACTGTGACGCGCTGGTGACCAAGGTGCTGCGCCTGCGTCTGTTTGGCGACGCCGCAGGGAAGATGAACCTCTCTTTGAGCCAGGTGGGCGGCGCGCTCCTCGCCGTCCCGCAATTCACTTTGGCTGCCGACACGCACTCGGGTGCAAGGCCCAGCTTTACGCCCGCGGCCAAGCCTGATCTGGCGACCATCTTGTTTGAGCGTTTCGTCGCGGGGGCACTCGAGCAGAGCATCCCGGTGCGTACGGGACGCTTTGGCGCCCATATGCGCGTGTCCCTCGTCAATGATGGCCCGGTCACGTTCTGGCTGCGCGTACCCCCGTCCGGCCCGTTGGAGTAGGTGCTCACATGGCGAGCGAACCCACGATTCAATCCAACGCGCCGGCCGCACCCAGTGGTGGACTCGGATCCGCTCCGGCGCTTTTCGAGTGGGTCGAGCAGACACGCCAGACCGCTTCGATCGCCTCGGCCGTGGCACTGGCCACGTCGCACCTCGAGTCCGGGCGGCGTGCGGAAGCGGAGAGCGTGTGCCTGAAGATCCTCGAGCACGACCCTGCCCAGGCCGATGCGCTCCACATTTCGGGAGTCTTGGCCCATCTTGCCGGCAAGAACGGCTTTGCGCTCGCTCTTTTGGAAAAAGCTGCACGATCCGCACCACTGGCGCCCCAGATCCAGTACAACTGGGGTGTGGTGCTCGCTGCGACGGGCGCCATCGAGAGTGCCGCGCAGCGCTACAGAATGGCCCTGGCGCTCTCGCCTGGGCACTCGAATGCGCTGCGCAATCTCGGTAATTTCGCCTTCGAGGCCGGTCACTACCGTGAGGCGGTGCGGTGTTTTGAAGGGGCGCTGGTCGAGCGCGAGGGACACGCCCACCTGCACCTGTCCTTGGCGCTCGCGCTTTGCGCCCTGCGCGAGATCGAGCGGGCGCGCTCGCCTTTCGAGCGTGCACTGGCTCTAGCGCCCGACGATGCGCGCATCCTCTGGGAGGCCGCGCAGTACTTTCTGCTCCTTGGAGACTTCCCTCGAGGATGGGATCTCTACGAGGCCCGATTTGCCGCGGGCGACGACTGCAGGGTGTGGCAATACGCCTATCCCTATCCCCCTTGGCAGGGCGAGTCGCTCCGTGGCCGGCATCTTCTGGTTCATGGTGAACAGGGCTTGGGCGACGAGATCATGTTCTTCTCAATCCTTCCCGAGCTCCTCGAGCAGGGGGCTCGAATCACCCTTGTCGGCCAACCGCAGCTGACAAGGCTGTGGAGCGACGTATTCCCAGGGTGCAGCGTGCGCGTTCAGCCGCGCGTGGGCAATGCGCGCTGGACCCACGAGGCGCCGCCGTGGCTTGCAGAACTGAACGCCGATCCCCCCCATTTTCAGATTCCGCTGGCGAGCCTCGGAAGATTGACCCGCAGGACCCAGGACGACTTCGCTCGACAAAAGCCCTATATCCTGCCGGATCCCCAAAGGCGCATCGATTGGCTCCTTTGGTTGCGGCAACGCCCAGCCGATCCACGCGATGCGCTGCCGCCCGGAAGCACCGCAGCGGTACCGCTTTGGGAGGTCAGCGCCCAGCCGAAGAAGCTCAGAGTGGGGCTCGTCTGGGCAGGCGCCTCGGGTCTGGACCATCCTGCGGCCCGAAGGAAAGATGCGCAGCGTAGCCTCGCCTTGGAACAGTTCCGGCCACTCTTTGCCAACCGCAGCGTGCAGTGGATCAGCCTGCAGGTCGGGCCAGCGGCAGCTCAGATCGGCCTCGGGGAGGCCGCGTTGCCGATTCTCGATTGTGCCGAGAGGCTCGTGGACTTCAAGGAGACGGCCGCGCTTGTGGCGAACCTCGACCTGGTCATTGCGGTCGACACTGCGGTAGCCCACTTGGCGGGGGCGATCGGCAAGCCCGTCTGGATCCTCCTGCCCTTCGCCGCCGAGTGGCGCTGGGGGCTCGATGCCAAGAGCACCCTCTGGTGGCCCAGCGCGGTGCTCTTTCGCCAGCCACGTCCTGGGGATTGGGTGAGTGTCATCCGTGCCGTCGAGGGCGCCCTCGCTGGTCTTTGTCCCGCATGAGCGGTGTCTTTCTCGTCAGACATGGTCAGACCGACTGGAATCGCGAACGGCGTTTCCAGGGCCATATCGACATCGAACTGAACACCCAGGGCCAGAATGAGGCAGAGCGACTCGGCCTTAGGCTAGAGGTCGAAGGGATCGCGGCGATCTATACAAGCGACCTGGTCCGGGCGGAGGCGACTGCTCAGCCCCTTGCCCGCCGGGTCAAGCTGCCGATCGTGGCGCTGCCGGGCCTTAAAGAACGCCATTACGGGATTTTCGAGGGGCTCACTCCGAGGGAGATCGCTTTGCGCCATCCGCGTGAGCATGGTTGCTGGTCGTCCTACGACCCAGGATTCGTCATACCAGAAGGAGAGAGCCAGGACGGATTTCGCGACCGGATCCTGGCCGCCATCGATGCGCTCATCGAACGCCACCGCGGCGAGGAGATCCTCATCGTGACCCATGGGGGTGCACTCGACATGGTGTATCGGCGCTGCCTCGGCTTGCCCTGGAACGCGCCCCGCACGTGCCCTGTCCCGAACGCGGCGCTCAATCTACTCGCAACGCGCGAGGAGAAGGTGCAGATCCGGTCCTGGGCAGACACCTTGCATCTGGAACCCGACTGGCCCGCTTGGGGGGCCGGCGCGCGCAGCTAGCTCAATAGGATTCTTGCCGCATTGGAAACCGCGGCCCGAACGCCCCCTAACTCTGGCCGCGAGTGATTGCGAATGGTCCGAAGGCCTGGCAGACCGGCATCAGCTGGAGGCTGTTGATATTGACGTGACTCGGGCGGCTTGCCACCCAATAGATGGTCTCGGCGACATCTTCGGCGCTGAGCGGCTGGGTTCCTTCGTAGACCTTCCTCGCCTTCTCGTCATCGCCCTTAAAGCGAACATTGGAGAATTCAGTGCCGCCGCACAGACCCGGCTCGACGTCAGTGACCCGGACCTGGGTGCCAGCGAGGTCGGCGCGCAGGTTGAGCGTGAACTGGTACACGAAGGCCTTGGTTGCGCCATAGACGTTGCCGCCTGGATAGGGAAACTCGCCGGCCACGGAGCCGAGATTGATCACATGCCCGCGTGCGCGCTCGACCATTCCGGGCAACAGGGCTCGAGTGACGTAGGTCAGTCCCTTGATGTTGGTGTCGACCATTGTGTCCCAGTCGTCGAGATCGGCTCTCTGGGCGGGCTCGAGCCCAAGTGCCAGTCCGGCGTTGTTTACAAGGACGTCCACTGCGCGAAACCGCTCGGGTAGGCTGTCGGGCAGCCGGGCGACCGCATCGCGGTCGCGCACATCCAGTTCCACCGCACATAACTTGGGGCCCAGTTCCTCGCGCAAGGCGGCGAGGCGATCACTCCGGCGCCCGGTGGCGACGACCTCGTGACCTTCGTGGATGAACTTGCGAGCGATGGCAGCACCGAATCCCGCGGTCGCACCGGTGACGAAGACGATCATGGTCTGGCCTTCCAGAAGTGTGGTGTCCTATTGTCGCAAAAAAAGGTGTAGCGCATTGGCTCGGGATTTAGCTGCGGATCTCCCGGCCCGAGAGTCCCGCGCACGCGCATACGCTGCCCGATTTTCGTTTACCATTCCAGAAGTTGCCTTCACGTGGCCCGGGCGGCGGGATCGGTTGCCACTGCGTTGCGCATCGGCCCGGCCGGGCCTTTGAGCCTTTGGAGCAGGGTGCATAGCCCCGAAGCGAAGAGGCGTCGCTCGACAAGGGTGGAATGCCGCCGGAACGCCTCGCCGGGGCCGATTTGCACGCGCGGCGAGATGCCTCGCCACAACCATACTCCACAGGATCCAAGACCATGTTTTCCAAGTCCGTCACCCTCGCCGAAAGTGATCCCGAACTCTGGGCCGCAATTCAGTCGGAAAACCGGCGCCAGGAAGATCACATTGAATTGATCGCCTCGGAGAACTATGCGAGCCCGGCGGTCATGCAAGCCCAGGGCTCGCAACTGACGAACAAGTACGCCGAAGGCTATCCGGGCAAGCGCTACTACGGCGGGTGCGAATTCGTGGATATCGCTGAAACGCTCGCCATCGAGAGGGCTTGCGAGTTGTTTGGGGCCCCAGCGGCCAATGTCCAGCCCAATTCGGGGTCCCAGGCGAACCAGGGCGTGTTCTTCGCGCTCTTAAAGCCCGGCGACACGATTCTCGGAATGTCATTAGCCATGGGCGGGCACCTCACACATGGGTCGCCGGTCAACATGAGCGGCAAATGGTTCAACGTCATCAGCTACGGGTTAAACGAAAAGGAGGAGATCGACTACGACGAAGTCGAACGGCTCGCCCGCGAGCATCGGCCCAAACTGATCCTGGCCGGGGCCTCGGCCTATTCGCTGCGCATCGATTTCGAGCGCTTCGCCTCGATCGCCAAGGCCAATGGCGCCTACTTCATGGTCGATATTGCGCACTACGCCGGGCTTGTGGTCGCCGATCAGTACCCCAACCCCATGCCCTTCGCCGATGTGGTGACCTCGACGACCCATAAGAGCCTGCGAGGTCCGCGAGGGGGCATCATCCTGATGAAGCCCGAATTGGAGAAGGCCATCAATAGTGCGATCTTTCCCGGCATACAAGGTGGCCCTCTGATGCACGTGATCGCAGCGAAAGCGACCGCATTCAAGGAAGCCTTGACCCCTGAGTTCAAGGTCTACCAGGCACAGGTCATCAAGAATGCCGATGTGCTTGCCCGCACGCTCATCGAGCGCGGTCTGCGCATCGTTTCCGGCCGCACCGAGAGCCATGTGATGCTCGTCGACCTGCGCCCGAAGCGGATCACCGGCAAACTTGCTGAGCAGATCCTGGGCCAGGCCCATATCACATGCAACAAGAACGCCATACCGAACGACCCCGAGAAGCCCTTTGTGACCTCAGGGATCCGGCTTGGTTCGCCCGCTATGACAACGCGCGGATTTCGCGAGTCCGAGGCAGAAGCGGTCGGGCACCTCATCGCCGACGCGCTGGATGCGCCCA
Organism: Rhodospirillales bacterium; assembly: GCA_903970305.1. Taxonomy (GTDB): domain Bacteria; phylum Pseudomonadota; class Gammaproteobacteria; order Burkholderiales; family Burkholderiaceae_D; genus BOG-994. The sequence continues at coordinate 16,236 of CAJCID010000199.1, read as the reverse complement.
ATGACCCGTTGAACATCGCGCGCGTGCGCGAGAAGGTCGCGCTCCTGACGCGCCGGTTCCCGGTCTATGGATAGGCGCGCGACGGGCTTGCGCCAAGCCAATCTCCGAGCAGCCTAGGGTAGATCGGATGCACTGCCCTTTTTGCCAGCATGGCGATACCCAGGTCCTCGATACGCGCGTGTCGGAGGAAGGGGACTCGATTCGCCGGCGCCGCCGCTGTTCCCATTGCGACAAGCGCTTTACGACCTATGAGCGTATCGAGCTGGCCATGCCGACGATTGTCAAAAAGAACGGCAGCCGCGCCGAGTACGAACGCGGCAAACTTGTGGCCAGCATCACGCTGGCCCTGCGCAAGCGCCCCGTCAGTGCCGAGACGATCGAGGCGGCCATCGCCCGCATCGAGGAGAAGCTCCTTTCGTTGGCCGCGCGGGAGGTTCCATCGGACCGACTCGGCGAACTCGTCATGCGCGAACTGAAAAAGCTCGACAAGATCGCCTATATCCGCTTTGCCTCGGTCTATCGCAATTTCGAGGATGTCGACGAATTTGCCGAGGTCATCCGCGAAGTTCGGCCCAAAAAGGGCGTGCGCCGCGTCGAGACCTGAACGCCGGCCGCGACGAACGGCAGGTGCCGACAGACGGTCGGCGGCTCGATCTTGCTTCGAGTCAGGCACAATTCTCCCGTGTAATCAGAGGTCCGGGCCGACTGGGTCAACCACCCGCGGCGCGTCGGGGTCTTTCTACAGGGATTGAACATGTCGAAACGGGAATCAGGATTTACGCTCATCGAATTGCTGATCGTGGTGGTCATCATCGGCATTCTCGCGGCGCTCGCGATACCGGCCTACCAGGACTATGTGCTGCGTAGCCGTCTGGTTGAGGCAGCCAATCAGCTCTCAGCCGACCGCGTGGCCTTGGAGCAGTTCTATCAAGACAATCGCTCTTACGGAACGGTCAACGCGGCTTACCCGTCGCCCTGCGGAGGCGGGGGGGCGAACGACTTCTCTACGGCCAATCTGGTCGGCTTCACGATGTCCTGCCAACTGCAGACGATCAACGGTATTGCCGGCTACCTGATCACGGCGACCGGAGGCAAGATCGCCACGACCAACAACTTCATCTACACGATCGACAACTACAACAATCAGGTCACGGTCAAACTCGGTACCCAATGGAATGGCGGTGCGCTGCCGGTTCCCGATACCTGCTGGGTCATGAAGCGGGGGCAGACGTGTACCTAAGCCCGCCTTCGGCGCCGCGCGCGCGCGGTTTCACGTTGATCGAGCTCCTGATCACGCTCGCGATCCTCGCGATTCTTCTGACGGTGGCTGTCCCCAATTTTCAGACGTGGGTGGCCAATTCCAAGGTCCGGTCCACGGCCGAGGCGCTGCAGAATGATCTCCGTCTGGCCCAGGCGACGGCCATGACCCAGGGGCGCAAGACCGTCTTGGTGCTGACCAACAGTTCGGCTTTCACGACCCAGCCGGCCCCCGTGACGGCAGGGAACACGGCTCTTTACTGGTACACCCAGACCGTGCCCAGCACCTTGGCTGCGGCCAACGGCGAGTTGCCGATCCCCATCGATGCGAGCCCGGTGGGTTCGACCACGGGGGTGACGATTACGACGACCGGGCTCTTGGGGGGGATCCCCGTCAATGCGATTTGTTTCAACTCACTGGGTCGACAGGCTGCCGCGAGCTCGGCGAACAATCCACCCGACAACGTCCCGGCAGGCGCGACCTGCGTCGCGCAGGCCACCCAGATCAATATTTTGCCGACGGCCGCAGGCAACCGGCCGCTCGCCGTCCAGGTGACGGCCGGCGGAACCGTGCGGTCCTGCGATCCGGCTTTCACTCAGTTGCAGCAGCCCTTCGGCTGCTGAATGGAGATGATCATGACTGCTCCCTGCAACCGCCAGGCCGGCATGACCTTGGTCGAGGTGATGGTTTCAGTGCTCATTTTTACCGTAGGGGTGTTGGGCTTAGTCGCGCTCCAGGCGCGCGCGACCCAGCTCGTAGGCAATTCGGAGGACCGCAATCGGGCGGCCCTGTTGGGCAACGAGGCCATCGCGCTCCTCTGGCAGTACGTCCCGACGGCAGCGTCCGTTCCCGCCATTCCGAATAGCGTGTATCAGATGTGGCAGAAGGAAGTCTCCACCCCGGTCAATGGCGCGGCCGGCACGACCAGTGGACTGCTGGGACTACCCAACGGCGTGGGCACGATCACGGGCCCGGTCGTGACGCCTCAGGGAACCAATCTGTATACGGTCACGATTACCTGGAGCGAATCGCAGCAGACCATCACGAACGCTTCCAATCCGTTCTACACCCAGAATCAATACACCACCCAGGTCACCATTCCATGAGACGCGGCGCCACTCATTCTGCTGCGCGCGCCGAGCGCGGCTTTGGACTCATCGAGACCATGATCGTGGTCGTGATCGTGCTATTCATGTCGATCGTGATCTTCACCGTCATGAGCACGAGCGAGAAGCAAAAGCGCACGACCAATTCCGTGAGTGATGCCGATCAGGAAGGGAACTACGCTGCGCTCGTGCTCGAGAAGGCGATCCGTAGTGCGGGATCGGGCTTTCGTCAGGGCATGGCCACGGCCTACGGCTGCCCGCTGAACGTGGCCATCAATGGGGTGCAGTGGCTGCCCATGGCCAATGGCGTGGGAGATCTTCCGGCCGTTTTCCAGCAGCTCAACACCGACGTCAAGGGATCGTACGAGGTCGCCCCCGTACTGATTGACTACCACGGCTCGCTCGTGCAGGCGCCCAGGACTTCGGACGCGCTGATCGTCATGTCCGGGACGGCCGGCTTCGGGGAATATCCGGTCACCTTCGTCGCACCCCCGACGACGACGCAGACCACGGGCAATCTGACTCTGACGAGTACGGCCGGCTTCAATGCCAACGATATGCTGCTGATCCTCCAGCCGACCGCCGGTGGGCTGATGAGTGCCTGCGCCCTCTCAGAAGTTGCTGGGACCGGAACCTGGCCCGTCGACGCCAAGGGACTCCCCCAGAACGGGGGCGTGACGCCTTTGCTGCCGCTGGCCGGGGATTACTACACGCAAGGAAGTCCCGGCATTAGCTTTCAGCTGTCGAGCCTGAGCACGACTTCCCAGGTAATGGATCTGGGTAACGAGCTGACCGACGGCCACCCCAATTTCCAACTGTATGCGGTTGCGAGTTCCGCTAATGGGAATACGGACATCAACGACACCATCAACACGACGCTTTGGTCCTACGATCTGTTGCAGGTGAAGGCGACCGCGGCGAGCACCCAGGCGACGTCGGTGGCTGATGGTGTCTACGAGATGTATGCGGTCTACGGCGTGAGCGCCAATCCGACTTGCACGGCGCCAGCCGGTTGTCCGATCACCTCCTGGGAGAGCCCCAATTCGCCGAACTGGAACATCACGACGCTCATGAGCAAGACCGCGGCTGCGAACGCGGCCCTCTACCAGATCAAGGCGATCCGCTTGGCGCTCGTCATGCGCGCTGCGCTTCCCGAGCAGCAGACCTCGGCCGGTACACCGGCCGTCCCGCCGCAGACGATCAGCATTTTCAACAACCTCGAGCCTGCCGGAGGTAGCGCTGCACCGATTACCCAGACGCTCACCGGGAATTATCGGTACCGGACGATCGAGATCACCATTCCCGTGCGCAACAACCTCTTCTGAGTGCGACTATGAAGCCGAATTCCGCCCCATTCCTGCCCGCTCTTTCCACGCGCACGCCACGTTTTGCGGGTCGGAAGGAGCGCGGCATCATCGTCATCGTCACACTCATCTGCCTCGTGGTGCTGCTGCTCTCTTCGATCGCCCTGGTGCGCTCGTTCACCAATTCCAACATTGTCGCCGGCAGCGTCGCGATCAAGCGCGATATGGTCAATGAGGCGCAGCGGGGCTTGTCCGCCGCGGTCAATCAGTTCTCTTCGGTTTATCTCAGTTCCGCCGGGAATCTTCTGACGGCTGAACCGAACGCGAACTATTCGCCCTGCATGCTTCCCAGTGATGCCTATGGCATTCCGATCATCCTCGAAGACACTGACGCCAACTTCACAGGGACTGCCGATCTCGACGGTCTCCAGGATATCAACTGCGCCTCGGGTGCCGTCGCCATGACCAGCAACGACATCGTCGACAACCAGGTGTCGCAGTCGACGATCCGCTATGTCATCGATCGGTTGTGCACAACGACGAATCCGAACAACGTCGCGTCGGGGTGCGTGACCACGACCCTCGGCCAGGTGACTGCTGGCACGCAGTGGATCCAGCGAACCAGTGGATCGGCCCAGCCGGTCTATCGCGTAACGGTTCGTGTGAAGATCGGGAATTTAACCAGTTACGCGCAAACCACCGTTTCATGAGGATGTTTCTTGGAGGAGCGTTGACCCGCCACAGTCGGCTGGTCAGCGCAAGTCTTCCGACCGGAGCCAGAAAATGAAGAGTACAGCCTGCCGCGATTTCCTCTACCGTAGCCTCTGGGCGATCGGTCTTTCCTGCCTGCTCGGATCTCCGGGGCACGCGCAGACGACCTTGGCGGATGTCCCCCCGGACGTCTCCACGGGGGTCCCGGGCAATCTGCTTCTCACCTTGTCGGTGGAGTATCCGACTGCGGTCAGCACGGCGAATCACAATGCGACCTACGCACCGGCATCGACCTATGTGGGCTACTTCGATCCGGCGAAGTGTTATACCTACCAGTACGATCCCAATACGACGACGGCGACCTATTTTGCGACCCAGCCTGCGACGGCGGACCTGGGCACATCCACCGCGCCTGGTACCGGTGCGACGCCAGGAGCCGGCAATTATTTTGTGCCGGTCAACTACGGCTCAGCCACCCATAGCCCGCCATTCACCTGCAGTGGCACGACGACAGGAGGATGGAGCGGTAACTTCCTGAACTGGGTGACGATGCAAAGTATTGACCCATTCCGTTGGGCGCTGACGGGCGGCTACCGGGCGATCGATCGCGTCGGGTTTACGGTCCTTGAGAAGGCCTGGGCGTCCGGTCAGGGTGGCTCCGGCGAGACGCCCGACAAGACTCTTTCGAGTGGGGTCAATAGCGTAACGCCCTTTACCTGGACCTCTTTGACGGTTCGCGTCTGGGGTGAGGGCAACCAGATGGTCTTTAGTGGTACCGGCGATGTTGAGAGTGCGGGGCAGCCCACTATCTTCGCGAACCAGTCAAGCCCGTCAGCGGCTACCGTCTACACGGCAAAAGCGCGCGCGGCGGTCTGCGTTGCTGCTCCGCCGAGCGTAGCGAATCCGAACTCTCTTGGCGAGACCAACTGCACCCAGTACGGATCGGGATACAAGCCTGAGGGGCTGATCCAGCAATACTCCTCCCAGGTCCGCTTCGGCGTGATGGGCTATCTGAATGACTCGAACATCAAACGCGACGCGGGTGTCTTGCGGGCGCAAATAGAATTCGTGGGCCCGACCTATCCGGTGCCCGGGCAGACCAACACGGTGACCAATCCCCAGGCGGAGTGGAGTTCCACGACCGGCCAGTACCTTGCGAATCCGGATGCCAGCGATCCAACGACCGTGACGACCTGCAGCCTCGGACCCTGTTCGGCCTCGGGAACGCTGCAAAGCGGCGTGATCAATTACCTCAATGATTTTGGCGAGGCCGCCGAGAGCTACAAGACCTATGACCCGGTCAGTGAACTCTATTACGCCGCCTATCGGTACTACAAGTACCAGAACGTGAGTTCCACGGGTCAGATCACGGCGCTGGGCAATGTGCCCGCCTGGACGGTGTTGACGACGGCGACGAGTCTTGCCCAGCAGCAGCAGTGGGTCGACGGATTCCCGGTCATCACGAACTGGAACGATCCGATCCAGTACGCCTGCCAGAAGAACTTCATCCTGGGTATCGGCGACGTCAATACCCACGCGAGCGGCAATGTTCCGGGCACCAGCATCGGCACCCCGCCGCAGAACACTTCGACCTGGGAGCCGACCATGCCGCCCCAGGTGGCAGCAGATACCAGCGTGAACTCGGTGACTGTCACCAACACGGTCGGCGCGCTGGAAGGGATCCTGCCCAACACCACGATGCCGAACGTCAACCTGGGCAACGATAATGTGCCATGGTGCTGCAGCGACGATGCGACCTATTACATGGCGGGGCTTGCCTATCAGGCCCACGTCCAGGACATGCGGCCGAATGACCCCAAGTTTCTGACGGCCAACAATGTCTACCCCACGGGATCGCAGTATGCGGGATCCAAGGTCGCCATCCAGACCGTGTCGACCTACTGGCTCGATGTCCAGGAAGACCAGACCTATCGCTATCAGAACCAGTTCTGGCTGGCTGCCAAGTACGGCGGATTCTCGATCTTGGGGAATCAGTCGACCCCGCCCTACTACGGCTACACGCCCGGCACGCCTCTGTCGATCACGCAATGGGCAAGCGGGAATAACCTGCCTCTGAACGCTGCCGAAGCGCCTGTGGGCTACACGGGGACCAGCTACGGTCTTGGTGACTCCCAGCAGCCCGGCGGTCTGGGGCATGCGATGCCGAACAACTACTTCGGTGCGGGCAACGCCCAGGCCATGGTCCAGGGTTTGAACAATGCCTTTGCCTCGATCGGAAGTTCCTTGACGGAGTCCACGACCCCGTTTGCCGTCGCGACGCCGAACGTCAACTCCCTGGGTTCTTCGACCTATGCCGCCGACTACAACTCGTCGAATTGGTCCGGGGACGTAACGGCCTACCTGACCACGTTCTCTGCAAACAACAATCCGACGTCGACCCTGATCTGGTCCGAGGAAGGCTTCACCTCGGCGGACCCGACCACTCCGACAGCCGCCGATGAACTCTTGAACCTTCAGATCGCCGACTATGTCACGGGGGGTGTGACCTATCATGGCTGGGACACGAAGCGCAATATCGTCACCTGGAACGGTACGAAGGGCGTGCCGTTCCGGCTGACGAATCTGTCGGCCGCCCAGCAGGCGGCGCTCGCCACGGTCACTGGCGCCTCGACAGCTAATGAGTCTGCTCAACTTTACCTGAACTACATCCGGGGAGACCGCTCGAATGAAGGCAACGCGACCGTAACGAGCGCGGGCTATCGGGCGCGCAATCCCGCGACGGTCCTGGGCGACATCATCGATTCGAGCGTCACCGTCGTCGGTGCACCCAACGGGCCCTATCAGGATGTCTTCAACCCGGGTTATAGCACCTTCATCAAGACCTACTCGACCCGCACCCCAGTGGTCTACGTCGGAGCCAATGACGGCATGGTCCATGCGTTTAACGGCAATCTGGCTGTTGCGCCGGGAACGGGCAACGAGATCTTCGCCTACGTGCCAAGCCTTGTGATCCAGGGCCCGGGTACTGGGCCTGGCACCGCCACAACGCCTACCGTCAATGGTCTGGCCGAACTGGGGGCCTCGCCATTCTCGCATCACATGCTGGTCGATGCGACGCCCGAGGCGTTTGACGTGGACTTCAGCTACACCGGCGCTGGCCATCCCGCAATCGGTACCGGGAACTGGCACACGCTTCTGATCGGCGGCCTTGGCAAGGGTGGTCGTGGCTACTACGCGATCGATGTGACCCAGCCAGCGAATTTCGGGACCGAAACGGCCGCAGCGGGCCAGGTTCTCTGGGAGTTCACGGATCCCCGCATGGGATACTCGTTTGGCGATCCGAATGTCGTGAAAACCGCGAAATATGGCTGGGTTGTGATCTTTACGTCGGGCTATAACAATCTGGACGGCCATGGCTATATCTTCGTGGTCAACCCGACCAATGGCCAGCTTCTTGAGGCCGACGAGACCGTAGGGGATGGCGGCACGCCGACTTCACCGAGCGGGCTGACCTACGCTTCGGGCTTTGTCGCGAATTTCGGCGACAACACGGCGGACTCGCTGTACGCGGGGGATCTGTTGGGCAACGTGTGGCGTTTCGATCTGACGCCTGCGCAGGGCAGCTCCTCTCCCTTCGCGCCAACCCAGTTTGCCCACGTCGTCGGACCGGACGGGTATGTACAGCCCATCACGACGCGACCCTTGATCGAGGTCGATCCGAGCACGGGCAACACCCGCTATGTCCTGTTTGGAACGGGCCAGTTCCTCGCGTCGACCGATATCAGCACCACCCACATCCAGTCGTTCTACTCGATTCGGGACGGGACGGTCACGGCCTTCGCGACCGCCTTGACGCTGCCCACCGGAGTCACCTTCCCGATCACTCGCGCCAACCTGGTGGCGAATTCCGACGCGCTGATCCTCAACGCCGGCATTACCGGGACTGCCGCCCAGCCAGAAGGTTGGTATTTGGACCTTCCTGCGGCCGTCGCGGGCCAGGGATCGCCGCGGGTCAACGTGGATCCCAAGCCTGACAACGGCATCGTGGTGTTCGCAGCCAACATCCCCAATGGCGACGTCTGTTATCCCTCGGGAACCAATTCGGTGTTCGCCCTCGACATCGCTGCGGGCGCAACCGAGCTCACCGTCAACAGTCTGCCGGTGGTGAGCGAGTCGATTCCGGGCGGTATGGTCTCTGTGATCAACATCGTGAAGGCGACCAGTCCGACCAATCCGAACTCGAATCCAACGATTGTGGTGTCGACGAAGAATGGCAGCAACACGGCGATCCAACCGAAGGCCGGACCCGCGGGAGCGGTGCAGCGTCTGAATTGGCGTGAGGTGCCGACCTCGGACTAGCCGTCAAGGATCGAATTCACCGTGAGCGCTGCATTTGCCATGGAGGCAGGTCCCCTGGGGTTGGTCGAAGCCAAACCACTCCGGGGAACTTGGCCGGCGGGAGCGTCGTTCGTCAAAGGGCATATCCCTGCGGCGGTCTTGGTCTCGCTGGTACTGCATATGGCTGGTATCGCTTGGCTTGCGAACGAGGTCCTCTTCGGCCGGGGGGCGCAGGCGAACCGAGACGCCTCAGAGATTCACGCCCAACTCAGCGTCTCGAGTTCGAATGCAGCGCCCCTAGCGCTCGAAGTGCCGGTCGCGAACAGTCTCGTAGCGCCATCTTTGGAGAAGCGCGAGGCGAGAGACCCGGCGCAGGACATTGCGGAGAACAACTCGGCAGTGCATGCAGATCGGATGCTGCCGGTACGCGAGCGCGCCCAGCGCAAGACCGAGATCGTGTCGCCTTTCCTACCTCCTGAACAGGTCGAGCGGGCCGCGTATCCCTTAAGTGCCCCCGATCTTCGGCCACTGCAGCTCTTTGTCACGGAGTACTCGGGTATGCCCATCCGCTTGAGGCTATTCGTGGATTCCAAGGGATCGGTGGTGGATGTCAAGATCATTCGCGCGCTACCGACCGACGAAGACGCTGCGGCCCTCTTGGTCCAGATATGGGAACGGGTCGGCTTCGTCCCGGCAAGACGGCAAGGCGCCGAGGTGGCGTCGTATCAAGATGTAGAATTCGAGCTTGCGGACCGGCTCGGCGTGCCGTTGGTCCACCTGACGCCGATGGACACGCCTTGATTGCCCTTCGAGGAGAGGGGTGGTGCTGGCCCAATGTGTCTTGCGAGCGAAACGCCCGAGGCGATTGGATTGATAGGGATGCCAGATGACGTCGAGTGCGCGGTTGGCGATTGCCCTGGGGGTGATGTGGGGCGCCATGTTGGTGTCCCCGGCACGCGCTGACACGATCCCGAAGTCACTCGAGCCACTGCGCTCTGCGGGCTACCAGATTGGCAAGCATTTCGACGCGGGCCACGGCCTGACTGGCTGGGTCGTCACCTACTCGGGTCAGACGAAGATCCTCTTTACGACCGCCGACGGGGAGGGCCTCATTTCCGGCAGTCTCTTCGATGCCGAGGGGCATAACCTATCGGCGGGATTCGGCAGCCAATATATCGTCAAGACGGATTTGAAACCGGTCTACGCGGATCTGGCCAAGTCGAGCTTCGTCGCCGAGCATGGCACGGGAGCCGTGCAGCGCATCATCTATGTGCTCTTCGATCCGAACTGCCCCTATTGCAGCGTGGCGTGGAAGGCTTTGCGTCCCTACATCGGCGCGGGCCTCGAAGTGCGCTGGGTGCCGGTCGCCTACCTGCAGTCGGATTCGGCACCCAAGGCAGCAGCCATCCTCGGGGCCAAGGATCCCCTGGCGGCTCTGAAGTCCAACGAGGAGAGCTTCGATGCGAAGGCGCACGAGGGCGGAATTCCAGCTGCCGCATCGGTACCGGACGCCGTTGCCGGTGTGCTCAAGCATAACGAGGAGTTGATGGGGCGCCTTGGCTCCTCGGCCACGCCTACCTTCGTCTGGATCGGTGCGGACAAGGAAATCCAGACGCAGGCGGGCCTCCCACCCCCGTTGAAAATGCTCGAGATTGTTGGCCTCGCCAGCCCTGACGTCGGCAAGAACCCCTAAACGGCTGCGTGCTTACTTGCGGCAGCCTTGGGGCGCGCGCGGTAAACTGACGTCGGCAGGACCCAAGAAGTCGGGCCCTCGCCTCTAGCCCCCACCTATGTTCTCAGCCGAAGACCACAATTTCATGCAGCGCGCGCTGGATTTGGCCGAGCGTGGGCTCTATACGACGACGCCCAACCCGAGGGTGGGGTGCGTGCTGGTACGAGAGAACCGGATCCTCGGGGAGGGCTATACCCAGCCTGCCGGGCAGAATCATGCCGAGATCGAGGCCCTGCACGACGCCCGCTCCGCCGGGGAGGACGTGCGCGGCTCGACCGCCTATGTGTCCCTCGAGCCGTGCAGTCACTTCGGCCGCACACCCCCTTGCGTCAACGCGTTGATCGATGCGGGTGTGGCGCGCGTGGTCGCCGCCATGGAGGACCCGAATCCGCTCGTCTCCGGCAAGGGGCTTGAGATCTTGCGGGCCGCCGACATCGAGGTCCGCTGCGGTCTGCTTGAACGAGAGGCGCGCGAACTGAATATCGGATTCGTCTCTCGCATGACGCGCCACAGGCCCTGGGTCCGCTCCAAGCTCGCCGCGAGTCTGGACGGCCAGAGTGCGATGCCAGACGGTCAGAGCCAGTGGATCACCGGCGAGGTCGCGCGCCATGACGGGCACGCGTGGCGGGCTCGCGCGTGCGCGATCCTGACTGGGATCGGCACCGTCAGGAGCGACGATCCGATCTTGAACGTACGCTATGTCGAGACGCCGCGCCAGCCGGCGCGCATCGTGCTCGACAGCCGCCTTGAGATCAGCGTTGATTCCCGGATCGTCAAGTCCGCCGGCCTAGGGGCACCGCTCCTGGTTGTCCATGCGCTGCGCAACGAGGACCGCGAAGAGGAGTTGCGTGCCCGCGGCTGCGAGTTGCTCTATCTGCCAGATGCCAGCGGCAAGGTTGATTTGCCGGCCCTGATGTCCGAGTTGGGGCGGCGCAGCCTGAACGAGTTGCATGTCGAGGCTGGCGGCAAGCTCAATGGAGCCCTCCTCGGCGCCGGTTGTGTCGATGAATTCCTCGTCTACATGGCTCCCTCGCTCCTCGGGCAGGCGCTTCCGATGATCGAGATGGCGGCCCCCGCCAGTCTGAACGAGCGCTGGGAGTTGATTTTTCGGGATGTGGAGATGGTCGGAGAGGACTTGCGGATTCTGGCCCGCCTTGCGGGCGGGTTAAGCGAAGGGATTGAATGATGTTTACGGGAATTATCGCGGCCGTCGGCCGCATCGAGAGCGCGGTGACGGGGCCAGGGGGACCCAACGCAGGACTCAAGCTGTCCATCGAATGCGGCAGTCTCGCACTGGATACCGTGTCCTTGGGCGATAGCATTGCGATCAACGGAGTGTGCCTGACGGTCACAAAGAAAGATTCAGGCCGCATCGAAGCCGATGTCTCCGGCGAGACGCTTTCGTGCACGGTCGGGCTCGATGGACCAGGCGCGGTGAACCTGGAGAAGGCCCTTTGTCTGGGAGATGCATTAGGCGGCCACCTCGTCTCGGGACACGTCGACGGCGTCGGCCGTGTACTGCAGTTCGAGTCCCGCGGAGAATCCTTTTTGCTGCGGATCCTAGCGCCGCACGAACTGGCTCGCTTTCTTGCGGTCAAGGGCTCCGTGACCGTACAGGGCGTGAGTCTCACCATCAACTCCGTGGAGGATTTGGCCGCGGGCTGTGCGTTCGCGATCAATCTCATACCCCACACCCTGTCCCACACGACGCTCAAGGCGCTCACTCCAGGAGCCCGGGTGAACCTGGAGGTCGACATGATGGCGCGCTACGCTGAGCGCCTCGCGCGATTCGCGACGGCACGTCCTGCCATCGAAGCGGCTGATTCCTAGACCCACCTAGCCCCCTAAACCTTCCCAGACCCATGGTCCCTCTTTTCGAACCCTATCAGTTGGGCGCTGTTACGTTGTCGAACCGGATCGTCGTCTCGCCGATGTGCCAGTATTCTGCCGAAGAGGGCAGTGCCACGGCCTGGCACCATGCGCACCTTGCAAGCCTTGCCTTGGGTGGCGCTGCTTTATTGTTTGTCGAGGCGACGGCGGTGAGCCCGGAGGGCAGGATCACGCCGCACTGCCTCGGATTGTGGTCGGATGCGAACGAAGTGGCGCTCGGCGAGGTTCTCGCCACATTGCGCGCGGTCTCCCCGATTCGGATCGGGATCCAACTCTCGCATGCCGGACGCAAGGGCTCGAGCGAGGTTCCGTGGCGGGGTGGTCAGCTGATTCCGATCGGAGCGGGCGGCTGGCAGACCGAGGCACCCTCGGCCCTCGCCCACCTGGACAATGAAGCCCCACCCCGCGCGCTGGTTGAGGCGGAACTGCCCGAACTGACGGCTCACTTCGTGAGAGCCGCCCGACGGGCCGTCCGGCTGGGGTTCGACGCTATCGAGCTCCATGCGGCCCACGGTTACCTGCTGCATCAGTTCTTGTCTCCGATTGCGAATCAGCGCACCGACCGTTACGGGGGCTCGCTCGAGAATCGGATGCGCTTTCCGCTCGAGGTGTTCGACGCTGTGCGCGCGGCTGTCCCGGAAGAGATCCCGGTCGGGGTACGCATCTCGGCGACCGACTGGCTCGACGCCAGCACGGATCCCTCCTGGACCCTCGAGCAATCGGTGCACTTTGCCGAAGTCTTGAAGGCTCACGGCACGGCCTGGATCGACGTCTCGTCTGGCGGCATCTCCCCGCGCCAGAAGATCGTCCTTGGGCCGGGATACCAGGTCCCTTTCGCTGCACGGATCAAAGAGATGACGGGGCTGCCGACGATTGCGGTGGGGCTTATCACCGAGGCCAAGGAGGCCAACGCCATTGTTGCGCGGGGCGAGGCAGACTGCGTGGCGTTGGCGCGCGCGATGCTCTACGATCCGCGCTGGGCCTGGCATGCGGCTGCGGAACTCGGTGCGACCGTTCCGGGCCCCGAACAGTACTGGCGGGCGCTGCCCAAGTCGGCCGGCAGGGTCTTCGGAGATATTCACATCGGGATGCGCTAGGCGCTGGGCGCAAGCCGACATCCGGGCTCAATGTGCTGGCTCGGTCCACCCGAGGAGAGGTGAGCAGAGGTGAGTCGAGGCGAGTCGAGGCGAGTCGAGGGAATTGTCGGGGACGAGGGTGGCGGCCTGCTAAAATCGCTCCTCTCACGCTTTGGTCGGGGTGAACCCCGAATCCCATGTCTATTGCACCGATTCCCGAGATCATCGCCGAGCTCAAGGCCGGCCGGATGGTCATTCTTGTCGACGAAGAAGATCGCGAAAACGAGGGAGACCTGATCCTCGGCGCGGACTTCGTGACCCCGGCGGCAATCAACTTCATGGCGAAGTTCGGTCGCGGCCTGATTTGCCTCACGCTCACCGAAGAGCACTGTCGACAACTTGCGCTGCCCTTGATGGTCGCCACGAATGGCACCAAGCACGGGACCAACTTCACCGTCTCGATCGAGGCGGCCGAAGGGGTCTCGACAGGTATCTCGGCGGCGGACCGCGCGCGTACCGTCCAGGCAGCGGTAGCTCCCCACGCCAAGCCGACCGATATTGTCCAGCCAGGTCATATCTTTCCCTTGCGGGCAGAGCCTGGCGGAGTTTTGATGCGCGCGGGGCACACCGAGGCCGGCTGCGACCTGGCCCAACTCGCGGGCCTGACACCGGCTGCCGTCATTTGCGAAGTGCTCCGCGACGACGGCACCATGGCTCGTCTTCCCGATCTGGTTGAATTCGCGAGCGTGCACGGCCTTAAGATCGGCACGATCGCCGATCTGATTCACTATCGTAGCGCGCACGAGAGCCTCATCGAGCGCGTCGCCGAGCGCGATGTCGAGACGCTCTACGGGGTGTTCCACGCCATCGTCTATCGCGACAAGCCAAGCGGCTCGCCCCACCTTGCGCTGACCCGGGGCACGATTGATCCGGGCAAGGAGACTCTGGTACGCGTACACGAGCCGCTCTCGGTCCTCGACTGGATCGATGTGCGCCGCACGACCCACTCGTGGACGCTCCAGGCCTCGCTCGAGGCGATCTCGAAAAGTGAGCGGGGGGCGATGGTGTTGCTCAATTGCTCCGAGGATGCGCGGCGACTTTTTGCCCAATTTGCAGCGCTCGCCGATTGCGATCATGATGGACAACCTAGGTCCCGTGCGGTCGCGCCCAAAATGGACCTGCGCACTTATGGCATTGGCGCGCAGATCCTGCGCGAACTGGGGGTCGGAAAAATGAAACTACTCGCCAAGCCGCGCAAGATGCCGTCCATGACCGGTTATGACCTGCAGATCAGCGGCTACGCTGAAGGAGACCCAGCGTGACTGTCGAAGGGATCGAGCCGGACGTTGATGGACAAGGGTTACGGATCGGCGTGGTGCGCTCCCGGTTCAATCCGGATGTCTCCGAGGCTTTGCGGGAGCAATGCTTGGACGAGTTGCTCAAGCTCGGTGTTGCGCCTGAGGACATCCTCTTGGCCGAGGTTCCCGGCGCTCTCGAGATCCCGCTCATCCTGCAGAAAATGGCCGACTCGGAGCAGTTCGACGCCCTGATTGCACTGGGCGCGGTCATCCGCGGCGAGACCTACCATTTTGAATTGGTCTCCAACGAGAGCGCGGCGGGCATTGCCCGGGTCGCCCTCGATTCGGGTATTCCGATCGCAAACGGTGTGCTCACCACCGATACCGATGCCCAAGCACGGGCGCGCATTGTTGAGAAGGGCAGGGATGTCGCGCGCGTGGCCGTTGAGATGGCGAACCTCGCCTCGACGCTCGAAGCGCTCGCCAGTGAGACCGATGCCGAGGGGACCGACGAATTGGACGAGCACGAGTGACCCAAGCGCGCCCCATGAAGACCGAGAAGGCCGCTACGCGCACGAAAGGCCCGCCAAAGAGTGCGCGCCGCCGTTCAAGAGAGTTTGCGCTGCAGGGCCTCTATGAATGGCTGCTTTCGGGGGATACGGATGCGAGCAACGGCGGCGCCATCGAAGCGCACATCCGCGAAACGGAGGGATTTGCGCGTGCCGATGCCGATCATTTTTCGGAATTGCTGCAGGGAGCCATGCGCAACGCTGCCCTCTTGCGCGAGCAGATCGAGCCCCACCTGGATCGTCCGATCGTCGAACTCTCTCCGGTTGAACATGGGGTATTACTGATCGGCACATACGAACTCTTGCACCATTTGGAGATCCCCTATCGGGTTGTCATCAACGAATCGGTCGAGTTGACCAAATCCTTCGGCGGCACCGACGGTTTTCGCTACGTCAATGCCGTGCTCGACCATGTCGCATCCGGATTGCGCGAGCACGAGGTCAAGTCCCGCCCGAGCGGCTCCACTAAGGCAGTCTAGCTAGGCTCATCGAGTGGGCGAGCCTGTCATCGGTGAATTCGAACTGATCGAGCGCTACTTCGCCCGGTGTGCGCCCGGCGCTGCGCGCGTGGTGCTTGGCATTGGCGACGATTGCGCTCTCTATCGCCCGCGTGCGGGATACGATCTGGCCATCTCGACGGACATGCTCCTCGCTGGGCGACATTTCTTTGCCGACACCGATCCCGAAGGGTTGGGACATAAGAGCCTGGCGGTCAATCTGTCCGACTTGGCCGCCATGGGCGCCGCACCCGTGGCATTCACCCTCGGGCTTGCGCTTCCCAAAGCCGATCCGGACTGGCTGCTCGCGTTCTCGCGAGGCCTGTCCCAGATCGCAGCGGAGTTCTCATGCCCCCTCGTGGGTGGCGATACCACCCGCGGTCCATTGGCCATCTCGATCACGATCGTTGGTGAGGTACCGGCTGGCGCTGGAGTCAGGCGCAGCGGCGCACGTCCTGGAGACGATATCTGGGTGTCTGGGTGCCTCGGCGGTGCG
>CAJCID010000198.1 GCA_903970305.1 Rhodospirillales bacterium | reverse complement strand
GCGGCGCGCTCGTGGTCCTCACCTACCGGACGTACTGGCCGTTGTTCGCCGCGACACTCTACGGCCGCGCCCTCATCTTCTCGGTCCTCGACAACCTCCCGCACTACGGCACGGCCGGTCACGGCGACGATAGCGCCTACGATCTCCATCTTCCGAACTGGGCCGCCTGGCTCGTCATGCACCACAACCTGCACCGGTCTCACCATCAACGTCCGGGACTCGCCTGGACCCACGTGCGGAAATCCAGGGGAGGGGCACCGCTCGACGGCAGCTATCTCGCCGCGGCGCTACGGCAGTTCTTGGGTCCCCGAGCTTATTGAAGCACAACGTGAAGCCGAACTCCGGTGATTGCAATGCCGCAACGCTGGAGCCTGGAGTGTCCAGGGCATAGCCTTGCCATGCCAGTCAATCAGATACTGGAACTGTCGGCCGACGGATCAAGGAGGAAGCGCGCGATCTGATCGTTCAAAAACTTCCGGTCCTCTTCGGCCACCCCGGCTCCAGCAGTATGTCCCCACAGTGAGGGGATCGGCACAAGGGTGCAGTGGGGGATCAATCCGGCCTCGTAGCGTGCCTCGGTCATCGGAAAATACAGATCGGTCTCAGAAGGCATGTACAGCACGCGAGCCTTGATCGCGCCAAGAGCACGCTCCACGTCGCCATCGAAGCCGGGTGTCGCGCCGACGTCATTACTCTGCCAGGTGCGCATCTGCAGGATGAGGTCGTTCGCGTCCGCATCGGGAATCAGCTGGGTCCGGTAGTGTGCGATCACATCGGCCAAGCGGGTCCACGCCGGATTCTCGATCCTCCAAAGTTCGGCTCGCCACCATTCTTGCGAAAAGAGCCACCCGGTCCAGACCACGGAGAAGGCCTCGAGACCCTTTCGAGGTGGGCTCCGGTAGTCCCCGTCGGAGAAATTCGCATCTGCGCAGAGGGCCGCGATCTGACCCTCCAGTCGCACAAACCCGTGGCCGTAGGTCTTGGCTGAACCCGCGGTCGCGACGATCCGATCGAGGAAATCGGGATGCGACACCGCCCACTGGAAGGCCTGCTGGGCACCCATCGAGAAGCCAATGACCGCGTAGAGGTGCTCGATCTGCAATGCCTCGGTCAACAGACGATGCACGGCGGCCACGTTGTCTCGAATCGTCACGACCGGGAAACGCGGTCCGTCGTAGGGTGCGGGAGTATTACTCGGAGAACTCGATCGGCCGTTACCGAACAGTTCGGTCGATACGAGAAAGAGCTTTTCGGGATCCAACGCGCAGCCCGGGCCAAGCAGCCATCCATAGCCGTCAAGGGCCGCCATGTAGTGCGAGGGCAGCAGAACAATATTGTCGCGCCTTGCGTTCAGCGTGCCACAGGTCCCGTAGACGATGCGCACCTCCGGCAACACCACGCCACCTTCAGTTTGAAAATCGACGATTCGAAATTCGTGTTCAACAAAGGACATCGGTTGCACCCGTCAGAAGGAACATGATTCTTGGTCGGGAACCAGGGTCTCCCAGATTGCGGCCGAGGCCCTGATCTTGCACGAGCGGCAGATGAACCGATACTCAGTTCGAACGACCGCGGTCAATCGGAGTGAATCCCGGGCGCGTGAACCAGGCGGGGAGAGCGGCGAGCCCCGTCAGTACCAACGGCACCGCGACCATTTCCTTGCCGCCCCACAGCGGATCTCCTTGCAACTGGGTGATCGAGATCAGGGTCGCCGATCCCACAGTAGCGGTGAGCAGCATTGCCCCATAGCAAGTCGAGCGCGGCACAAACAGCAACGTTGCTCCTGCCAGATCACAGACAGCCGTCGCGAAACGGAACCACTGTCCCCAACCGATTGCCGCAAAGTACTCCACCGTGTGCCCGGTTCCTGTCAGTTTCGCGATCCCGACAGTCAAGAAAGTGATGCCGACAACGACACGCAGCGCCCCCGATGGATATCGTCTGCCCTCTGTGGCCTATCACTCGTGCCATGGGGCTCTCCTTCGGCCGTCCCAAGCTGGGCTCTGTGATCGGGCAGGACGAACCCAGAGGATTGATCTCCTCGTCAGAGGGCTTGGCGTGCGCCGGAATCAGGCGTGAAAAGGTTCGAGATCGCCCGGGCGGCGCAGCATCTTGTTGACCTCGTCCAAGTGCAGCTCCTCCTGCACGATCATTTCACGTGCGTACTCCTCGAGCAGGATCGACTTCCCTTCTGCAAGCTTGAGAACGACGTAGTAGGCGGAGAGCGCGACCTTTTCCTGCTCCAGGCTCTCGCGCAGAATGTCGCCGATGTCGTGCTTCTGGGTTTCAAGGAGGGGCCCGATCTTCAAAGAGGGATGACCGCCCAGCAGAGTGACGAGTTCGCCCGCCTTGTGCGCGTGCGTCAGGCTCTCGTCGGCATTGGCCTTAAGCCACGACACGATCGGTATGCGGTTGTATCCGTAGACCATGAGCGAGTAGTGCGTATAGCGCACGACTCCCGCCAGTTCCGCTTCCAGCACCGTGTTCAGAGCCGCTATGGCTTTTTGCTTGTCCTCATCATTCATCAGTTCTCTCCTTGCGCTCTGCCGCTGGAGAACACCAGCGCGTAGCAACGCTTTAGCGTCCCATTCTTCACCTCGACCTCTCTCCCGTCAAATGGGACGGTCCAGGCACGCGCAAGAACTGGCCGGCGCACGCCGCGACCCGAGGCGACACGACGCCCGAGACGACACACATCTCACTCACCCTCGAGGCCTCATCGGATCAAGCGGCCAGGGAGATTGTTCGACGCAGCTAAAGCGCAAATGGGCTAAGACAGGGGTGGGTCGGCGATGATGCGCTTTCCCAGACACACCACGTCGTCCTGACCGAAGCCCAACTCCTTGTAGAACGCCACGGCAGCCTCGTTGCCTGTGCGAACGAGCAGACTGATCTTGGGACACCCCGCTTCCAGGAGAAGCTCCTCGACGTGGCTCATGAGATTTCTGCCCAGCGATCTGCCGCGGAAATCGGGATGGACGGCAAGATAGTTGATCCAGCCCCGGTGTCCATCGTATCCAGCCATCACGCTCGCGACGACCCGGTCCTCGATGGTCCCGACCAAGAACCATTCGCGCTGAACCTGGAGCTTGCGCGCAATATCCTTTTGCGGGTCGTTCCAGGGTCGCGTCAGCAGGCACACCCGCCAGAGGTCGACGACGGCCGATTCATCGCTTTCCTGATAGGGACGGATCCGCATGAGCGAGAGGTTCTTGAGTCGATAGTCCGTGGATCGCGCAGAAGAGCTTGGGCCTCACCGGGCAGCCAATCCTCGCACCAGAGACAAAGGCGCGGTGCCTGGACCCACCGCAGCGGAGTTCAGCTTCCCTGGAGATCGCGCTCGGCCTGACCGCTATCGATCAAGGAGCGTGCTGCCTGGATGGCCGCCTCGATCGCGCCTTCCGGCTCGGTGAACTCGGTCCCCTCATCACTATAGAAGGGGAGCTTGTTTTCCTCCATCGGACGCACCTCGTCGGGCCGGTAGATCCGCCCGGAGAACACCCAGCGCACCGAGGGGTGACGTGATGCGTCCCGGCGTACTCGCGGTGCGGAGAGGATTCCCACGCTAAAGCCACGGTAGTTGAAGTGTTCGAATTTTTTTGGGGACGTTACTTGGAGGGGGGGCATGCGACATTCCTCGAGTGGGGAATTGAGGAGCACAGATTCTACTCAAGTTTCCCGCCTTCTGGAGCGTGGTTGAGGTCTCTAACGCGTGCATTTTTTGCGAACGCGGCCGCTCGTTCGGCAAGGATCCGTTGTGAATTCCCCAACGCTGCCGAACCGATTGATCAGCACACTTCGTGAAGGATCACAAGGTCCTATTACAAACGCTTGAATGGATGGAGGTTTCCTCATTCGAGCATTTTCGGATGGACGCAAGATCCGGGGAAATGGCTCGACTTGCTCCAGAGCCGAACGGGAATTCAATGCAATAGGAGAGGCGTCGGGTATAGGCGTTCGAGCGGGCGGCAAGCGGGTCCCGGCGGGCTGGATGCGGTCGCGGCCGAGGTCATCCGAGGCCAGGCCCTAGTGAAAGACGATCGTTCGGTCGCCGTTCAGAAGAACCCGGCGCTGCACGAACCAATTCACGGCGCGCGACAGGACGACGCATTCGACGTCACGGCCGGCGGCAGTCATCTGTTCTGCAGAATAGCCGTGATTAACTCGCGCGACGTCCTGCTCGATGATGGGTCCTTCATCCAGATCCTCGGTCACGAAGTGAGCGGTCGCGCCGATCAGTTTCACGCCGCGCTCGTGCGCCTGGGCGTAGGGCTTGGCACCTTTGAAGCTCGGCAGGAAGGAATGATGGATGTTGATCGCACGACCCGCGAGCGCCCGGCACAACGAGGGAGAGAGGATTTGCATATAGCGCGCCAGGACGACGAGCTCGATCGCCTCGGAATTGATGAGCGCCAGGAGGCGCGCTTCCTGGACGGCGCGATTCTCGTTGCTGACCGGAAGGTGGTGGAAAGGCAGGTCGTGCGCGCGCGTCAAGGCCTCGAAATCGGGATGATTGGAAACCACCCCGCGGAAGTCTGCGGCCATGAGGCCCGATGAAAACCGGTACAGCAAATCATTCAAGCAGTGGCCGATCCGGGAGGCCAGCACCAGCACGCGCGGGCGGTGGTTGGCATCGTGCAGTTCCCATTGCATTTCCAGCTGCTGGGCGACACCCGCAAACCGTCTCGCCAGTTCTGTGCGCGGAATCGATCCGCCGGCGAACTGGGTGCGCATGAAGAACATGCCGGAATCACGATCCGCATGCTGGGCGCTGGCGAGGATGTTGCATGAGGCGCCGGCGAGCAGTCCCGAGACGGCATGCACGATTCCCACGCGATCGGGGCAGGCCAGCGTCAGAATGTATTCCTCACTCATTTCCCGTTTCCTTTCCGGCGATGCGGGTGCAGGCTCTGCTTGACTCCCGAAGTCGTCCATCCAATCGGAAGGCGGGTCTGAATTCACGCTGCGGGAAGAGATGCTTCGCGGTTTCCATGGTCGGGTTCCGTGAGAAGGGGAGAGATGATGCAGGCGGTGAACCGGATCACAGAGCCCAGTCTTCGGGACCAGAGGACGCGAACTCGGTCATCGCGGCGATATACCAGTCGACATAGCGGGCGGCATCGGACTCCATGGGCGTGTAGGGCCCTGGCTCGAAGAACGCAGAATTCACGCCCGCCTGGTTCAGTTCGATGATTTTCTTGTCCTCGATACTCGTGTGATCCCAGAGCCACGACACCTCATCGGCCCTGTAGTCCACGCCCTCTTCGGCCTTCGCATCGACGAGCCAGATGAGCTCGTACGCAGTCTTGTCTGCGGCAAGTGGAATCGTCCGGTAGATGAGTCCGTAGTCGGGGTAGGCGACGAAATTGGATGTGGGGCCGACATCCAGGAACGAGAAGCCGCCGTCGTAGTCGCGGCCCTTGAACTCGCCCATGAACGGCGCCACCGGCTCGCCGTCGCGGCTGCCGGTCCTATAGCCTGCGATCAAGGCCGAGCGCGAGCAGTCCGCGCTCTCGCTTCCGGGTTGGGCATCCCGGGCGAAGAAGTCGATATCCGTCAAGGCGATGCCGAGTTCGCGGTCGCGCTCGTGCATCGTGGCATCGGCCGGGAGACGCTGAGCTTCGGGCCGGGCGAAGATGTGCCGGCGCGAGTACTCCTGGTGCGCCGGGCCACAGTGGTAGCACTCCTGATAGTTCTCGGTGACCAACTTCCAGTTGGCGTTGATCATGAAGAGCTTGCGCTGGGCGACCTTGGCGTCGGCCCAGCCGTAGATCCTTGCAGCGTGGCCGAACGATGCCTCCACATGGGTGAAGTCGAGGGGTTCGGGAGCGAAGGTGATGAACACGACGCCCTCGCATACCTTCAGTGCGACCGGCTTGAGCGCGTAGGGCCCGCGGTCGAAATCATCCGGCGTCTGTCGCGCGAAAAGCAACGCCCCTGTGGAGTCGTACGTCCAGGCATGGTAGGGGCAGACCAATAGCCCATTTCTTGCGTTGCCCACGTGTTCGGTGCAAATGCGCGAGCCGCGGTGGCGGCAGACGTTCACGAGCGCGCGGATCTCCTTGTCCTGGCCACGCACGATGATGATCGATTCACGGCCGATCTCGGCCGTGAAGTAGTCGCCAGGATTGGGCACCATGCTGGCATGGCCCACGCAGTGCCAGTGGGCCATGATGAACTGCATCATGTCATGCTCGAAAATCGTCGGATCCTTGTAGAACGCCTGGGGGAGCGCGTGGCCGTCCCGGTAGGACGCGAGCGCGGCTTTGAGCGGCTCGCGGCTGGGCAAGGTGGGCCGGTCAACTCGGATCGGTTGTGCAAGGTTCATGGCGATTCCTTCACGGTCCAGGAGGAGATGCGTCCTTTCGGTAGACGATGAGAGTCTTACCGGTCCGGGGCGGGCGTTACCTTGCGCCGCTCCGGGGCGTAAAACGGCCGCTCGACAGGCCAGGCGCGCTCCATGCGCCGATCCCACTGCAGTTCGCGATGGACATAGATGTCGACCCAGAATTCGGTCACAGCAGTGAAGTAGGGCGCATCGATCATCGCCAATGCGATGTTACGCTTGCAGGTGGGTGACCACATGGCCGATTTGATCTCGCCAATCTGGCGCTCGCCTTCCTTGTCGGCGTAGACCAGTGATCCATGCGCGGGCCGCTTGCCGTTGATCTCGATCCCCAGGAGCCGGCGTCTTGAGCCGTGCGCCTTCTCGGCGACGATGGCGCGCCGGCCGTTGAAGTGACCCTTCTCCAAAGCGACGAGCCAGTCCAGGCCGAGCTCGAACGGAGTCGACTCGCGCCGTAAGCGCACCGTGTGGGCAGCCGAGATGAAATCCACATTCGGGAGTATGAATCCCGCCTCGATCCGGGCCATCTCGAGCGCCTGGTAGCCGATCGGGCGGATGCCACGCGTCTTGCCGGCGGCCATCAGATCGTCCCAGAGAGACAGCGCCCCTTCGGGGGCAATCCACAGTTCATAGCCCAGATCGCCGGTGAAGCCCGTGCGCGACACCATCAATGGCAGACCGCCGCGCTCGTAGTGGCCCATCTCGAACATCTTCAGGTTTTCCACGCCCGCAAGCCCGATGGCCTTTAACACCGCGCAGGAGGTCGGACCCTGGAGGGCCAGGGCGGCGATGTCCTCGGTGACCTCCACGACCGAGACGTCAAAGCCGATTGCCGAGTCGAGGAACCAGTCCAGCTGGCGCTCGGCCGTGCACAGGTGAAATTCGTTCGCGCCGAAACGAAACACCGTGCCATCGTCGATTACGTGCCCGGCCTCATTGCACCAGACCGTATAGGCGACGCGATTGATCCTGAGCTTGCTGACATCGCGTGTGATGAGCCGGTTCAGGAAGCGCTCGGCATCGGGCCCGGTGATGCGGTACTTCACCATCGGCGTCAGATCGAAGACCGAGACGGAATTGCGGATGGCGAAGTATTCCTGCTCAACCGAGGAGAAGATGTCCGGCGTGGAATAGCCCGACCAGGGAATGTAGGTGTCGGTTTCGACCAGGAACTGGCTGCGCTCAAAGAACGGCGTGGTGAGGAGAGGTCGCAGATAGTGCGCTCGCTGGTTGCTGTTGGCGCGCATCTCAGTGTCCTTTCGCGAGAATTTTTTGGGCGGCGTTCTGTCCGGCCAAGC
Organism: Rhodospirillales bacterium; assembly: GCA_903970305.1. Taxonomy (GTDB): domain Bacteria; phylum Pseudomonadota; class Gammaproteobacteria; order Burkholderiales; family Burkholderiaceae_D; genus BOG-994. The sequence continues at coordinate 17,602 of CAJCID010000198.1, read as the reverse complement.
CCATCACGCCGCCGCCCGGGTGGCTGCCCGCGCCACACAGGAATAGGCCCGGTACCGGCGTCGTGTAGCCCGCAGCACCCGGGACGGGCCGGGTGAAAAAGAACTGATCGAATGCGAGTGCCCCGTGATGCCAGTGGCCGCCGGCAACCCCGAACTCGCGCTCGATGTCAAGCGGGGTGAGTAATTCGCTCGCAATGATCTGCTCGCTGATTGCCGGCGCGAAGCGTTCGAGGACCGCGAGGATGTTGCGCAAGAGCCTCGCGCGTGTGCCGCTCGGGTCCGGCCCCAGATCGTAGGGAACGAACATCACGTTGATCGAGAGCACGTGTTTGCCCGGCTGGGCCAGGCTCGGATCCTTGATTGTCGGAATCGTGATCTCGAGAACCGGCTCGTCAGGTATCTGGCGGTACTTCGAGGGATTAAAGGCCAGTTCCAGGTAGTCCAGCGAGGGCGAGACCAGAAGCCGGCCGGAAAGACTCGCCGGCTCGACACCCGTAAACTCGGGCAGGCCATCCAAGGCGAGGTGAAGTTTTGCGACCAGGCCCTTTGACCGAAAATGATCGATACGCCGCACGAAGTCGGTATCGAGGTGTTCCGCGCCCAGGAGCTTGAGGAAGGTCGTCTTCGGATCGGCATTGGAGATGACCGAGCCGGCTGGGATCTTTTCGCCCGACTCCAGCACAACACCGGCTGCCTTGTCCTCTTCAACGAGGATGCGCGCGACGCGCTGGCCGCACCGAATCTCCACCCCTGCAGCACGGGCGGCCGCTGCCAGCGACTGGGTCAGGGCACCCATGCCCCCCTTCGGCTGGGCGATGCCCAGGGGGCCCGCCCCCTGGAGTCCTGCGCGTCGATAGAGGAGTGTGAGCACCGTCCCCGGGGAGCGCGCGCCGTGCTCGCCACCGAGCGTCGCGTCGAAGGCGAGCGCCCCTTTCATCGAGGTCGACTCGAAATGATCGGTCAAGAGGTCGTAGGCATTCATGCCGATGACGCGCAGGAATTCACGCATGTCGCGCTTGCCCATGACCCGGATCTTCCATGCCAGCCGGAGTGCTGCGAGGCGTTCCGGCCAAGTGGCTAGAGCGAGCTTGAAGGGCTCCATCGAAAAGACCTGTGCGAGCACGTGGGAGAAGCGCTCCAGTTGCGCGGCAAAGCCCGTATAGGTCTGGGCGTCCGCTGCGGACACGCCACGCACGCTGCCGGCTTCGAAGACAACTGGCGCACCATTTGGATTCAGGGCAGTTGTAGGCAGGTTCTGGGCGGAAAAGGCGAGCCCGTGCTCCGACAGGCCCAAGCGCGCGGCGAGATCCTTCTGAAGTCCGAAGGCGAGGTGGGCGCAGGCCGAGACTTTGAATCCGGGCGCAAACTCGCGGGTCTGAGCCATGCCGCCGACCTCATTTGCGGCCTCGAGAACGAGAACCTTGCGGCCCGCCCGGGCAAGCAGCGTCGCACAGACAAGCCCATTGTGACCAGCCCCGATGATGACGTGCTGCTCATTTGGGCTCATGCGTGGATCTCCCGGCCGAGGTCCTTTAGGATCGTGCGCGCCGCGTTGGCGCCCGGCGCGCCCATCACGCCTCCGCCCGGATGGGTGGACGAGCCGCACATGTAAAGTCCTTTGATCGGCGAGCGATATTGCGCATAGCCTGGGATCGGACGGTTAAAGAGGAGCTGGTCCATCGTCAACTCGCCCTGGAAGATGTTGCCCTCGGTCAGGCCGACCTCGTTTTCAATATCCCAGGGAGAGCGGATTTCAGCGTGCAGGATCTTGTCCTTGAAGTCGGGGCTGTGCTGGGCGATCGCGTTGATGACGGTCTCGCCAAAGGCCTTCCGGTTCTCGGCATCCCATTGCCCCTGGGCGAGCTTGTAGGGCGCGTATTGCACAAAGACGGTCATGTAGTGCTTGCCGTCAGGAGCCATGGTCGGATCGATGAGCGAAGGCAGGAGCATGTCGACATAGGGCTTTTGCGACCACCGTCCGGCCTTCCAGTCGTCATAGGCGCGCTCGACCATGTCCAGCGTGTCCGTGATGTGCAGGTCACCACGGATGCAGGGTGAATCCGCGGGAAACGCGGGAAAGCTGGGCAGACCATCGAGGGCGATATTGAGCTTCCCCGAGGAGCCGCGGATCTTGAAGTTACGCACGGCGCGCACGAATTCGGCGGGCAGATCGGTCTCGTCGACCGTGTTCAGAAAGGTCCGCTTGACGTCCAGGTTCGAGACGACCGTTGCCGCCTCGATCTCTTCGCCGCCTTTGAGCACCACGCCCGCTGCCCGGCCATTCTTGACCAGGATCTGCTCGACTTCGGCGTCGCAGCGGACACTGCCGCCCTTCGCTTCGAACGAGGCGCGCATCGCGTTCGAGACGGCGCCCATGCCGCCTCGGGCGAATCCCCAGGCACCTACGGAGTCGTCGATGTCCCCCATGTAGTGATGCAGGAGCACATAGGCCGTGCCGGGCGAGCGCGGCCCCAAGGCGGTACCGATGATCGAGGTTCCCCCCATATGGGCCTTGACGATGTCGCTCTCGAAGTATTCGTCTAAGAAGTCGGCCGCGCTCATCGTGTAGAAGCGGATCGTGTCGTACATACGGCTCTCGCCCAGGCCATGGAAGCGCTGGCCCAGATAGACCAATTCCATGAGATCGCGCGGCAAGAACGACGTCGGGTCGGGCGGCGTATGCATCAAGAGCGGCTTGATGAACTTGCACTGGCGCATGACGTCGCGCGAATAGCGCTCGTAGGCCTCGGCGTCACGCTTGGAGTGGCGCGCGATCTCGCGGCGCATCGCATCGTGGTTGGTGTAGGTGGCGAAGTGATCACCATTGCTCATGAGCGTGCCGCCCCCCTCATAGGGGATGACCTGCAGGCCAAAGCGCGGCAGTTCCAGCCCGCGGATGATCTCCGGGCGCAACAGGCTGCACACGTAAGAGCAGTTCGAATAGGTGAAATCCTTGTAGAGCTTGGTGCTGACCGCCGCACCTCCGACGAAGCCCTTGCGCTCCAAGGCAAGCACGCGCAGACCGGATCGGGCCATGTAACAGGCCGCGACCAGCCCGTTATGTCCGGCTCCGACCACAATCGCATCATATTGATTTGACACCGATGGATCCCCTGTATTGGTCTGGGCAGAAGAGGGCGATTCGAAGCGTGAGAAGCGACGCCACGGGCCCGTTGCCTACCCGATTGTATTGTACAATCGTTTAGCAAATAGGTATACGGTTGTTCAATAACGGGCGGATGCGGATGCAGGTTGGTGCGTCGGATTGTGTGCCTGAATGGGCACTCGAATCCGCACCCTTTTGGGGCCCGAGCCCTGCATTTTCCGGAGGGAAAGCCCCGGTCATGCGGTTGTGGAGCGCATGGCAGGCGCTGCGCGCCGCAAGGCTCACCTCTGCTCTCCCGGGATGAGCAGGATTGCAAGTGATTCTATTTTGTATTACCGTTCAATACGGGCCTGCCCAATGGCGGTTTTGCCTAAATCGGAATGAGGAAGCACTGCGATGGCCTACCCCCTTTCACCGGCAACCTTGGCGTGGCAGAAAAAAGCCCGTGCCTATGCAGAAGAGGAGCTGATGCCCTTCGAGGAGGAGGCCGAACTCAACGAGGGGGTGCTCCCGCCCGAAGTGACCGCGCGCCACAAGGCAGAGGGCCTGGCCTTTGGTCTGAGCCGCATCGACGCGCCCTTGGTCCATGGAGGCCTGCAGTTGCCGCTCCTCGACCAGGTCGTGATCTGGGAGCAACTGGGCCGCGTCACCAATGCGCTGTGCTGGAGCGTGCCCGAGGCCCACGCGTGGATGTTCGAAGCCTGCAGCCCCGAGCAGATCGAGCGCTATATCAAGCCCATGATGGCCGGCAAGCGTCGCGAATGCTATGCGATCACGGAAGAAGAGGCAGGCTCGGATCCGGATGCCATTGCCACGACCGCGATGCCCGTGGAGGATGGTTATCTGATCAACGGCGAGAAGTGGTTCGTCACGAGCGCAAACAAGGCAGACTTCTTCTTCCTTCAGGCGGTCGTGCCCGGACCTCAGGGCGATCGGCAGCACGCACTCTTTTTTGTGGACATCGATACCCCGGGTATCGTGATGACGGACAATCCCCTGTTCGGGCATACCTATTCCTCGCACCACCCGACCTACCGCTTCGAGAATGTGCATATCGCTGCTGCCAATCGGATCGGCGTGCCCGGAGGCGGCATGGACTACACCCGCAGCTGGTTTCGACGCGAGCGCCTCATGATCGCCGCACGCTGTTGCGGTGCGGCGGCCCGGCTCATCGAGATGGCCACGGAGTTCGCCAAGACCCGGATCGTCTCGGGCCAGCCCATCGCCGAATACCAACTGATCCAGGCGATGCTCGCCGACAGCCTGACCGAACTCTGGGGCGCGCGTCTCATGACCTATGAGGCCGCGGCGATGCAGGACCGCGGCGAGCCGCTGCCGATCCTGCACACCCACGCATCGATGGCCAAGCTAACGGCATCCGAGATGGCCAACCGGGTCGCCGACCGGGTGGTGCAGATCTTTGGCGGGCGCGGGTATCTGCGCAGCAATGCGGCGCAGCGCTTTTACCGTGAATTGCGCGTCGACCGTATCTGGGAGGGCACGAGCGAGATCCAGCGCCTCATCATCGCGCGCAGCCTTCTGAAGCGCGGCGTGGATGAACTGATCGGATAGCAACAGTGCCCCGGGTGGGCGCCCCGCACCCTCCTGGCCACACCCTTGCCCCACCCTTGTGCGACGATGATGTCTTCGGCTCCGAGAGGGGCTTGCCTGGCAGTGTGAATCCGACCGAGCCTTTCTTGCCGTAACCTGCGAAGCCATGAACCACGAAGCCCAGCGTTCGGATCTAGCGCCCGCGAGCAGCGCGGTCAACCCCCGGGGCCAGCCGGATTTCGTGCAGATCGTCGATGTCGAGAAGCGCTTTGGCGAGGCGGTAGCCGTCGACCATGTGAGTCTGTCGATTCGGCGTGGCGAGATGTTCGCGCTCCTCGGTAGTTCAGGCTGTGGCAAGTCGACGCTCTTAAGGCTCGTCGCGGGACTGTCGATGCCGGACTCGGGCCGCATCATCGTCGACGGACAAGACATCACACATCTGCCGCCCTACCAGCGGCCGGTCAACATGATGTTCCAGTCCTATGCGCTTTTTCCGCACATGACCGTCGAAGCCAATGCGGGCTATGGCCTAAGACGGGAGGGCGTGGCTCGAGCGGAACTGCGCGAGCGGGTCGCCGCCGCGCTCGATCTGGTCCAGATGGGCAAGTACGCCACGCGCAAGCCGCATCAACTCTCGGGCGGCCAGCAGCAGCGGGTCGCACTCGCGCGCAGTCTCGTCAAGAGACCGAAGCTCTTGCTCTTGGACGAACCCATGTCGGCGCTCGACAAGAAGATCCGTCAGCAGACCCAGTTTGAACTCGGCAACATCCTCTATTCGGTCGGCGTGACCTGCATCATGGTGACCCACGATCAGGAAGAGGCGATGACGATGGCCGACAGGCTCGCCGTGATGAGCGAAGGCCAGATCGTGCAGATGGGTACGCCCGACGAGGTCTACGAAGCGCCGACCTCGCGCTTTGCGGCCGAATTCATCGGTTCGACCAATCTCTTCTCGGGAGTGCTGCTGGGCGACGAGTCGCGCCTGTTCCAATGCAGCGACCTGGAAGCACCGCTGGAGGTGCAAAACCCGATGAATGCGCGTGGCGGCCTGACTGTCCAGATCTCGCTTAGACCCGAGCGGGTGACGATGTCGCCCCTGCCCCCGGGGCAGGAATCCAACTGGGCCTGCGGCAAGGTCGAGCAGATCGCCTACATGGGGAGCTACACGCTCTTCTATGTACGACTGGTAAGCGGGCGCCTCCTGGCCGTCGACGCCTCCCGGATGGCCGTGTGCGCGATGGAGCGCGCACCGAGCTATGGCGATACGGTCTATCTGTCCTGGGGCAGCGAATGCCTCGTGGTGCTCACCCAATGACGGATCGCCTCGCACTGCCGGCCCGCCGCGGGCGGACCCGAGGGCTCGCCGCGCGGCTTGCCTCGCGGCTTGCCTCGCGGCTTGCCTCGTGGCTCCCCAAGGGGCGCACATTCGTCATTGCCGCGCCTTTCGCCTTTCTCCTGGTGTTTTTTCTGGTGCCTTTCGTCGCGGTCCTGAAGATCAGCTTCGCGGACGTGCAGATGAGTGTGCCGCCTTATACGTCTCTCGTCGATCTGACGGACGGAACCCTGAAGATCGCACTCGACTTCGAACATTTCCGCACCGTGCTGACCGATCATCTTTATCTGGGTGCCTACGTCTTCTCGGTCGAAGTGGCTGCGATGACCACCCTCGTCTGCCTTCTGGTTGGCTACCCGGCGTGTTACCTGATTGCGCGCGCCGACCCCGCCCACCGTAACCTTCTCCTCATGATGGTGATGCTGCCCTTCTGGACGAGTTACCTGATCCGGGTTTATGCCTGGATCGGACTCTTGAAGAACCAGGGCCTCATCAACAACGTCCTCATCTGGGCGCATCTGATTGACGAGCCCTTGAAGATCTATCACAACAACTGGGGTCTCATGATCGGCATGGTCTACAACTACCTGCCCTATCTGATGCTGCCGCTCTATGCTTACCTGGTGAAGCTCGACATGACGCTCGTCGAGGCAGCCTACGACCTCGGTGCGAGACCCGCTGCGGCCTTCTTCACGATTACGCTACCGATGTCCAGGCGGGGCATCATCGCCTCGTCGCTTCTGGTGTTCATCCCGGCGGTCGGCGAATACGTGATACCGGAGCTGCTGGGGGGCTCGAACTCGCTCATGATCGGACGCGTCATGTGGGACGACTTCTTCGTCTCGACCGACTGGCCCACGGCCTCGGCCGCCACCGTGGCGATGGTCGTCCTGCTGTTGCTGCCGATGGCGTGGTTCCAGCGCATCCGGCAAAAAGACATCGAGGGCGCGCGATGAACGGAAGCCGCCTTCTCGGGCGAACCTATCTGGGACTGGTCTTCCTGTTCTTGTACGTCCCCACGATCTGCGTGGTGGTCTATTCGTTCAACGAGTCGCGCCTCGTGACCGTCTGGAGCGGGTTTTCCTTGCGCTGGTATACGGCGCTCGCGGGCGACGAGGAGGTTCTCTCGGCTGCGTGGGCGAGCCTTGAGGTAGGCGTGGCCACCGCGTTCGCCTCGGTCGTCATCGGCACCTGGGCCGGTTTCGTGCTCTCGCGCTTTAAGCGGTTTCGGGGGCAGACGCTTTTTACCGGCATGATCAATGCCCCGCTGGTCATCCCCGAAGTGATCCAGGGCATCTCCTTGCTGCTCCTCTTCGTTGCGCTGCAGGGCGCGCTGGGTTGGCCCGCGCGAGGACTGTTCACGATCTGGATCGGCCACACGATGCTGTGCGTGTCCTATGTCGCGATCACGGTCCAATCGCGCCTGGCTAGCCTTGACGAGTCGCTGCACGAGGCGGCCTACGATCTGGGGGCGACGCCCTTGCGGGTCTTCTTCGACATCACGCTGCCCTTGATCTCCCAGGCGCTGATTTCCGGATGGCTCCTGTCCTTCACGATCTCGATCGACGACGTGCTGATGACGGCGTTTCTGTCAGGACCTGATTCGACCCTCTTGCCGATCGTCGTCTTCTCGCGCGCACGGGTCGGTCTGAACCCCGAGATCAATGCACTGGGCACGCTTTTCATCGTGTTCGTGACGGTGGGCGTGGTCGTCAACAACCATTTCATGCTCCGGCGGCAGCGACGTCGCGACCGCGAGAGAACCCAAAGCGTACTGCAGGCCTAGACCCAGAAGGAGAGTCCCTTGAATCCGCCCCACGATTTCAAACGCATCCGCGAAGACGACAACGCCCGTTGGTTCCATCCTTGGGAATACATGCCCGACGCCGGACACGCCAACCGTGCGATCGCCAGCCACGGCGAAGGCATCTACATCTATGACGAGAATGGCCAGAAGCTGATCGATGGTCCTGGGGGCATGTGGTGCGTCCAGATCGGCTACGCACGCCGCGAGATGGCCAATGCGATCGCCGATCAGGTGCTGCGCCTGCCTTACATGAATCCTTTCTCGCTCACGAGCCCCCCGCCGACCGAGCTTGCCCGGCGCCTCGCGGAGATGGCGCCCGGAGATCTGAACCACGTCTTCTTTACGACCGGTGGCTCGACCGCGGTCGATACGGCGCTTCGTTTCGTGCACTACCGCAACAACCTGCTCGATCGTCCGAACAAGAAGCACATCATCTCGCGCGCGGCGGCGTATCACGGCAGCACCTATCTGGGTGCGCTCGTGACCGGTAAGGACCGGGAAGAAAACTGGTTCGATGTCGCCTCGCCCTTTGCCCACCTTCTGCCGCACGTCAATCCGGCACGGCGCCCCAAGGGCCAGAGCATTGCTGCATTCTGCACCGATAAGGTGAACGACCTCGAAGCCAAGATCCTTGAGCTCGGCGCCGAGAACGTCGGGGCCTTCATCGCCGAGCCCATCCAGGCCTCAGGGGGCGTGATCGTACCTCCAGAGGGCTATCTGCGCCGCTGCTCTGAGATCTGCAAGAAGTACGACGTGCTCTTCATCGCCGACGAGGTCGTGACCGGGTTTGGCCGGCTCGGCCACTGGTTTGCCTCCAAGGACGTGTTCGGCATCGAGCCGGACATGATCATCTGCGCCAAGGGACTCACGTCAGGTTATCTGCCACTTGGCGCCTGTCTCGTCTCGGACCGGCTTTTTCAGGAGGTCGCAGGCGCGAACGCGCGCGGGGCGAGCTTTGGGCATGGGTTCACCTATTCGGGCCATCCGGTCTGTTGCGCGGCCGCGCTAAAGAGCATCGAGATCATCGAGCGCGAGAACATTCTCGAACATGTGCGCGCGGTCAGTCCCCATTTCCTGAAGCGCCTCAACGAGTTGGCCGAGATTCCGATGGTCTTTGATACCCGCGGTATGGGGCTCGTCGGCTGTGTCGAGTGTTCGGTCGGCCACATGCTCGATTCTGAACTGAGCGAAAAGGAGCTCCTCGAACTGGATACGGACCTTGGCAACCGCATCGATCGGCATTGTCACGAACTGGGTCTGCTGGTGCGCCCGCTCGTCAATCAGTGCGTGTTCTCGCCTCCGCTCATCATCACCGACGAGGAAATCGACCGTATGTTCGACATCTTGCGCGAAGGGATACTGCGCACGATGCGTGACGTCGAGGCTGAATTTGGCATCAGGGTGGCTTGAGGTGCGATTTGTGGTGCGATTTGTGGTGCGATTTGGAGTGCGATGCGTGAGATCGAGCATCGGGTGGCAAAGTCCGGGCCATGGGGAGAGGTCGTGAGCAAAGAGAACCAGAGGGCGCCACTTCTAAGGCTTCTCAAGCCCGCGTCCATCGCCGTCGTCGGCGGAGCAGTCGCGGCCGAAGTCGTGAGGCAATGCCAAAAGATCGGCTTTGCGGGTGCAGTATGGCCGGTCAATCCCAGACGTTCCGAGATCGAGGGTCTCCTGGCCTACCCTTCGATCGACGCTCTACCCGGCGCGCCCGACGCTGCGTTCGTCGCGGTGCCCCGCGAGGAGACGATTGAAGTCGTCCGGGCGCTCGCCCAAAGGGGGGCCGGAGGGGCCGTTTGTTATGCGTCGGGTTTTGCCGAAGTGGGCGGGGAGGGGATCTTCCTCCAGGAGCAGCTCGTCAATGTGGCAGGTGAGATGGCGCTACTCGGGCCGAACTGCTATGGCCTCATCAACTATCTCGATGGCTGTGCACTCTGGCCCGATCCGTTAGGCGGCCAGCGGGTGGAGCGGGGCGTTGCGATCCTGACCCAAAGCGGCAACGTCGCCCTCAACCTCACGCTGCAGCGCCACCATCTGCCGATCGCCTACATGGTCGCGGTGGGCAACAAGGCTGTGACGGACATCCATGATTGCATCGAGGCGTTTCTTGCCGACCCCCGGGTCACCGCCATCGGGCTCTATCTCGAGGGATTGAGTGACGTCAGCGCATTTTCCGAAGTCGCCAAGCGCGCACTCGCGGCCGGGATCCCGATCGTGGTCATAAAGGCTGGATCCTCGCAGATCGGGGCGCTGCTTGCGGCCAGTCATACGCGCTCGCTCGCGGGCGCCGACGTCCTCTATGACGCGCTCTTCAAGAGGTTCGGCATCGCCCGGGCGGGTGATCTGGCCGAGTTTCTCGAGACCCTGAAACTCCTCCATTTCCTCGGCCCCTTGGCCGGCAGGCGCGTCGGATCGCTCAGTTGTTCCGGAGGGGATGCCCTATTGATGGCCGATCTGGGTCAGGCTTTCGAACTGGAGTTCCCCAAACTCTCAGCCGAGGTCACGGCGAGACTCTCGGCCACGCTCGGGCCGCTCGTCCCCATCAACAATCCCCTGGACTATCAGGCCTACATCTGGGGCGATGAGGCCGCGATGACGGCCTGCTTTGCTGCGATGATGGCGGCAGACCTCGATGTCTGCGTTCTGGTTCTGGATATCCCGCATGAGGGCGGCGAAAGTGCCCCCGGCTGGGATGAAGTGGTGAATGCGTTCATCGCAGCCAAGGGTCCGAGGCCCGTGCGGGCGGTCCTCGTATCGACGATGCCCGAACTCTTGCCAAGCCACGTCGCTGAGCGCCTCGTTGCAGCAGGAATCGCGCCCATGCAGGGTCTGCGCGAAGTGGCCGCGGCGATCGCCGCAGCGGCTGCCTTTGGGACCAGATCTCGCGCGATCGAGCGGGTGCGCCCCCTGGCCGCGCCCACTGCGCTCTTGCCGGGTCCAGAGATCCTGATCGATGAGAGTGCGGCCAAGACAGCGCTTGCATCCTTCGGGCTCGCCATTCCCGCGCACGGCTTGGCCGCGAGTGCGCAGGAGTGCGTGGCCCTGGCCAACACGATCGGATATCCCGTGGTCGCCAAGGCGATGGCAAAGGGAATGGCGCACAAGACCGAGGCACAAGGCGTGAAACTGAACCTCGCCAATTCCTTTGCGGTTCGCGAGGCTGCAGAGGAACTTGCGCTGCGCTTCTCGCGGTTTCTCGTCGAGAAGATGGTGACTGACGGGCTCGCCGAACTGATCGTAGGCGTGACGCGCGACGAGCAGTTCGGCCTTGCGCTCACCCTGGGGGCGGGCGGCGTCTGGGTCGAGCTTCTGGCCGATTCGGCAACCCTGCTCTTGCCCGCAGGTCGCGTGGAGATCCTTGAGGCGTTGCGGAGCCTGAAGGTCTTTGCGCTCTTGGACGGCTACCGGGGCCGGCCGCGCGCCGGACCGGGTCCGATTGTCGACGCAATCGAGGCGATCGCGGCGTTCGCGCTCGCCAATGCCGACCGCCTCCTCGAACTCGAGGTCAATCCGCTGATCGTCGGCCAGCACGGTGCCAGCGCCGTGGATGCGCTCCTACGCATTGTCGATGTGCGCGGTGCGGGAACTTCGGATGCGCAACTCGCGCTGGGACCGCTCCCCGTGGCAGTCTGAACTATTCGAAGGTGCGCGTAACCAAGTCCAGGCACGCGGCTTCGGCCTCTTCGGGTGTGAAGCCCTTCGGGTCGAGGCACCATTCGAGCCAGAGTCCATCCATCAAGGCGCCGAGCGCGATCGCCGCGCGCCTTGCATTGATGGTCTTGCCGCGTTTGGCTGCGATCTCCTCAAAGGCCCTCTGGTAGGTCTCGCGATCTTGCTTGTAGAGCTCACGGTTTAACTTCTTCAGGGTCGGCGACTTGCCGATCACACTCCAAAAGCCGACCCAGATGCCCAGATGGTCCTGCTTGAAGACGGTCGGCCCGAACGAGACGCGGATCATGGCGCGCAACTTCTCCTCGGGATCCCGGTCGTTCTCCAGGAGCGTATCGCGCGTCTGGAAGGCCCATTCCTCACAGAGTTCCATATAGGACTGGCGGATCAGTTCCTCCTTGGTCCCGAAGTGGTGGTTGATGAGTCCGCGCGAAACCTGGGCTTCGATACAGATCCGACCAATGGTCGTGCCGGCATAGCCGTACTTTGCGATCGAGCGCATCGTAGCCTGGATGAGCGCCTTGCGGCGCACATCGGGCGACTCGCGGTGGTGGCGCGTGCGCGCGGGCTTCTTGTCCTTCGAAGGGGCCTCGGGCGGGCTCATGGTCGTGCTCATGGTCGGGCTGAGGTTCTTGCGCACACCGGCCGCCCGCGCCGGGCTCGCCAGAGGAGTTTGGTTGCGGTTCGGTTTCATCAGGGCGAATTGTCTCCCAAATCGCGCCACTCCGGCGAAACCTTGGGTCTAGTCGCCGGCCTTGAATTCCAGCCAGAGCTTCGTGATCAGGTGCAGTGTGTCCGTGTCCAGCGGGGCGAAGACGAAATAGCTATCGATCGTCTCGGCAGGAGGGAAGATGTTCGGGTCCGAGGCCAGCTCGGGTCTGACCAGTTTTTTCGCATTCGGCACGGCCGTCGGGTAGGTGATCGCATCGGTGATTTCGGCGGCGATCTTCACATCGATCATGTGGTTGATCCATTTGTAGGCGTTGTCCTTGTTGGCTGCGTCCTTGGGGATGCCCATCATCGTGAACCAGAGGCCCGTCTGGCCCTTGGGAGCGAAATAGCGGATCTCGAAGTTCTGATGCGCCTGCTGCGCCCGGCGCCGGATCATGCCCGCATCACCTGACCAGCCCATCGCCACGCACATGTCGCCGCCGGCCATGTCATTCAAGTAGGTCGAACTGAACTGGTCGATGTAAGGACGCACCTTCTTCAGGAGTTCGAAGGCTGCCCGGTAGTCGGCGGGATTCTTGCTGTTCGGGTCGCGTCCCATATAGGCCAGCACTTCCGGGAAGACGTCGCTCGCCGAATCGACCATCGAGACGCCGCACTGGTGCAGTTTCTTGATCACCTCGGGCTTGAACAATAAGTCCCAGGTGTCCAGATTGGCCTCCTTGCCGAGCACCTCGTGGGCCCGGGTCGTGTTCACCACGATGCCGTCGGTACCCCAGACATAGGGCACGCCGAAACGGTGGCCCGGATCCTGGGCCGCGATCTTTTTCATCAGCACCGGATCGAGATTGGCCCGGTTGGGCAGCTTGGTCCAGTCGAGTTCCTGGTAGACACCGGCCTCGATCTGCTTGGAGATATAGGTCGAGGACGGATAGACGACGTCGTAGCCCGAATGACCCGACAGGAGCTTGGCCTGCAAGGTGTCGTCGGTGTCGAGTACCCCGTACTTGATATTGATGCTCTCTGCCTTGCCGAAATCGGCGACCGCCTGGGGCCCGACGAAGTAGTCCGACCAGGTGAGGATATTGAGGTCTCCCGCTGCGTGTGCGAGCGAGGCGCCAAGGAGCAGGGCAGTGGCGAAGAGTGTTGGGGCCAACCTATGACGCATCTGTGATTCTCATCAGTGATCCTCTTCGGTGACGTGCGGTCGGGGCGACCGGGCGCGGTGAACGGCGGCTTGACTATATGATTAAACGACCATTCAAACAACGCAATTGTCGGGGGCGAAGAGAACCGCGCCTATCGTGCGCCTCTGCCACGACATTGCAAAGACCCGGCAAAGCCGCCGCGATGCCGCAGCGCACTGCCGAAGGGCGAGGGCTCGTCCGGCATGCACCAGCCAAGGGCTTCCAATGCGCCGCGCCGCGTGGTCATGGCGCTTCTCGAGCTCGCGAAAATCGCAGAAAAATCCGCGCCGGGGTCTTGTACTCCGACCAAAAAGCGCAGACACTATTAATCATACGTTCATTCAATAATGGGTTTGAAAGGTAGGGTCCCAGAAACCACAAGCCGGGGTTCGATCGCCGCGCTCGCCTGGCTTCGCGCTGCGTGATGGGCCCCCTTGTAGACCCGGGCTTTCGCAACACCACTTGCAAGGGGGTTAGCGCCATGGTGAGTCGCGTCAGAGTGAAACGAAGAAGGCAGGCTCCCTCCATCGCACAGTGCGACTTCCCTGGGCGGCGCAAGCCTTCTCTCTTCGGGGCTTATCCCCATCTCGCCGCGGGCTTGAGCGCAGGTCTCGCCGTGGGTCTTCTTCCCTGTTCGGTCGGCTACGCACAGTCCCCACCTGCAGAACTTGGCGGCTCCACCGCACCGAGCGCGGCCACAGTCCCCGCTGAAGTCGGACCCCAATCGGTCGCCCAGGCAGCGCCGGCTCCAGCCCCTGCTTCAGCCCCTGCGCCAGCTGCGTCCGCGCCGCCGGCCTCCAATACACCTGCGGCCTCGACGGATTCGACGAGCCAGCTCCCCGAACTGACGGTCACAGCAACGCGGCGCGCCGAGGCGATCAGCAAGGTGCCGCTTAGCGTGAGCGCCTATTCGCAGGACGACCTCGATATGAAGGGTGCGAAGGACTTTTCCGACGTGGTCCGCTTCACGCCCGGGGTCACGCTCGATGCAAACGGTACCAACAACATTTCAATTCGGGGAATCTCGTCTTCGGCGGGAGCGGGCACGACCGGCATCTACATCGATGACACGCCGATCCAGATGCGGGCCCTCTCGTTTTACTCCAACGATGCATTGCCCGAGGCTTTCGATCTGGACCGCATCGAGGTCCTGCGCGGTCCGCAAGGCACGCTCTTTGGTGCCGGCGCAGAAGGCGGTGCGGTGCGCTATATCATGGCCCAGCCGAACATGTCGACGCCAAGCACCTATGCGCGTACCGAGTTGTCCTTCACCCAGGGCGGGGCGCCCAGCTATGAGGCGGGCGTTGCCTACGGCGCGCCGATCGTCGAGGACGTCCTGGGGTTTCGCGCGAGCCTTTGGTATCGCAACGACGGCGGCTGGATCGATCGGATCGACCCGATCACCCACCAGACGGTCGCGGACAACATCAATTCAGCCGAGGATATGGCGCTGCGCCTCGCGGTCAAGTGGAACGTCAACGAAAATCTGACCATCACCCCGTCGTTTCTCTACCAGTCGCGCCGCGCCGATGATGTCACGGCCTACTGGCCGATCTACTCGAATCCGTCCAAGAACTCCTACAAACTGGGCGATCCCGACCAGCTCGCTGAACCCGACCACTACATCCTGCCGGCGATCAAGGTGGAGGCCGATATCACACCGAACGTGTCCTTCGTCTCGAACACGTCCTATTTCGATCGCGACGACAAGGCGGGTTACGACGGCACGATCTATAACCTGAGCTACTTCCAGACCTTCAACAGCAGCGCAGCGGCGCCTTTGAACCCCGGGCTGTATCCGTTGATCGACGGCTCAGGGATTCACCTGCCCGCCAACATTGCCGACTATCGCGCACCGGGCGGCGTCACCAATGAACTGCGCACCTTTGCCCAGGAGTTCCGCTTCCAATCGACCGACGCGAAGGCCCCTCTGGTCTGGACGGCGGGTCTTTTCTACTCGGTGAACAAGCAGACGAGCGTCGAAGAGATCAACGATCCGATGCTGGGCGAACTCTTCGCCACCATCTTCCAGCCGCCTTACAACAACTACCTGAACTACTTCGGCGTGCCGCTTCTGCCGAACAAGGACTCCTACTACAGTTACAACTACAGTCAGGACACCCAGATCGCCGCCTTCGGCGAGGCGACCTATGCGATCACCGATACCTTGAAGGCGACGATCGGGGCACGCTATTCGAAGGTCGACGTCGGTTTCACCAATCTCGCGAACGGTCCGCAAAACTTCGGTGAGACGGGGGGCAGCGGTTCAGAGCACGAGAGACCTTTCACGCCCAAGGCTTCCCTGGCGTATCAGCCCGACCGCGATGATCTGTTCTATGCGACCTACGCCAAGGGCTTTCGGATCGGCGGTGCGAACGCGCCGATCCCCCCTCAGGCTTGCCCGAAGGATCTCGCCAATCTCGGCTTGACCGAGGCGCCGAGCTCGTACAACTCGGATTCGGTCAACAGTTACGAGCTGGGCAGCAAGAACACCCTCACACCGGACCTGCGCATTGCGACCAGCGTCTACTACATCCAGTGGCAGGGCATCCAGCAAAACGTCTATCTGCCGATCTGTGGCTTTCAGTTCACGTCGAACTTCGGCAACGCCGCCGCCAAGGGCGCCGACCTACAGCTCGAATATGCCCTGACCAAGCAATTGGATCTCGAGCTCGCTATCGGCTACACGGACGCCCGTTATACGACCAACGCCGGCACGCCCCAGCACCCGATCGCGCTCGTCGGAGACGCGATCGAAGGCGCCTCGGTCACGCCGGCTCCCCCCTGGACAGTGGCGCTCGGCGCCCAGTACAACTTCGGCTGGAATGGCCGGAAGTCCTTCTTCAGGCTGGACTACGAGTACCAGGGCCACGACAGCGTGCCGACCGCGAGCGAGGATCCCCGGGCCACTGCGACCTACGACGCGCTCGCCTTCACGCCCAAGGCTTACAGCTACGTGACCGTGCGACTGGGTACGACAATCGACAAGTGGACGGTGTCCACCTTCATCGACAATCTCTTCGACGCGCATCCGGAATTCCCGCCCTCAGCCTACCCGCATACCGAGGTCGACCCCTACAACCCGAACCCACCGACCCCTCTGATCCGCGCCTATACCTTGCGCCCGCGCACGATCGGTATTGGAGCGACGACCCGCTTCTGATGGACGGGCGACCGGGACGCGGATTTGATCCGTCTGCGAGGGATGAGGCGCACGTCCCGCGGGAGAGAGGCCTCGCAAACTCCGGGTAAGAGGACTTCCGATGCGCTGTTATGATCTGAAGTCATGTCCTCTACCGAACGTGATCGGATCGAAGCCGCGCTGGCTGCGCTCGAGGCCCAGCGCGCGACACTGGGCGATGCAGTCATCGATGCGGCAGTCCAGGGACTGCGAACCCAGCTCGCGGCCATCGACCAGGCCGCACTCCCTGCACCGCAGGCGCTCAAGCAGGTCACGATCCTCTTTCTGGACATCGTTGGCTCGACCCAACTGAGCCAGTCCCTCGATCCCGAGGAGACCCACGCGGTCATGGATGGCGCGCTTTTGCGCCTGACCGCAATCGTGACCGCGCACGGCGGCAAGGTGCTGCAGTACGCGGGCGACAATCTCTTGGCGGTCTTTGGTGCCGAGGAGTCCCGGGAAGACGATCCCGAGCGGGCCGTGCACACCGGCTTGGCGTTACTCGCCGAGGGTCGCCTCCTCGGTGGAGAGGTGCACGAGCAGTACGACCACGCCGGATTCGACGTGCGAGTGGGTGTCCATACCGGTGAGGTCCTTCTTGGGGGAGGCGTGGATGCCGAAGGCACGATCCGGGGCCTCGCGGTCAACATCGCCGCACGCATGGAGCAAAGCGCTCCCGCCGGAGCCTTGCGAATCAGCCGGGAAACCTACCTGCACGTCCGCGGAGTTTTTGATGTCCAGCCTCAAGCCCCGATCGAAGCGAAAGGGGTCGATCGACCCATCGTCACCTACCTCGTGCAGCGCGCCAAGCCCCGGGCGTTCCGCTTGGCGCGCCGGGGCTTCGAGGATCTGAGCACCGCGATGGTCGGGCGCGAGCGGGAACTCGCGCAATTGCTTGGCGCGCTCGAAATCGCGGCGCATGAGCGGCGCGTCGCCGCCGTGACGGTGCTGGGCGAGGCGGGCTTGGGGAAGAGCCGGCTGATCGAGGAATACCAGGCGGCCTTGGACCTGGATCCGCGCAGCTTCTGGCTGCTGCTTGGCCGGGCGGATCGGTCGCAGCGCCTGCAGCCCTATGCCCTGTTACGCGACATGCTGGCCTGGA
>CAJCID010000197.1 GCA_903970305.1 Rhodospirillales bacterium | reverse complement strand
CGACGATCGAGGCGATCGCGCCTAAGGCGATCAACCCCATGAGAACGACGCCAAGAATCATGGGTTGGGTCAGGCGGTGCGCGCAAGGTACCGCAAATGGCTGGGGAAAAGTGTCGCTAGTATACGACTTGCCCCCGCCTTGACCCGCGCTTCTCCAGCTTTGCCCTCGTCCTTCGCGCACTTTCTGCTGAATATCCGCTAAGTGTCTGATTTATACCATTTTCAATTCCGCGGCGAGCGTCTACACTGCCGGGCAAGGGAGTTGCCCCATGGAGCGGGCCAATCCCCTCTAGAGAAGGCTGCAATCCGATGGCGCGGGGATCCGCCCCATCAGAGGGCAATTCCACGCTAACGGGAGGTATGGGGCTCGCCTCGACCAGATGCGCCATCGCACGGTTCTCGAGTACAAGGGATATCGCTACCTGAAGACTGCCTCGGTCCTCAGTCTTGTGGCGCTCATCGCCTATATCTGGGCCAAACCCGCTGCAGAGGGGCCGCAGTTCCCTTTCGGCAGCACCTGGACCGGCTATGCGCTGGGCACGCTCGGGGCGCTCCTGATCGTCTGGCTGCTCTGGTTTGGCGTCAGAAAGCGCAGCTACAAGAGCTCGGGCTCGGTCCAAGGCTGGCTGTCGGCCCACGTCTATCTGGGTACGGCGCTGATCGCGATCGGCACGCTCCATACCGGCTTTAGCTTCGGCTGGAACATCCACACGCTTGCCTATGTCCTCATGCTGCTGGTGATTTTCAGCGGCTTCTACGGCATCTACGCCTACCTGAGGGTACCGAGCCTGATCTCCCAGAACATGGGCCAGGACACCCTCGAAGGGCTGCTCTCGGAGATTGAAGAGATCGATCGCGACGCCGTGCGGCTCGCCCTGCAGCTGCCCGACGAGGTGAACCGGGCGGTGGCGCGCTCGGTCAGGAAGACGCGCATCGGTGGCGGGGTGTGGCGCCAAGTGCAGGGCCGCCAGCGGCGCGACCCGACGCGCACGGCCTTGCTCCTCATTGAGAAGCTCGGCAAGCAGTTCGTGGCGGACGAGGCCAACCAGGCGCGCGAACTGTATACGCTCCTCGTGCACAAGCAGAACCTGGTCGCGCGCGCCAGGCGTGAGATCCGCTTCAAGGCTGTCTTGCAGCTGTGGCTTTACCTCCATGTGCCCCTGTCGATCGGACTCCTGGTTGCGCTCACCGCGCACATCGTCTCGGTCTTCTTCTACTGGTAGCGGGGCAAGATGTGATGCGCTGCCTGCTTCTTTCCATCACGCGCAACCGGCGCGGCCAGCCGATCCGCGAGGGCCGCATCGTCAGCGGCGAGGTGCTCACCATCGGCCGCGGCAGCGACTGCGCGATCTTCCTGCCTCATGCGCGCGTGAACCTGCACCACGCGACGCTGCGTACCCAAGACGATGGCAGGCTCGTCATCGAGGCGCAGAACTCGCAGATCAGCATCAACGGCACACCCGCCCAAAGGGCGCGCCTGCGCCCGGATACGCGCATCACGATCGGCCCCTACACGCTCGTGGTCGAACTGGCGGGAGCCGAGGGCTATCCGGAGCACGACTTCGCGCTGACGCTGGAACTGCTCGATGCACCCGTCGATCCGCGTGCGGCCAAGAAGCGCCCGGCGATGACACTCGCCCAGGCGGGCCTGTCCAAGCGTCTGCCGGCTCTGCTTCTGGCATTTCTGATCGGTGCCCTGTTTCTCGTCTTTCCGGTGCTGCACGCGACCCAGCCGGAATTCCGCGCCACGGAGAAAGAGGCTCTACCCGTCCCCCTCGCGGCCGACGAGTCCTGGAGTCCGGGTCCGCTCGCCGCCGGCCACCGCGGCTTTGGCCGCGACTGCCAAAGCTGCCACGTGCTGCCTTTCGAGCACGTGCGCGACCGGGAATGCGCGAGCTGCCACGAATCCACCGGCACCCATATCCAGGACGCGGCGCTGCAACGGGCGGCCTTTGGCGCGACCCGCTGCGCCGAATGCCACCGCGACCATCGCGGGCTGGCCAGCATGAACGACATCGATCCGGCGCTGTGCGTCGAGTGTCATGGCAGCATCCGCGCGCGCGGCTTCAAGACCAATCTGCCTGAGATCAGCGACTTCAAGACCGCGCACCCGCCCTTCAAGCTCTCGATCGCGACAGGACCGACGCCCAAAGACGTGGTGCGCATCGCGATGACGGACCGGGCGAACCTCAAGCAGAACACGGGGCTCAAATTCCCGCATGACGTCCACCTGGCCAAAATTGGCGTGGAAAGCCACAATGCGCCCCCAGGGCAGAAGGGCCGCGTTGTCTTGCACTGCGCCAACTGCCACGTGGCAGAGGAATCGGGGGTGGGATTTCGGCCGATCTCGATGGAAAAGCACTGCGCCGATTGCCACCGGCTCGAGTTCGAGCCCGATGTCACGAGTCGCCAGGTGCCCCATGGCTCGCAGAAGGACGTGCTGCTCACGCTGCGTGAATTCTATGCGAGCGAGGCATTGGGCACGACCCCTCTGGAGGTGACGACCGTCGACGGGCTGTTGCGCCGACCCGGCACGCATGCCATGGAGGTGCGCCAGCGCGAGGCGATCGACTGGGCCAACGAAAAGACCCGGCGCGTGGCGGCCGACCTTTTCGAGGTGCGCGTGTGCGTGGTCTGCCATACCGTCAGCCGCCAGGACACCCCGTCTTTGTCCGAGGTGGCGCTCCCCGGGGACGAGCCGCCCTTGATCGCGGTGCCCTATAAGGTCCAGCCAGTGTTTCTGACCCAGCGCTGGATGCCCAAGGCCCGCTTCGAGCACGCCAAGCACGCCGCCGTCGACTGCGTGGATTGCCACGCGGTCACCTTCTCCAAATCGAGCGCGGACGTGTCGATGCCCGAGATCGGCACGTGTCGCGAATGTCATGTGGGCAACCAGCCCGAACGCAACAAGATCTCGAGCAACTGCGAGCTCTGTCACGGTTTTCATCGCCATGAGCTGCCCGGTGCGAGCCGCCCGGGCCGCGGCACGGTCACAGCGCAAGGCGCGCCGCGCGCCACACCGGCCCTGGTCCCGGAGAACCCGTGATGCCCAACACCTGCCGCGAGGCAATCGGAGCAATCGGTGCAATCGGTGCAATCGGTGCAATCGGTCGGTCGCGCCGGCTCGCAACGCTCCTCTGTGGGATCGCTCTTCTGGTCTCCTGCGGTGGCGGGGGGGGAGGTTTCGAGAGCCAGCCCGCCGCTCAAGCCGTGGTCACGAGTGCCTGCCCCGGATGCGCGGCCCATCCGGACAACCTGACGGCCGACGATGTCAAGACGATCCTCGCCCAGGCCGTGGGCGAAGCGCTCGCCCATCACGCCCCGGCAACGCTTGCCGTGACCGACCGCGTGGGGAATGTGCTTGCGGTCTACCAGATGCAAGGCGCCAAACCGACCTTTACGATCACGGACGGCCGCGCCGTCTCGGGCGGCCTGCAGAACGTCAGCACCTTGCCCTCGACCTTTGCGGCGATCGCAGAGGCGTTGACGGGCGCCTATATCTCCTCGAACGGCAATGCCTTTAGCACCCGTACGGCCGGTCAGATCATCCAGGAAAACTTCAATCCGGGCACGCTCAATGCGCCCGGAGGGCCCTTGTTCGGGGTGCAGTTCTCCCAGCTGCCGTGCTCGGACCTCCTACTGGGTTCGGGAACAGTCGGACCACGCGTGTCGCCCTTGGGGCTGTCCGCCTCGCCCGGCGGGCTGCCGCTCTACAAGGGCGGCGTGCTCGTGGGTGGCATCGGCGCCATCGCCGACGGTCTGTATACGATCGATCGGAACATCAACGACATCGTCCCGTCGCTCAACGAACTGATCGCGGTCGCCGGCGCCACGGGCTATGCGGCTCCCACGTCGATCCGCGCCAACAGGATCACTGCCAATGGCATTGCGCTGCGCTATGTCAATTCCGAGGCGATTCTCTCCTCGCCCGCTCAGCACGCCCCGTTTGACGCCTCGGGTCTCGTCGCAGTGCCGGTCTTTAATCCGAGCGGGGCGGTCCAGACCGGTGCGGTTTTCGGTACCGCAGGCTCCGGCATCCGCCCGGACAACTCCAATCTCGCTGACCTGGGCGCCTACGTGCTCGTCGATGGGAGCAACAACCCGCGCTTTCCGGCTGCCGCGGGCACCGACGGCCTCATCACGCAAGGCGAGGCCCTGACGATCCTGCGCAACGCGATCGCGGTCGCCAACCACACGCGTGCCCAGATCCGCCAGCCGCTTGATTCGACCGCCCAGGTCAGCATCTTCGTCGTCGACACCCACGGCGTGCCGATCGGTTTTGGACGGACCATGGATGCACCCGTGTTCGGTATCGATGTGGCCCTCCAGAAGGCGCGCACCGCCCTGTTTTTTTCGGGTACCCAGGCGGCGGGTCTCTTGCTGGCGGAGCCGGCAGCGAACTATCTCGAGCCCCAGGCCCAGTCATCGATCGCGGCCTATGTCAACGCCACAGAGAGCTTTCTGGGTAATCCGGCGGCCTTCGCCGATGGCACCGCCTATTCGGCGCGCGCCATCGGCAATCTTGCGCGTCCGTTCTTTCCGGACGGCATCAACGGCAATCCACCGGGGCCGTTGTCGAAGAGCTTTGCCAATTGGAGCGTCTTTAGTGACGGGCTTGAGCTCGATCTGGCCTACA
Organism: Rhodospirillales bacterium; assembly: GCA_903970305.1. Lineage (GTDB taxonomy): Bacteria > Pseudomonadota > Gammaproteobacteria > Burkholderiales > Burkholderiaceae_D > BOG-994. The sequence goes on along the minus strand of CAJCID010000197.1, from coordinate 2,925 downwards.
ACAACATCGTCGCCGCAGCTTTGGCGGTGCTCTCCGGCTCGAATCTGCCGGAAGCCTGCACGGGCGTGCCGCAACTCAAGAACGGCATCCAGATCTTTCCAGGTGGTGTGCCGATCTACCGCGGCTCGACCCTCGTGGGCGCGATCGGCGTCTCGGGCGATGGCGTCGATCAGGACGACATGGTGGCCTTTCTGGGCCTGGCCAATGCCGGCATGGCGCTCGGTACGGGCATCGCCAATGCTCCGGCAGCGATCCGCGCGGACACCATCACGCCCCCTGGAACGGGCACTTCGCTGCTCTATGTCCGGTGTCCACAGGCGCCCTTTGTGGACACGGACCAGCAGGGCGTATGCAACGGCCTCTAGCGAAGAGGGGATGCGCCAGTGAATGGCCTTTGCTGCATGCCCTTCTCGCCCTGGCCCCGCTTCTGCTGGCCCTGCCTTGTCAGGGCCAGAGCGCGCTCGTGGGGCGCTCGCTGCCCTTGGGCAATCTGTTGGCGGGAGCCGCGGGCGACGAGGGCGCAGCCGCGGCAGCACCGGCCACGGTGCCCGATGGGCTATCGGGAACGAACCCCGAGGAGGCGATCGAGCTGCGCCGCCCGCAGGGCCAGCCGCTCATCTATCCGGTGCCCCCGGTGTCGGCGAACCAGGTCGCCCCGCCTGCTCCAGAGGATCCGCGTGAGAGCACGGCCGTGCCGGATCGCTGGCGCATCATGGAAACCCTGGGCGTCACCGACAATCCCTTGAACCCCTACCAACAGAACACCCTGAAGGGCGACAAGCCCTTTCCGCCTTTGTCCGGGCTCGGTCCGGACTGGTTCTTCAACCTCTCGGTGAGCTCGGACACCGTCTACGAGTCGAGCCGCGTGCCCGTCGCGGTCAGTCCGGCCGGCGCCGACCGGAGCGGCTCGCAGGACACCTTCGGGCGGCCCAATCTGACCTCGTTTAGCCAGACCGTCTTGATCTCGGCCTCGATCACCGAGGGCGACACGACCTTTCGGCCGCCCGATTTCGAGTTCCGCTTCGAGCCTGCGGTGAACTTCAACCGGGCCACGGCCGAGGAACGCGGGGTGCTCAACGCCAATCCTGAAGATGGACTTGCGCGCAACGACCGCTTCGTTGGCATCCAGCAGCTCTTTGTCGACAAGCACCTCGAGGACGTTTCGGAGAATTACGACTTCGACAGTGTGCGCCTGGGTATCCAGCCGTTCACGTCGGATTTTCGTGGCTTTGTCTTTCAGGACAACGCCTTTGGGCTGCGCCTGTTCGGCACCCGCGACAGCAACCGCTGGCAGTACAACATCGCGTGGCTTAGGCGCATCAACAAGGATAGCAACAGCGGCCTGAACGATCTGTCCCAGGGACTGCGTCAGGACGACACGTTCGTGGCCAACCTCTACCGGCAGGATTTTCCGATCGAGGGGCACACGACCCAGATCACGGTGCTGCGCAACATCAACCGCGAGAACAACGAGACCGTCTACGATTCCAATGGCTTTCTCGTTCGTCCGGCCCCGATCGGCGACGGACTGCCGCACCGCTACGACGTCACCTACTATGGTCTGAACGGGGACGGTCACTTCGGTCCGTGGAACCTGACTTCCTCGTTCTATGCTGCGCTGGGCAACGATTCGCACAATCCGATCGCGCAGCGCTCGCAGTCGATCCAAGCGGGCTTTGCCGCCCTCGAATTGTCGCGCGACTTCGACTGGATCCGCGTGCGCGGAACCGGGCTCATCGCCTCGGGCGACAAGAATCCCTACGGTCAGGACGCGACCGGCTTTGATGCGATCATCCAGAACGCCCAGATCGTGGGCTCCGACACGAGCTATTTCATCCGCCAGGCGATTCCCTTGATCGGAGGCGGCGGCGTGTTCCTCGCGGGGCGCAATGCGCTCTTGCCGGACCTTAGGACCTCCGAGGACATGGGCCAATCGAACTTCGTCAATCCGGGCCTGTCGCTCATCGGCCTGGGCGCGGACTTCGATGTCTCGCCGCAGCTGCGCGTCCTGACCAACGTCACTGATCTGGCGTTCGTGAACACCAGCACGCTCGAGGTGCTGCGCAATCAGGGCAGCATCGATCGGGACATCGGCGTGGACGCCTCGATGGGTCTGCAGTACCGGCCGTTTTTCACGCAGAACGTGGTGTTCAACGCCTCGGTGGCCGTGCTCGCCCCGGGCAAAGGATTCAGGCAGCTCTATGACACGCAGCGCCTGAATCTGCCGTATTCGATTCTCTTGAACCTCTTGCTCAAGTACTGACCGATGGACCCCTATCCCTTGCACCCATTGACTGGTCTTCTCAGAGGAGCCGTGCCCCGCGCGCGGGCAGGGCGCGCCCCGACTCGCTCGTTCATCCTGGCCGTCTCTGCTGCGCTGGCCTTGATCCTTGGCGAGTGCGCCCTTGCCGCGGGCAGCCCAGAGGAGGAGGGCGTCAGGCGCACCGATACCATGGCACCGGCCGCCCCGAAAAAACAGACCGCAGCGAGCGCCGCGGAGAAGTCCGCAGGGTGCCTCACCTGCCATACCCAGACCGATGCGCAGACGATGCACGCGAATCCGGGCGTGGTGCTCGGCTGCACGGACTGCCATGGAGGCAATGCCCGTATAGCGGCCCCGAAAGGCGCGGGCCTGGCCGACCGGACGAGCCAGGCCTACGTCCTGGCCAAAGAAAGCGCCCATGTCCTGCCGCGCTATCCCAAGGCCTGGTCCTATCCGAGTTCAGCCAATCCGAAGGACAGCTATACGCTCTTAAACCGCGAGCGCGCCGAATTCATCCGGTTCATGAATCCGGGCGACTACCGGGTCGTGGAGTGGTCCTGCGGCGCCTGTCATCTGCCGATCATCCAGGCCTCCGAGCGCAGCCTGATGTCGACCTCGGCCATGCTCTGGGAAGGCGCCTCGTACAACAACGGCATCCTGCC
>CAJCID010000196.1 GCA_903970305.1 Rhodospirillales bacterium | reverse complement strand
GTGCTGCTCGACTTCCTGGGCGACGTGGTCTGCGGCGGCTTCGGCCTGCCGATCGCCCGCGACATGTGCCAGAAGGTGATCGTGGTCGGGTCCAACGACCTGCAGTCGCTCTACGTGGCCAACAACGTCTGCTCGGCCGTCGAATACTTCCGTAAGCTCGGTGGCAACGTGGGCGTGGCAGGCATGGTCATCAACAAAGACGATGGCACGGGGGAGGCCGAGGCCTTCTCCCAGCGCGTCGGGATCCCGGTACTGGCCGCCATCCCGGCCCATGAAGATATCCGTCGCAAGAGCGCGAGCTACGAAATCATCGGACGCCCAGGCACCCAGTGGGCGGGGCTATTCGAGACGCTTGCGTCCAATGTCGCGACCTCCCTGCCGGTGCGCCCCAATCCGCTCTCTCAGGACAACCTCCTTGGACTGTTCTCTGCCGACAGCGTCGGCCGCAACGTCGTGCTCGAACCCGCCACGCAGTTCGACATGTGCGGCAAGACCGAGTCGACGCGCGAGTCCCTCGAGGTTGTGTACGACACGGTTTGAAAGGACAAGCTGACATGCCGGACTCCGATCTCGCTGCGATCGTCCATCCCGAAGCCCTCCAGAGCGATGGCCTGGGTTGCCATTCGGGCCAGGAGCAGTTGCAACAAGCGGCGAAGGCCGCCGGCAAGACGGCCGTGCTCGAGCGCTATGCGCGCGACTACCCGAAGGGTCCGCACGACCAGCCGCAATCGATGTGTCCCGCCTTTGGCAGTCTGCGCGTGGGTTTGCGGATGCGCCGTACCGCAACGATCCTCTCGGGATCGGCCTGCTGCGTCTATGGCCTCACCTTCACCTCGCACTTCTACGGCGCGCGTCGGACGGTCGGCTACGTACCCTTTAACTCCGAGACGCTCGTCACCGGAAAACTCTTCGAGGATATTCGCGAAGCGGTCTACAAGGTCGCGAAACCCGCCGACTACGACGCGGTCGTGATCATCAATCTCTGTGTGCCCACAGCGAGCGGCGTGCCGCTGCAGCTCTTGCCCAGGGAGATCGATGGCGTGCGCATCATCGGCATCGACGTACCCGGTTTTGGGGTGCCCACCCATGCCGAGGCCAAGGATGTCTTGGCCGGTGCGATGCTGCGCTATGCACGCGGCGAGGCCGAGCAAGGTCCGGTCCAGGCGCCGCGCGGTGGACGCAGCGACAAGCCGACCGTGACCCTTCTGGGCGAGATGTTTCCGGCCGACCCTGTCGGCCTTGGCATGATGCTCGAGCCGATGGGCCTGGCTGCCGGACCTGTCGTGCCCACACGCGAATGGCGCGAATTGTACGCGGCGCTCGACTGTGTCGCCGTCGCCGCGCTCCATCCCTTCTATACCGCAAGCGTTCGGGAGTTCGCGGCCGCCGGGCGGCCGGTCGTCGGTTCCGCGCCGGTGGGCTATGAAGGGACCGAGGCGTGGCTGCAGGCCATCGGTGGCGCTGCCAACGTCGCACAGCACCAGATCGATGCCGCCAAGAACAAGATCCTGCCTGCGATCCGCGGGGCACTCTCGAAGATGCCGATCAAGGGCCGCATCACCCTGTCTGGGTACGAAGGATCGGAGTTGCTCGTGGCCCGCCTCATGATCGAGAGTGGCGCCGATGTGCGCTACGTGGGAACGGCCTGCCCGGCCACGCCCTGGAGTGCAGCGGATCGCGACTGGCTCGAAAGCCGCGGTGTACATGTCCAGTACCGGGCCTCGCTCGAGCAGGATCTGGCAGCGTTGCGCGAATTCAAGCCGGACCTTGCGATCGGTACTACGCCGGTCGTGCAGGCGGCCAAGGAAGCGGCGACAGCCGCGCTCTACTTCACGAACCTGATCTCGGCCCGACCGCTGATGGGCCCCGCTGGAGCGGGATCGCTCGCCCAGGTCGTGAACGCAGCCATCGCCAATCGGGGCCGCTTTGACACGATGAAGGAGTTCTTCGCGGGCGTCGGCGAGGGCCATGCTGCGGGAATCTGGGAGGACGTACCCAGGGACCGTCCCGAGTTCAAGGATCTGACGCGTCGCCAAGTCATCAAGCTCGCGAAAAAGCGCAAAGCCGAGGAGATGATCTGATGTTGGTACTCGATCATGACCGGGCTGGCGGCTACTGGGGCGCTGTCTACGTGTTTGCCGCAATCAAGGGTCTGCAGGTCGTCATTGACGGGCCCGTGGGCTGCGAGAATCTGCCGGTGACGTCTGTGCTGCATTACACGGATGCACTGCCGCCCCACGAGTTGCCCATTGTCGTGACGGGTCTGGCCGAAGAGCAGCTGGGCCGCGAGGGCACCGAGGGGTCCATGAAGCGCGCGCATGCGACGCTCGATCCGGATCTGCCGGCGGTCGTGGTGACCGGCTCGATTGCCGAGATGATCGGCGGCGGCGTCACGCCCGAAGGCACGAACATCCAGCGCTTCTTGCCGCGCACGATCGACGAAGACCAGTGGCAGTGCGCAGACCGCGCCATCTACTGGCTCTGGACGCAGTACGGACCAAGGCGCGTGCCAGCGCTCAAGCCCCGCGCGCCCGGTCAAAAACCGCGCGTGAACATCATCGGGCCCTCTTACGGCATGTTCAACATGCCCAGCGATCTGGCCGAGATCCGCCGCCTCGTCGAGGGGATTGGCGCTGAGATCAACATGGTCTTTCCGTTGGGCAGCCATCTGGCCGACGTGGAGAAGCTTGCCGATGCCGAGGTCAATGTCTGCCTGTACCGCGAGTTCGGACGGATGCTCTGCGAGGCGCTGGAGCGGCCCTATCTGCAGGCCCCGATCGGGCTGCACAGCACGACCAAGTTCCTGCGCAGTCTCGGGGAACTCACGGGCCTTGATCCTGAGCCGTTCATCGAACGCGAGAAGCACACCACCATCAAGCCGATCTGGGATCTCTGGCGCTCGGTCACCCAGGATTTCTTCGCGACAGCGAGCTTTGCCGTGGTGGCCAATGAGACCTATGCGCGGGGACTGCGCCACTTCCTCGAGGAGGAGATGGGCCTTCCTTGCAACTTTGCCCTGGCCCGCAAGGCCGGTGTGAAGCCCGAGAACGACAAGGCGCGTCAGCTCGTGCGCGACAAGCCGCCTCTGGTGCTCTTTGGTAGTTACAACGAGCGCATGTACCTGGCCGAGTGCCAGGGCCGCTCGACCTACATCCCGGCGTCGTTCCCCGGAGCGATCATCCGTCGCCACACCGGCACGCCTTTCATGGGTTACAGCGGCGCGACGTACCTGATCCAGGAATTCTGCAACGCGCTCTTCGATGCTCTGTTTCACATCCTGCCCCTGGGCACCGAGATGGACAAGGTCGATCCGACGCCGGCACGCGTACATCGCGAACTGCCCTGGCTCGATGAGGCCAAGGCGGCCCTGGATGCGCTAGTCGATGCCGAACCGATCCTCGTACGCATCTCGAGTGCCAAGCGTTTGCGCGATCGCGCCGAACGCATAGCGCGCCGGGCCGGCGCTGAGCGCGTCACGGCTGAACATGTCGCCCGCTCGCACGCGCCCCAGGGTGCCGAGGAGCTGGTATGAGACCGCCCTGCAGGATCGCAGAAGCGGTAGTCAGAGCAGAGTATCGCGTCGCAAGACGAGATGACCTCCCCACTGCCTGGGGAAGGGCACTGCAAGCGGCCGCAAGGCCTTTCGAAGTTGACTTGACTGGAGGAAATTGAAATGGCAGATGAAAAACGAGCCGGATCTCTATCCGGGCTTACTGACGCGGAGGCCAGGGAGTTCCATGGCATCTTCGTGACGAGCTTCATCATTTTCTTGGTAGTGGCAATCATCGCCCACTTCTTGGTATGGCAATGGCGTCCATGGCTTCCCGGGACCCAGGGCTACACCTCGATGCTTGAAGGGGTGAAGGCGACGGTAGCCTATGTCATGCCCTTTACCAACATGGCTTAAGGAGACCGGAACATGTGGAGAATCTGGCTGCTGTTCGACCCGCGCCGCGCGCTGGTCGCTTTGTTCACCTTCCTGTTTGTGCTGGCCCTGGTGATCCATTTCATCTTGCTCAGTACAGATCGTTTCAACTGGCTCGAGGGTCCTCACAAGAGCGCAATTGCAGCAACGCAGAATTCGCCGCTACCACCGGCGAAGTAGTCCCCTCGAAGGTGGATCCGGACGGGCGCTTAGGCGCTGCGCCCGGTCCACTGTAGATCCAAGGCTGTCCGGAGCAATCCACAGCCACCTTTTTCTACGGCTGCGCGCACAAGCGCTGCCGGTTTGGAATTTGCTAGACCGGAGAACGTGACGATGGCGATGCTCAGTTTCGAACGTAAATATCGGGTGCGGGGCGGCACTCTCGTCGGCGGCGATCTGTTCGACTTCTGGGTCGGACCCTTTTTCGTCGGCTTCTTTGGCGTGACCACCCTGTTTTTTGCGACAGTCGGCACGCTTCTGATCGTCTGGGGTGCCTCGCAGGGGCCGACCTGGAATCTCTGGCAGATCAGCATCGCGCCTCCGGACATCAAGTACGGGCTTGCTCTCGCGCCCTTGAAGGAGGGCGGCCTTTATCAGCTCATCACGGTCTGTGCCCTGGGGTCGTTTGTCTCCTGGGCGCTACGCGAGGTCGAGATCTGTCGCAAGCTGGGCATCGGGCTGCACGTGCCCTTCGCCTTTGGCGTGGCGATCTTCGCCTACTTCTCCCTGGTTGTGATTCGACCGGTCCTCTTGGGCGCCTGGGGCTTCGGTTTTCCGTACGGCATCATGAGCCATCTCGATTGGGTCTCGAACACGGGCTACCAGTATCTGCACTTCCACTACAACCCGGCACATATGCTGGCGATCACGTTCTTCTTCACGACGACCTTCGCCCTGGCGCTCCACGGCTCTTTGATTCTGTCCTCGACGAATCCGGCCAAGGGCGAGCCGGTGAAGACGGTCGAGCATGAGAACACCTTCTTTCGGGACGTGATTGGCTACTCCATCGGCACCTTGGGGATCCACCGTCTGGGCCTGTTTCTGGCACTGGCCGCGGTCTTCTTCAGCGCGGTGTGCATCATCATCAGCGGACCGTTCTGGACGCGTGGCTGGCCCGAATGGTGGAGCTGGTGGTTGAACATGCCGATCTGGAGTCAGAGTTAGACCACGTACGTTGATCATTGTGTGAAATAGGATAAGGGGACTGCAAAGTGGCTGAATATCTAAACCTGTTCACTCAAGTGCAGGTGCGCGGGCCTTCCGAGGCCGGAGTCGCACTGCCGCCCAAGGGAATCTGGACGCGTGAGGGCAAGCCGGGCTTCTTTTATTGGGCTGGTAAGTTTGGCGATGCCCAGATCGGACCGATCTACCTTGGCACCACCGGGCTCATGTCCCTCATTTGCGGCTTCATCGCAATCGAGATCATCGGCCTGAACATGTTCGCCTCGGTGAACTGGAATCCGATTCAGTTCGTGCGCCAGCTGTTCTGGCTCGGGCTCGAGCCCCCTCCGCCTTCTCTGGGGCTCCAGATCATGCCTCCGCTCAACCAGGGCGGCTGGTGGCTCATGGCCGGATTTTTCCTGACTACGTCCATCCTCCTGTGGTGGGTGCGGATGTATCGGCGTGCGCGCGCCCTGGGTATGGGCACCCATACCGCCTGGGCCTTCGCCGCTGCGATCTGGCTCTATCTGGTGCTCGGTTTCATCCGACCGATCCTGATGGGCAGTTGGGGCGAGGCGGTCCCGTTCGGGATCTTCCCCCACCTCGACTGGACTGCGGCATTCTCACTGCGCTATGGGAACCTGTTCTACAACCCGTTTCACATGCTCTCCATCGCCTTCCTGTACGGATCAACGCTCCTTTTTGCGATGCACGGGGCAACCATCCTGGCCGTGAGCCGCTTTGGCGGTGAACGCGAGATCGAACAGATCGTCGACCGGGGCACGGCCGTGGAGCGCGCCGCGCTCTTCTGGCGGTGGACAATGGGATTTAACGCTACGATGGAGTCGATCCATCGCTGGGCTTGGTGGTTCGCGGTGCTGTGCCCGTTGTGCGGTGGCATTGGCATCCTCCTCACCGGCACCGTTGTGGACAACTGGTATCTATGGGCAGTCAAGCATGGCGTGGCACCGATGTATCCGCATGTTTTCGGTCCAGTCATCGATCCGGCAACACTCCCGGGAGCACCGAAATGAAGTTGGCAATGCTGCACGTCCCTGGTTTGAAGAGGTATTCAAGGCTTGGCGCCTGCGCGGGCCTTGTGCTGACGTTGTGCCTGACCGGATGCGAGCCTCCTCCGGTCGATTCGGTGCAGCGCGGTTATCGCGGTCTGGGCATGGTGGAGCTCTACAGTCGCAAGGGGTTAGAGCGCGAGGCGGCCCTGAACGTGGTCCCTGATCCGATTGCCGCAGCGACTCCCGGCACGCCGCCTGCCACGACGGCTTTCAAGAATCTCCAGGTGCTGAACGACCTTAGCATTTCCGAGATGAGCCGGGTGATGGTCGCCATGACGCAATGGGTTGCGCCCGCGCAGGGCTGCACCTACTGTCACGAGGCCGCGAACTTCGCCAGTGACACGCTCTACACCAAGGTGGTTGCGCGCCGCATGTTGCAGATGACGCGTCATATCAATGCCGACTGGAAAACTCACGTCGCCACGACCGGGGTCACCTGCTACACCTGCCACCGGGGCCAGCCCGTGCCGTCCCAGATCTGGTTCAAGAGTCCGACGCCCAATCAGTCCGCCGGCCAACTCGGGGATCACGGCGGGATGACCGTGCCCACCAATTCGATCGGCTTGGCCTCGCTGCCCTACGATCCCTTCACCACGTTCTACGACACCTCGCCCGCCGAGATCCGGGTGAACGGGGACACTGCCTTGCCGGAGGGGAACCGTCACTCGATCAAGCAGACCGAGTGGACCTATGCGCTCATGATGAATGTCTCGCAGTCGCTCGGGGTGAACTGCACCTATTGCCACAACACGCGCTCGTTTGCGATCTGGGATTCGAGCACCCCGCAACGCAATACGGCCTGGTACGGCATTCGAATGGTGCGCGATCTGAACACCGCTTACCTGGATCCGCTGGCATCGACGTTCCCGTCAAACCGTCTCGGACCGACAGGCGATGGACCCAAGCTTTACTGCGCCACCTGTCATCAGGGTGCGTATAAGCCCTTCTTTGGCGCGTCGATGCTCAAGGACTACCCGGAGCTTTCGGGGGAGCATACGCCAGGTCTGGCTGCGACCGCAGGCACAGCAGCCCCTGAAAAGACTGATTAAACTGCGCTTTACGGCCCGTTCACGGCCCCTTCAGGGGCCCTTTCACGGGGCATTTACGGCACTATGGAGCCAGCTCGCACGGCAGTGCGGGGTGGCTCTTCGCATCCTGGGGCTTCCTCGAATTGATCTTTGATCTCCCAGGGAGGTCGTGCCTGTGAACTATTCTCCCATGCCCACTACGTAGGAGAAACCAATGGACCCCAGTCCAGTGCTTGATCTCAGGGCATTCGTGCCGGCGCAGGATTTTACTCTCGCCAAACAGTTTTATGCCGATCTGGGGTTCACGCTGACTCATGGCAACGACCAGATCGCGGAGTTGCAGATCGGATCATTCCGATTTCTGCTTCAACCCTTTTATGTCGAGCAGCATGCCGGAAATTTCATGATGAGTTTGATGGTCGAGGACGCCGATCTATGGTGGGAGAAATTCCAACGCATCGGTCTTCGCGAGAGGTACCCCGACATCCTGATGAAACCTCCCGCACTACAGCCTTGGGGGCTGCGCGTTCTGTATCTTTCCGATCCGACGGGCGTCTTGTGGCATATCGCCGACCGGAAGACCGAGTGAACACAAAGCGAGCTCACGATGCCCTCGCTGGCCGCACCCACTAGGCTGGTGCGTGGGTCCAGATGGCTCGTGGCGGCGGTTCTTGCCTGCGTCGGGAGTACGAGCTTGGCCATCGAGGAACCCGAGTATCACGTCGTCGGCTCGAGCGCGGTCTATGAGATCCGCGAGTACAGCCCGACGATCGTCGCCGAGACGACTGTCGCTGGCGAGGCCAACGACGCGGGCAATGCCGGCTTTCGGATTCTCGCCGCATATATCTTCGGCCAGAACGAGGCCAAGGCATCGATCGAGATGACCGCGCCGGTGGCTGAAAGTCCGGTGAAGATCGCGATGACCGCGCCCGTCGCACAGTCCCCGCAAGAGGGTGGCTACTCGATCCGGTTCACGATGCCGCGCCAGTGGACTCTCGAGACGCTACCCAAACCGCTCGATGCCCGGGTCGTGCTGCGCGCGCTGCCGGCGCGCCGTGTCGCGGTGATCCGCTACTCGGGATTCTGGAGCGAGAGCCGCTATGATGAGAACCTGCAGCGCTTGAAGTCTGCTCTGTCTGAGGCGGGACTGCACTGGCAGGGAGAGCCCGTCTGGGCGCGTTACGATCCGCCCTGGATCCCTTGGTTCTTCAGGCGTAACGAGATCTGGCTCGAGTTGCGCGCCGATTAGGGGGCACGAGTGGGGATCCTTCTGCGATGCGGGTGAGGGGATCTTCTCTCGCAACCACCATCCCACCTTATAGGATCACGAGGAGCGCTCCAATGACCCCTACCATCACGGCTTTCGAACGCTCGCCCGATCGCGGCAGGGGACTCGCGCGTGACATGCGCGTTCGCTGGGCGCTTGAAGAGGTGGGTCAGGCTTACGATGTCCGACTCGTTTCATTTTCTGAGCTGAAGGAGGCCGCGCATCGACGGCTTCATCCTTTCGGGCAGATCCCGACCTATGAAGAGGGCGATCTCGCACTCTTCGAGTCGGGGGCGATCGTGTTCCATATCGCGCAGCGCCATGCCGGGCTGCTCCCGGACGATGCCAAGGCTCGCGCCCGCGCCATCACATGGATGTTTGCCGCGCTCAACACGGTCGAGCCGCCGATCTTTGAACGCTCCATGGCCATCATCGTGGAGCGCGAGAAGGCCTGGCATGAGGAGCGCCTGCGGCTCCTCGAGGATCGCGTCCATGTACGTCTGGGCGAACTGTCCGGTCGGCTTGGCGATGCGAACTGGCTCGAGGGTGTGTTCAGCGCAGGGGACCTTTTGATGGTGACGGTCCTACGCAGGCTGGTTGGGTCGGGGATACTGGAGAACTACCCTAGGCTTTGCGCCTATATCGCCCGCGCCGAAGCGCGGCCCGCGTATCAGCGTGCTTTCGAAGGGCAATTGTCGGTGTTCACGGGCCAGCCAACGACCGGTTGATCATCGATCGCGCGGCGCCCCAGGCGGTCAATCATTGGTCTTGGTCCCCTATAGGCGCTCCTTTATCGGCACACTCCCCTGGGCTGGCATCCAAACCGGACGCCCAGACGGGGCACGGCGAGAGAATTCACTGTAACCTGCGTCGCGTGAGCCCCTGCCGACACCAGGCGCCTTCAGCGGCCTTCAGCCGCCTCCAGCGCGTTCTTCAACCCCCACGGAAACCACCTCACCATGAACTCGATCCTTAAGAAGACTCTGCGCAGTACGGCCGCGCTCTTGATCGCAACGCCTCTCCTATGGGGCCCAGCCCGGGCCGAGACGATCGGCGAGGTGGATACCGCGTTCCACTTCACGCGCGATGACCGAATCACGGTCGAGGCGTACGACGATCCCAAGGTCGCCGGGGTCACCTGCTATCTGTCGCGCGCGCGAACCGGCGGCGTGAAGGGCATTGTCGGTCTGGCCGAGGACAAATCCGAGGCCTCGATCGCCTGTCGCAGCACCGGGCCGATCAGCTTCGTGCCCGGCGCGGCCCCGTTGCCGCTCCAAGAGGATGTGTTCACCGTCAGGCTGTCGGTCCTGTTCAAGCGTATCCACGTCGTGCGTATCGTCGACGCGAAGCGCAATGCGCTGGTTTACCTCACCTATTCGGACAAATTGATCGACGGAAGCCCCAAGAATTCCGTCACGGCGGTGGCACTCCCGCCGGAGCTGAAGATTCCGGTGAAATAGCGTCGCGCCGACATGGGGCGCAAAGCGTGGCGCGGCCCCGCGGTTGACGACTGTCCGAGCGGTACACTGCAGCACCATGACCCTGAGTTCAGATGCACAGTCGATCCTTCGTGAGACCTTTGGCCTGCCCGCATTTCGCGGGGCGCAGGCCGAGATCGTCGTGCACCTTGCAGAGGGCGGTGACGCCCTTGTCTTGATGCCAACCGGGGGCGGCAAGTCGCTGTGCTACCAGATCCCGTCTTTGCTGCGCGCCGGCACGGGCATCGTCGTCTCGCCCCTCATCGCCTTGATGGAGGATCAGGTCGCAGCGCTGACGCAACTGGGGGTACGCGCAGCAGTCCTCAACTCGACACTCAGCGCCGCCGCCGCCCGGGCTACCGAGGATGCGCTCATCCGGGGCGAGTTGGATCTGCTCTACGTCGCTCCCGAACGCCTCACCACGCCACGTTGCCTCGATGTGCTCGAGCGTGCAGAAATTGCGCTTTTTGCGATCGACGAGGCGCACTGCGTGGCGCAATGGGGGCACGATTTCCGACCGGAGTATCTCCAGTTGTCGATTCTGCACGAGCGCTTTCCGGGCGTGCCGCGCATTGCGCTCACGGCGACTGCCGATCCCGACACGCGCGCCGAGATCGCGCGCCGCCTGGGATTGGCCGAGGCGCGCGTGTTCGTGTCGAGCTTCGATCGCCCCAACATCACTTATACGATCGTCGAAAAGCTCGAGCCACGCCAACAGCTCTTGCGTTTCATCCGCCGCGAGCACCAGAACGAGGCGGGGATCGTCTACTGCCTGTCGCGCAAGAAGGTCGAGGAGACTGCTGCATGGCTGGCCGCAGAAGGGATTGCGGCGTTACCCTATCATGCGGGGTTGGATGCTTCCCTGCGCTCCTTGCACCAGTCGCGTTTTCAGCGCGAGGAAGGCATCGTGATCGTTGCCACGATCGCCTTTGGCATGGGCATCGACAAGCCTGACGTGCGCTTTGTCGCCCATCTGGATCTGCCCAAGAGTATCGAGGGCTATTACCAGGAAACCGGACGCGCCGGGCGGGATGGCGCCCCGGCCAACGCCTGGATGGCCTATGGCTTGGCCGACGTCGTGCAGATGCGCCGACTGATCGATCAGTCGGATGCACAGGACGACTTCAAGCGCATCGCAAGCGCCAAACTCGATGCCCTCCTGGGTTTGTGCGAGACCGCCCAGTGTCGGCGCGTGCGCCTGTTGCAGTACTTCGGAGAGGCCAGTTCAGCGTGCGGGAACTGTGACAACTGTCTTGCCCCTCCGGAGACGTGGGATGCGACCGAGGCCGCGCAAAAGGCGCTCTCAGCGATCTATCGTACCGGGCAACGCTTCGGTGCGGTCCATCTGACCGAGGTGCTGCGCGGGCGTGACAGCGAGCGCGTGCGGCGCTTCGGACATGATGCGCTCTCGGTCTTTGGGGTCGGCCGGGATACCGATGAGCTCGTCTGGCGGGGTGTGTTTCGTCAGCTCGTTGCGCTCGGTCTGGCCCATGTCGACCATGAAGCCCACGGTGCGCTGAAGCTGACCGAGGCGAGCCGTGCCGTTCTGAAGGGCTACGAACGCGTGGCCATGCGGCGTCAAGTCGAGGCCCCGCTCGGGCGCAAGGCGCGCACGGGGACGACCCGAGCGTTCGGTCTGGATGGCGCAGGGGAGATCCTCCTGTCTCATCTGAAGGCGTGGCGGCTCGAAGAGGCGCGTCTGCAATCGGTCCCGGCGTATGTGATCCTGAATGACAACACTCTCGCGCAGTTGGCGCGCGAGCGGCCCCAAAGGCGCGACGAGCTCTTGGGGATCAGCGGCATTGGCGCGAAGAAGCTGGAGCGCTATGGTGCGGCGCTTCTTGAGATCCTCTGCCGCGCCCCCGGCAAGGCCCGCTGATGGGGTTGTGGATTCGGCGTACAGTAGAGCGTGGTGTGGTCCGAGGGCTGGCTGCGTGCCCGCTGGGGTCAGCTGCCGGCGACCGTCCAGATGCCATTGGATCACCCGCTTCTCGCTCTGTTGCCGAAACGTCTCCTCGGGCGTTGCGCCGAAGAACGCGAAGGCGCACCGCGTTGTTTCATCCTTCAACTTGGATTCGATCATGAAAAAAGCATACTGGGTGAGCACCTATCACTCGATTTCCAATCCCGATTCGATGGCCGCCTACGCGAAGCTGGCGGGGCCCGCGCTCGAAGCGGCAGGCGGACGGTTTCTGGCCCGAGGTGTGGCCAAGCAGGTCTACGAGGCAGGCTTGATGCAGCGCACGGTCTTAATCGAGTTCGACAGCGTCGAGGCGGCTGTGGCCGCCCACGACAGTCCGGCCTACCAGGAGGCTCTGCGGGCGCTCGCCAACGGCGCCGTGCGGGACATTCGCATCCTCGAAGGGCTGGCCTAGGAGTTTGCGCCCAGGAGGTCGGCACCCAGCCCTAGCGGTAGGCCGCGGACAACCCGAGGCGGCTGGTGCCCGCGACGTATTCGAGATAGCCGTTCTCGAGCATCTCCCGGATGAGGGCGATGATCCCTTCCGGAGAGAGCTTCACGAGAGGCCCGTTGAGAATGCGATCGATCTGGAGCATGCTGGTGATGGCGATCCCCGTGGGGGCCAAGGACACGAGCCGCAGCACGCGTTCCGCAAGAATACGGCGGACTTCGGCCGAGGCGATCGCCGGATCGGTCTGAGCGGGTTCTTCGACGGTATCAATATTCGCCAACATGGGATCCTCCTTGGCCCGATTGTATGGAAACGCGTCCTCGCGTCCAGCATCACGCGCTACGAATCGACGGCTCGTTGGCATCGTCGCCACGGTTGGCGCGGGATTTGACAGTTGCCCTGCGAGCCGGGTCCAAGCGCTGCTGCATCCTAAGCGCGGGCTCGGCCTTAGCCTAAGGAATTAGTTCACATCATGCGCATCACCGTGCTCTCCGATCTGCACCTTGAGTTTCGGCGCTGTGGCTTCGTCGCGCCGGATGTGGACGCCGACGTCGTGGTGCTGGCGGGGGACATCCATCAGGGCGCGGCGGGCATCGCGTGGGCACGGGAGAGCTATCCGGATCGGCCGGTGGTCTATGTCGCGGGCAATCATGAGTTCTACGGAGAAGACTGGCTGGAACTGCCGCTGCGGCTCAATGCGG
>CAJCID010000195.1 GCA_903970305.1 Rhodospirillales bacterium | reverse complement strand
AAGGGCCAGTATGGCCACGTCGTGCTGAAGATCGAGCCGCAGGAAGCCGGCAAGGGCTTCGAGTTCGTCGACGCGACCAAGGGTGGCGTGGTGCCGAAGGAATTCATTCCCGCGGTGCGCAAGGGCGTCGAGGAATCGCTGCCAGCCGGCTGCGGCTCGATCTTCAGCACCACGTGACCATACTGTCCGCGGCCACCCGACTGTTTGACGAACTTGCCCTCCACGTCCTCGACCGCCTTGCGGATCGTCTCGCGATAGGCAACCTGGGGCTTGCCAACCGTGGCCTCGACACCGAACTCGCGCTTCATCCGGTCGACCAGGATCTCGAGATGCAATTCGCCCATCCCGGAGATGATGGTCTGACCCGACTCCTCGTCGGTCTTGACGCGAAAGGAGGGATCCTCCTGCGCGAGGCGGTTCAAGGCCAGCCCCATCTTCTCCTGATCGGCCTTGGTCTTCGGCTCGACGGCCTGCGAGATCACGGGCTCGGGGAAGATCATGCGCTCAAGCGTGATGACGGCATCCGGATCGCATAGAGTATCGCCGGTGGTTGCTTCCTTCAAACCGACCGCAGCGGCGATGTCGCCCGCGCGCACCTCCTTGATCTCGTCGCGCTGGTTCGCGTGCATCTGCAACAGCCGGCCGACCCGCTCCTTCTTGCTCTTGATCGCGTTATAGACGGTGTCGCCCGAATTCACGACTCCCGAGTAGACCCGAAAGAAGATCAGCTGACCGACGAACGGGTCGGTCATGATCTTAAAGGCGAGCGCCGAGAACTTCTCGCTGTCGTCCGCGCGCCGCGTGACCGGCTGGTCTTGCGCGTCCGTGCCCTTGACCGGCGGGATGTCCGTCGGGGCGGGCAGATAGTCGATGACGCCGTCCAGCATGGCTTGCACGCCCTTGTTCTTAAAGGCCGAGCCGCACAACATCGGTACGATCTCACCGGCGATGGTCCGCTGCCGGATCGCGCCCTTGATTTCTTCCTCGGTGAGCGCCTCGCCCTCGAGGTACTTGTTCATCAGTTCCTCGGTCGCCTCGGCAGCCGCCTCGACCATCTTCTCGCGCCACTCCGTGGCGAGCTCGAGAAGACCATCGGGAATGTCACGATAGTCGAACTTCATCCCCTGGGACGCTTCATCCCAGAAGATCGCTTTCATCTTGACCAGATCAATCACGCCCTGGAAATTCTCCTCAGCGCCAATGGGGACCTGCAGGGGTACCGGATTGGCCTTCAGGCGCGCACGCATCTGCTCGTACACCTTGAAGAAATTCGCGCCGGTGCGATCCATCTTGTTGACGAAGGCAAGCCGGGGCACGCGGTACTTGTTGGCCTGGCGCCAGACCGTTTCGGATTGGGGCTGCACTCCACCGACCGCGCAGTAGACCATGCAGGCGCCATCGAGCACACGCATGGAACGCTCGACCTCGATCGTGAAGTCAACGTGCCCTGGGGTATCGATTATGTTGATGCGGTGCTCGGGATAGTTGTTCCCCATCCCCTTCCAGAAACAAGTGGTCGCGGCAGACGTGATCGTAATGCCACGCTCCTGCTCCTGCTCCATCCAGTCCATCGTGGCCGCACCGTCGTGCACTTCACCAATTTTGTGGTTCACGCCGGTGTAGAAAAGGATACGCTCGGTCGTTGTCGTCTTACCGGCGTCGATGTGTGCGCTAATGCCAATATTCCGATAGCGCTCAATGGGAGTCTTGCGGGCCACTTTGGTCTGCCTTAAAAAGTTCAAGGGAGCCTTTGTGCCAGGCCCCCCGGAATCCTGCTCATCAACATAATCCAACGCAGCATGGCTGCCTTGGATCCCACATCGATCTAGAAGCGGAAGTGCGCGAACGCCTTGTTCGCCTCGGCCATACGATGCACTTCGTCGCGGCGCTTCATTGCGCCGCCACGGCCCTCGGCAGCGTCAAGCAGCTCTCCTGCGAGCCGAAGCGCCATGGATTTCTCGCTGCGCTTGACGGCGGCCTCACGAATCCAGCGCATCGAGAGCGCCATGCGACGCACGGGCCGAACCTCAACGGGGACCTGATAATTGGCGCCACCGACCCGCCGGCTCTTCACCTCAACCATGGGCTTGACATTGCTCAGGGCCTGGGAGAAGACCTCAAGAGGATCCTTGCCCGTCTTCGAGGAGATGGTTGCAAAGGCGCCGTAGATGATGCGCTCGGCGACCGCTTTCTTGCCGGACTGCATGATGACGTTGCCGAACTTCGCGACATCCACATTACCGAACTTGGGATCGGGCAGGATTTCGCGCTTCGGTACCTCACGACGACGTGGCATGAATGAATTCCTTTCATATTCAGTTGAATCCCGTGATCTGGGATTCTTGTCCGCCCATCGGAGCGGACACTTACTCGGCGACGAAGCCCATGCCCGTCACCGTAGGGTTTAGCCGGAGAATTACTTCGCCGGTTTGGCGCGCTTGGCGCCATACTTCGAGCGCGACTGCTTGCGATCCTTGACACCCTGCGTATCGAGCGAGCCCCGCACCATGTGATAGCGCACGCCCGGCAGGTCCTTCACGCGACCGCCCCGGATCAGAACGACCGAGTGCTCCTGAAGATTGTGACCCTCGCCCCCGATGTAAGAGATGACTTCAAAGCCGTTGGTCAGACGCACCTTGGCGACCTTACGCAGCGCCGAGTTCGGCTTCTTGGGTGTCGTCGTGTAGACGCGAGTGCACACGCCGCGACGTTGCGGACAATCCTGCAACGCGGGGCTCTTGCTCTTGACCTTGGCCATGACACGCGGCTTGCGCACGAGCTGATTTATGGTGGGCATTACTCTTCCAGTCCGAAACAATCCCCGCCGAAAGCGCGACGCGAGGGAGGGTCAATCGATCAATCCAAGGGATAAACTTCGCAGCCTTGGCTCACCCGAAGCGCTCCGGGGACGCGGCGCACACTGAACTGCACGATGCACCGGACTGCAAAGAACGCTGGGCCAGAATTAGCCAGGTAAGACGCGGGATTTTGCTCGAAAAGACCCGCTATGTCAACCCGTATCGGTCCCGGGGATCCCTCGGTCAGGGGGAAGCGAGGGCAGAGCTCTTAAGAGAGGACGCCGAGGGTATGGCTAGGGACTCTGCGGGTGCCCCTCGGGCCGCGACATCGAGGCGGCGCAGCTCCCATTGAGCCGCCGTGTACTCGGAATCGTTCAGAATTCCCTGGGCGCGGCAGCGTTCCAGATACTCGCGCGCGAGTGTGACGTTGCCTTCAAGGAGATAGTGCTGGGCCAGGTAGAAATACCCCTCGCCGCGAGCCATGTCGCGCTCGTCTCCGCCTCTGGCATCCATCAGTCTGGACATTTCTTCGGGTGCGAGCACTCCGAGTAGCATGGCCAGAGCCGGTCGCGGCCATTCGCCCCGCGGATCCGCGGCGGCCCGTTGGCTGACCTCCTGTGGCGGGACCCGATGAAGTCGTTGGTCGGTCCAGATGAGCCAGAGATCCGAGTAGAGCACGTGGAGGTTGTCATCCTTCTGGCTCGCCAGGGCAAAGTCATCCGCGGCGTGTTCCAAATCGCCCTGGTAGAAGCGCGAGATACCCCGCTGATACAGCACAGGAGCCGGATCGGCGCCGAGCGCGAGCGCATGCGAATAGTCGGCCACGCTCTTTGAAAAGTCTCCGTCGATGAAATGAACCGCTGCCCGGCACTCAAAAACCTCGAAGAGATCTGGCGCCATCTGGACCGCGCGGTCCGCATCACGGTGGGCCTCTTCAAGCCGGCCAAGCGCGCCTTCGGCAACGCCCCGGTCGCAATAGGCGCGCGCCAAGTCCGTCTCGGAGAGCTTGGCTGCCTCGATCGTCGCACTAATGCGCTTGACGACATTCTCTTCTCGATTCTTAAGCGTTCCCTTGAAATCCTGACCGGCCACGCCAGCCAGTCGCGATGCGCGTTGGGTATCCTTGGGAACGAAGGCCACGGCGCGGGCTAGTCCCTGGGCATCGTGTGCTGCGGTGTTGTATTGGGTGATCTCGCCAGGCTCGATCCGGTCTGTGCTCGTGATGAAGTCGATGCTGATCCTCTGATCGTGGCCGCGATAGCTGCTCGATGCGGTGACGCTAAATCCGGGACCGCGCACAGTGCGGGATTCGGGATCGGACTGGACCGTCACCGATTCGGGGTAATTCATCTCGAGCGTGTAGCGATAGTGGATCGGGGTGGGAGTGAAGCCGACCGGTACATGGCGATCCGCAGCAATTGGATAGGGGAGCAGCCCAGAAAGGTTGGGCGGCAAAACCACGGCAAACCAGTTGCCGTCTTTCTCCTGGAGCAATCCGGGGACGAAGAAGTGGGCAATCAGAGTGAGCTTGTTCGGATCCTGCTGGTCCTCGAGTTCGACGGGCCCGCTGAGCCGGGCCTCGGGAAAGCGGCGCTGCAGGCCGGCAAGAAGCACCTTGTCCCGTTGCTGCTGGGCCAGGGGTTCCACCAAAGAGCGCATGACCTCCGCGCGATAACCCACCCAGCTCTGGCGGGTTTCGAATTGAACGGGCTCGCCCAGCGCGGTGACGGTGCCCGTCTCGACAAGTTCGTCGTCGGGAGCCGCTACTCTGGCATTCGCCGGGATATGGGAAGGTCCATGACTGGCCGCTTCGACGAGGAGAACCTGGGCCCCCTCGTGGATCTGGCCCATGCTCGCCAAAGGGGGATGCTGGCCCAGGCGTGTCGCGTCCAGGTAGTAGCGCTGTCCGGGGAGCTCAACCTCAAGGATGACGTGGTTGAACACCAACGGACTGGGTAGCACCCCTTCCAAGCCATGTCGCTGACCCAGTTGCAGCAAAACGGGATGGCTCGTCACGCCCAGCTCGCCCAGGATCGTCATCAGAAGATAGGTCTTGTCCTTACAGTCTCCATAGCGGCGAGCGAGCACCTCGTTGGGCGGGGCCGGACGATGTGAGCTCTCGCCCAGGGACACCGAGACATAGCGGATCTGGGTCTGAACGAATTCGAGCGCGGCGGCCACCTGGGATTGTGCATCGGGCTGGGCGCGTAGGGCGTTGACGACTTGGGTGAGCCCGGTGCTTGGTGCCCGATCGAGCGGAAAGAGCGTGCGAGCCCACTGGACCACATCGTCCCAACTGGCAAACTCAGAGAACTGGAGCGTGCGAAACGGCTGGAAGTCGCCAGGCAGGTTGGTCTCCAAGACCACCGCGGGCAGATCGCGCTCCTCGAACACCAGCTGGACGTCTCCCTTGCTTTGGGTGCGCACTGGAACCCGGCTCGGAAACGGGATATCCGAGACGAATTTCCAGGCGATCGATCGAGCCTGCGGGAAGATGATCGAGACGCGCCGCAACTCGGTGGGCATGGGCTGGTCCCAGCTGGCGCGGTCAGCGAAGCGTCCTGCAAACACGGGGTTCGCGCCCACGGTCGAGTAGTGGTACTCGAGGACATCCCCCACACGCAGGTCTTCCACCAGGATTGCGGCGGTGATCACGCCGCTATAGAGGCCCTCCTCAAGGCCCGTCTCGCGCTGGAGAAATCGAAGGCGCGCAGTCTGGGTGCGGTCCAGCCAGACGCCGTCGCGTCGGACGCCGACCCGATGCAGATAAAGGCGCTGGTATTCAGGGACGAACTCGATGGACACCTGCCCGGCTCGCGAGAGGGCCTGAGGGTCATTGATCTGCACGACACGGCGCACCGACACGGCGGGCTGGTCGCGCACCAGGAACTGGGTATCTGCAAGGAGCAAGACCAAAGGCTCGCTGCCACGCGGCTTCGGGATGGGCACCGGCTCCACCCAATCAGGCACTGGCGAACCACGCACGAATGCCTCTTCTCCGAGTTGGACCTCCTTGCCTGGCTGAGTTGAAGCTGCCGGCTCATTCGGTGTGACCGAGCCCGCCGCCGAGACCCCGGTCGCCCCAGGCGAAGGCAGTTCAACGCCCAAAGCGACTTGCGCAAGACCGGAAAGTACCAGCACCCAAAGCCTGGCGAAGCGCTGCGCACCGTGCATCGATCGTCCCCGAGGATCAGCCCACCGAGAGGCCACTCGCCCCCCTTGTGAGTCTACAACGGGGGCGTTGCCGATTTAAGGGGAGCGCGCAAATCCCCGTGCAGCAGTTGACCGTCCCAGAGCCCTACAGACTGCTCTCCACAAAGGCGCAGAGCTGAGATTTTGAAAGCGCACCCACCTTGGTACCGACCACGGCTCCATTCTTGAAAAGCATCAGCGTGGGGATACCGCGCACGCCGTAGCGAGCCGCGAGCGCATGGTTTTCATCGACGTTTAACTTGGCGATCGTGAGCTTACCCGCATAGTCCTTCGCAGTCTCGTCGAGGATCGGGGCGATCATCTTGCAAGGTCCGCACCATTCGGCCCAATAGTCGACGAGTACGGGCGAGTCGGAATTCAGTACATCTGTATTAAAGGTCGCTTCCGTGACGTGTTTGACAAGGCTCATAAGTCGCTTTCTAGAGAGAACGGAAAAGTCCGATTTCCTACCCACCGAACCGGCCCTTGTAATGTAATCATTCGGATCTACTATATAAAGATGCACTAACTGAAAAGACTATTTGCATTCCGCGAATAATAATGGACAAGTTACATGCGATGGAAGTCTTTGTACGTGTCGTCGAAGCCGGCGCATTCACCCGGGCAGCCGCGAGCCTGCGAATCCCCAAAGCCACGGCAACCACGCTGATCCAAAGCCTGGAAGCCGGGCTCGGGGTGAAGTTGTTGAACCGAACGACCCGCCGCATCGCCTTGACGCCGGACGGCGCGGCCTATTACGAGCGCTGCGTGGCCTTGTTAACAGAGCTGCGCGAGACCGAGGATGCGCTAAAGCGCACCCACGCGAGTGCCCGCGGGCGGGTTCGAGTCGAGGTCTCCTCGCTGATGGCGCGACTCGTCATCATTCCTGCTCTGGCCGATTTCTTCGAGCGTTATCCCGGGATCCAGCTCGAACTCGGCTGCAGTGACCGGCCGGTCGATCTGATCGAGGAAGGCGTCGATTGCGCTGTCTGGAGCGGGGAGTTGGCGGACTCGTCTTTGATCTCGAGGCGCGTCGGACTCGTGCACGTGGCCACCTGCGCCGCCCCATCCTATCTCGCGCGCCACGGTCGGCCCCAGCACCCCAGGGATCTCAAAGAGCATCAATGCATCAATTATTTCTCCCCGAAGACCGGCAAGACCCTGGATTGGGACTTCTCCAAGGATGGTGAGCGCATCCAGTCTCCCTTCCAGGGGCTGATCGCAATCAATGACGCGAATGGCTATCTGGCCGCCGCCGAAGCGGGCCTCGGGGTCGCCCAGATTCCCGCCTTCGTGCTCAAAGAATCGATGGACCGCGGACGGCTCGAACCGGTGCTGGGCGAATGGTTTTCCGACCCGGTGCCGCTCCAGGTTGTCTATCCCCAGCGGCAGCACCTCTCCAACAAGGTGCGGGTGTTCGTTGACTGGATCACCGCGCTCTTCGCCGAGCACGATGCGATCCAGCTGCGCTCTTTGATCGGAACTCCCACTCCATCCCGGTTGCGTGTAAATTGAACAACGCGCCGCGCATCCGTCTTGCGCGGCGCTCGTTCCGGTTCCAAGCACCCGATGGAGTTCACCCAGCTACCCCTGTCCCCCATAGCGCATGCCGGCCTGCGGCACTTGACGCCCGCCGACATCCCGGCGTGGTATGCGTATCTGTCACTGCCTACTGTGTTCGAGCACACGAGTTGGAATCTCGGCTCGCCAGATGCCTTGGCCGACTATGTCTGGGACCCCATGCAAAACACGCCGGATCGATCCCTGCGTCTCGCCGTGGTTCGTCCGGAGGATGACCTCCTCGTCGGGACCATTGGCTTCCATACTGTCTCGAGCGTGAATGCGAGCGCGGAATTGGCCTATGACCTGTCGCCGACACTATGGGGTCGTGGCATTGCCAGCGCCTTGTGCCAAGTGATGGTCTCATGGGCCCATGGGCATGTCGGGCTGACGCGGGTTCAAGCGACTGTTCTCGACACCAACGTCCGCTCGCAAAGGGTGCTCGAGCGCTCCGGGTTTGCCAGGGAGGGTCTTCTGCGCAGCTACCGCATGGTCAGAGGGGTGCCGAGGGACTTCGTCATGCATTCCCACATTGAGCGGCGCTCATAGCCGCACTGTGCGCAGCGCCGTCCGCTCGGTCGCGTTTTTTTGGCCGCACGCGCATGACGAGCCCTTGGCGTATGGCCGCCGGGCTTCATCGGCTGACTCCGCGGGGCGCGCGCGACCCAAGAAAAAGCCCCACAGATCGAAACCCGTGGGGCTAGCTAGGCTTACCGTTTCTGCGAGCGATCAGGCGTCGCTTGCGGGCTCTGTCGTCTCAACCGGAACAGACTCGGGTAACGCAGCAAATTCCGCCTGCGCAGCCAGTTCCCTTTCCTTCGCGTCCGACAACTCCTTGGCCTTACGGGCCGTGTGATACGCCAATCCCGTACCGGCCGGGATCAGGCGTCCGACGATCACATTCTCCTTCAGACCCCGCAGCTCGTCGCGCTTGCCCATGATGGCCGCCTCGGTAAGCACCCGGGTCGTTTCCTGGAACGAAGCGGCCGAGATGAAGGAATCGGTCGACAACGAGGCCTTCGTGATACCGAGAAGGATGTTCTCGTAGGACGCTGGTCGCTTGCCCTCGGCGATGACGCGATCGTTCTCGTCCAGAAGTTCGGAGCGCTCGACCTGCTCGCCGGGGATAAAGCCCGCGTCGCCCGGATCCACGACCTGCACGCGCCGGAGCATCTGACGCACGATCACCTCGATGTGCTTGTCATTGATCTTCACACCCTGCAGTCGATAGACATCCTGTACCTCATCGACGATGTAGCGGGCGAGCGCCTCGATACCAAGAAGCCGCAGGATGTCCTGAGGGTCCGCCGGTCCATCGACGATCAGTTCACCCTTGTTCACCACCTGGCCATCATGAACGAGAACGTTCTTGTCCTTCGGAATCAGGAACTCCGAAGCGTTACCGTCCAAGTCCGTAATCACCAAGCGCTGCTTGCCCTTGGTTTCCTTGCCGAAGGTGACCGTTCCCGTCACCTCGGCCAGCATGCCTGCGTCCTTGGGTGAGCGCGCTTCGAAGAGCTCGGCCACGCGCGGCAGGCCACCGGTGATGTCGCGCGTCTTGGAACTCTCCTGCGGGATACGGGCCAGCACCTCGCCGACCTGAACATCCTGGCCATCCTTGACTGTGATCAGGGCACCCACCTGGAAACTGATCGTGACCGGGTGCTCGGTGCCCGCGATCATCACCTCACCGCCCAGCTCGTTGATGAGCTTCACCACCGGGCGCACGCCCTTGGTCGTCGAGCCGCGCCGTTTCGCGTCGATCACAACGAGTGTCGACAGACCCGTCACCTCATCGAGCTGCTTGGCGACCGTCACGCCTTCTTCGACGTTTTCGAACTTCACCCGACCGGCGTATTCAGTGATGATGGGACGGGTCAGCGGATCCCAACTTGCCAGCGGCGTGCCGGCCTTGACCTGCTTACCATCCAGGACGGCCAGCGTGGCCCCGTAGGGAACCTTGTGACGTTCGCGTTCGCGGCCGTGATCGTCGGTGATCAGTACCTCACCTGAGCGGGAAATCACGATCTGCTCGGCCTTCGCGTTGGTGACATAACGCATGGTCGCCGTAAATCGAACGGTACCGTTGGACTTGGCTTCAACTCCGCTGGCAACGGCCGTGCGGGAAGCCGCACCGCCGATGTGGAAGGTCCGCATCGTCAACTGGGTGCCAGGCTCGCCGATTGACTGCGCAGCGATCACACCCACTGCCTCACCGGTATTGACCATCGAACCGCGACCCAGGTCACGTCCGTAGCACTTGGCGCACAGACCATAGCGGGTTTCGCAGGTCAAAGGCGTACGTACCCGGACCTCGTCGATCCCGAGCGACTCGATCCGCTCAACCGCATCCTCGTCCAACAGATAGCCGGATTCGTAGAGGGTCTCCTGCGACTCGGGATTGACGATATCGACCGCGGCGACGCGACCCAGAATACGGTCACGCAGCGCCTCGATGACTTCGCCGCCTTCGACCAGCGCCTTCATGCCGACGCCATTGGAGGTTCCGCAGTCGTCTTCGGTCACGACGAGATCCTGCGTGACATCGACGAGGCGACGCGTCAGGTAACCAGAATTCGCGGTCTTCAAGGCGGTGTCGGCCAGACCTTTACGCGCGCCGTGAGTCGAGATGAAGTACTGCAACACGTTCAGCCCCTCGCGGAAGTTGGCCGTGATCGGCGTCTCGATGATCGAGCCATCTGGCTTGGCCATCAATCCCCGCATCCCGGCTAACTGACGGATCTGGGCAGCCGATCCCCGGGCACCCGAGTCAGCCATCATGTAGATCGAGTTGAACGATTCCTGGCGGGTCTGTGCGCCGTGTCGGTCCGTGGTCGGCTCGGTCGCCAGTTGCTCCATCATGGCTTTGCCCACGCGGTCGCCCGCCTTGCCCCAGATGTCCACGACATTGTTGTAGCGTTCCTGCTGTGTCACCAGGCCCGATGCGTATTGGCGGTCGATCTCCTTCACGTCATGCGCAGCGCCCGAGATGATCTCCTCCTTCTGCGTGGGCACAAGCATGTCGTCCACGCAGATCGAGATACCGGCGCGGGTTGCCAGGCGGAATCCGGATTGCATCAGCTGGTCGGCAAAAACGACCGTCGCGCGCAGACCGCAACGCCGGAACGAGTTGTTGATGAGCCGCGAGATTTCCTTCTTCTTCAGCGCCCGATTCAGCACCGAGAAAGGAAGCCCCTTGGGCAGAATCTCGGAAAGGATCGCCCGGCCGACCGTGGTCTCATACCGGCTCACCTTCTCGACGAACTCGGGCGCACCCTCGGTGGTCTCGGCATTACGCAGGAATTCGCGGATCCGGACCGTCACGCGGGACGCCAGTTCGACCTCCTTGTTCTCATAGGCACGGTGCACTTCGCTGACATCGGCGAAATAGCTCCCCTCACCCTTGCCATTGAGCTTCTCGCGAGTCGCGTAATACAGACCCAGCACGATATCTTGCGAGGGGACGATCGACGGGTCGCCATTGGCTGGGAACAAGATGTTGTTCGAGGCGAGCATCAAGGCGCGCGCCTCCATCTGGGCTTCCAGGGACAAGGGGACGTGAACGGCCATCTGGTCACCGTCAAAGTCGGCGTTGAAGGCAGCGCATACGAGAGGATGCAACTGAATGGCCTTGCCCTCGATCAGTACCGGTTCAAAGGCCTGGATGCCCAGACGGTGCAGTGTCGGCGCCCGGTTGAGCATGACCGGATGCTCGCGGATCACCTCCTCGAGGATGTCCCAGACGATTGGTGTCTCGTTCTCGACTTCCTTCTTCGCCGCCTTGATGGTCGTGGCGACACCCATCTGCTCGAGCTTGTTGAAGATGAAAGGCTTGAACAACTCGAGCGCCATCTTCTTTGGCAGACCGCACTGGTGCAGCTTGAGTTGCGGCCCGACGACGATGACGGAGCGTCCGGAGTAGTCGACGCGCTTTCCGAGCAGATTCTGGCGGAACCGGCCCCCCTTGCCCTTGATCATCTCGGCGAGCGACTTGAGCGGGCGCTTGTTCGCACCCGTCATGGCCTTGCCACGGCGACCATTGTCCAGCAGCGAATCAACCGCTTCCTGGAGCATGCGCTTTTCGTTGCGGACGATGATTTCCGGAGCCTTCAGCTCCAAGAGGCGCTTCAGGCGATTGTTGCGGTTGATGACGCGCCGGTACAGATCATTCAAGTCCGATGTCGCAAAGCGCCCGCCGTCGAGCGGCACCAGGGGACGCAGTTCCGGAGGCAGGACCGGCAGGACCTCCATGATCATCCAGTCCGGCTTGATGCCGGACTTCTGAAAGCCCTCAAGGACCTTCAGACGCTTGGCGATCTTCTTGATCTTCGCTTCGGAGCCGGTCGCCTGCAAATCGGCGCGCAATTGCTCGACTTCGCGATTGATGTCGATCGAACGCAAGAGCTCGCGCACGCCTTCGGCGCCCATCAATGCGTGGAAGTCGTCGGCGTATTCTTCTACCTTGGCCAGGTAGTCATCCTCGGTCATGATCTGGCAGCGCTTGAGCGGCGTCATGCCCGGATCGACAACGACATAGGCTTCGAAGTAGAGCACGCGCTCGATGTCGCGCAGCGTCATGTCAAGCACCATGCCCAGACGGGAGGGCAGGCTCTTCAAGAACCAGATGTGGGCGACCGGAGAGGCCAATTCGATATGCCCCATCCGCTCCCGGCGAACCTTGGCCAGGGTGACTTCAACGCCGCACTTCTCGCAAATGACGCCGCGGTGCTTCAGGCGCTTGTACTTGCCGCACAGGCACTCGTAGTCCTTGATCGGGCCGAAGATCTTGGCACAGAACAGCCCGTCGCGCTCAGGCTTGAAGGTCCGATAATTGATCGTCTCGGGCTTCTTGACTTCGCCATAGGACCAAGACCGGATCTTCTCCGGGGACGCGAGGCCGATCTTGATGGCGTCAAACGATTCCTCTTGCTGAACTTGCTTAAAGAGATCGAGCAATGCTTTCATGAATCACTCCAAATTGGATGTGAAAACTTCCATCCACCGGTCCGCTTCGGACCGGCGGCAATTCCTTAGTTCCGCTCCAGATCGATGTCGATACCCAAGGAACGGATCTCCTTGACGAGTACGTTGAACGATTCCGGCATTCCCGCATCGATGACGTGGTCGCCCTTGACGATGTTTTCGTAGACCTTGGTCCGACCGGAGACGTCATCCGACTTGACCGTGAGCATCTCCTGCAGCACATAGGAGGCGCCGTACGCCTCGAGGGCCCAGACCTCCATCTCGCCGAAGCGCTGTCCACCGAATTGCGCCTTGCCACCCAAGGGCTGCTGAGTCACGAGGCTGTACGGCCCGGTCGAACGCGCATGCATCTTGTCGTCGACCAAGTGGTGCAGCTTCAAGACGTGCATGTAGCCCACGGTGACCGCGCGCTCGAAGGCTTCGCCGGTACGGCCATCGAACAGCGTGACCTGACCTGAACGCGGTAACCCGGCCAACTCCAGCATGCGCTTGATCTCGGCCTCGGATGCCCCATCGAAGACCGGCGTCGCGAAGGGCACGCCATGTCGCAGATTGTCGGCCAACTCGAGAACTTCCAGATCGGAGAGCTGCTCGAGATCTTCGGACTTGCCGGTCTCGTTGTAGATCTGCGCGAGGAACTTGCGCATGTCGATCGCCTTGGCCTGGGCCTTGAGCATCTCACCGATGCGCAGTCCCAGCCCCTTGGCAGCCCAGCCAAGGTGCGTCTCCAGAATCTGCCCGACATTCATCCGCGAGGGCACGCCAAGCGGATTGAGCACGATGTCCGCGGGGGTGCCGTCGGCCATGTAAGGCATGTCTTCGACCGGAACGATCCTCGAGACCACACCCTTGTTGCCGTGCCGGCCGGCCATCTTGTCGCCAGGCTGCAGGCGACGCTTGACCGCGAGGTACACCTTGACCATTTTCTGGACACCCGGGGGCAGCTCGTCGCCTTGAGTCAGCTTCTTGCGCTTTTCTTCGAACGCCGCGTCGAACTGCAGACGCTTGGCCTCGATGCTTTCCTTGGCCTGCTCGAGTGCGGTGGCGATATCCTCATCAGCCGGACGGATGTCGAACCAGTGGTAGCGCTCGAGATCCTGCAGATATTCTGCCGTGATCTTGGCACCCTTGGCGAGCTTCTTCGGTCCGCCATTGACGGTCTTGTTGACCAACATGCGCTCGATACGCGAGAAGGTATCCCCCTCGACGATGCGCAACTGGTCATTCAGGTCAAGGCGGTAGCGCTTTAACTCGTCGTCGATGATCTGCTGGGCCCGCTTGTCACGCTGGATGCCTTCGCGGGTGAACACCTGGACGTCGATGACCGTGCCCGAGATACCCGAGGGCACGCGCAAGGACGTGTCCTTCACGTCCGATGCCTTCTCGCCGAAGATCGCCCTCAGCAGCTTTTCCTCGGGGGTCAGCTGGGTCTCGCCCTTGGGCGTGACCTTGCCAACGAGTACGTCTCCGGCCTCGACTTCAGCGCCGATGTAGACGATCCCGGATTCATCGAGACGGGCGAGCTGGTTTTCCGCCAGATTCGAGATGTCGCGCGTGATCTCCTCGGCTCCCAGCTTGGTGTCGCGCGCGACCACCGACAACTCCTCGATGTGAATCGAGGTGTACCGGTCATCTGCGACGACGCGCTCGGAGATCAGGATGGAATCCTCGAAGTTATAGCCGTTCCAGGGCATGAACGCGACCAGCATGTTCTGGCCCAAGGCCAACTCACCCAAATCGGTCGAGGCCCCATCAGCGATCACGTCACCTTGGGCGAGGCGATTTCCGACCTTGACGATCGGGCGCTGGTTGATGTTCGTGTTCTGGTTCGAACGCGTGTACTTGATGAGGTTGTAGATATCCACGCCCACTTCACCGGCAACGTTCTCGTCGTCGTTGACCCGGACCACGACCCGGCTTGAGTCGACGTAGTCGACCACGCCACCGCGCAGCGCCTGCACAGTCGTGCCCGAATCGACGGCGACCGTACGTTCGATCCCCGTGCCCACAAATGCCTTTTCAGGCCTAAGGCAGGGAACTGCCTGGCGCTGCATGTTCGAGCCCATCAGGGCGCGATTGGCGTCGTCGTGCTCGAGAAATGGGATCAGCGAAGCGGCGACCGAGACGATCTGACCCGGCGCAACGTCCATGTACTGGACCCGATCGGGGGCGACCAGCACGAATTCGCCGGCTTCCCGCGAGGAAACCAGTTCGTCGGTCAGCTTGTTGTTGCCATCCATGGCCGCGTTGGCCTGAGCGATGATGTATTTGCCCTCCTCGATCGCCGAGAGGTAATCGATGTGGTCGACGACGCGGCCGCCCTCGACCTTGCGATAAGGCGTCTCCAGAAAGCCGTAAACATTCAGTCGCGCATAAAGGGCCAGGGAATTGATCAGCCCAATGTTCGGACCCTCTGGCGTCTCGATCGGACAGACCCGTCCGTAGTGGGTGGGGTGGACGTCGCGCACCTCGAAACCGGCCCGCTCGCGCGTCAGTCCACCCGGTCCCAGGGCGGAGACGCGCCTTTTGTGGGTGATCTCCGAGAGCGGGTTGGTCTGATCCATGAATTGGGAGAGCTGCGACGATCCGAAGAACTCTCGGATAGCCGCAGAGATCGGCTTGCTGTTGATGAGGTCGTGCGGCATCAAGTTGTCTGCCTCGGCCTGGCCAAGGCGCTCCTTGACAGCGCGCTCGACCCGCACCAGTCCCGAGCGAAACTGATTTTCGGCAAGCTCTCCCACGCAGCGCACGCGCCGGTTTCCAAGGTGATCGATATCATCGACCTCGCCCCGGCCGTTGCGCAATTCGACCAGGATCTTGATGACGTCGAGGACGTCCTCATTGGTCAGAGTCATCGGACCGACGACTTCGTCGCGACCGACGCGGCGGTTGAATTTCATGCGGCCGACCTTGGACAAATCGTAGGCGTCGGCGCTATAGAACAGACGGTTGAACAGGGCCTGGACCGCGTCTTCCGTAGGCGGCTCACCAGGACGCATCATGCGGTAGATCGCCACGCGCGCGGACATCTCGTCGGCGGTCTCATCCATGCGCAGGGTCTGCGAGATGTACGGACCTTGGTCCAGATCGTTCGTATAGAGTGTCTGGATTTCCTTGACGTTGCCCTGACGCAGCCGCTTGATCCGGTCTTCGGTCAGCTCGTCATTGGCGTTCGCGATGACTTCCCCGGTCTCCGTATCGACGACGTCGCGCGCCAGGACGCGCCCCAGCAGATAATCCTCGGGAACGGCGATGCGCTTCAGTCCGGCCGCTTCGAAGTCGCGCAGGTGCTTGGCGTTGATCCGCTTGTCCTTGGGCGCGATCACCTTGCCCGACTTGTCCGTGATGTCAAAGCGCGCGATCTCTCCGCGCATGCGCTCGGAGACGAACTCCATCTGCGCACCTTCGGTCATGAGGCTGAAGTTATCGAACACGAAGAAGTGCGCGAGAATCTGCTCGGGCGTCATGCCGATTGCCTTTAGCAGGATCGTCACAGGCATCTTGCGGCGGCGGTCGACGCGAAAGAACAGGATGTCCTTGGGATCGAATTCGAAATCCAGCCAGGAACCCCGATAGGGGATGATCCGAGCCGAAAACAGGAGCTTTCCGGAAGAATGCGTCTTGCCCCGATCGTGCTCGAAGAACACGCCCGGCGAGCGGTGCAGCTGACTGACGATGACACGTTCGGTGCCATTGACGACGAACGAACCCGTGGTCGTCATGAGGGGCAGTTCCCCCATGTAGACTTCCTGCTCCTTGACCTCCTTGATCGTCGGCTTGGACGCTTCCTTGTCCATGATCACCAGACGGACCTTGGCGCGCAGAGGCGACGCGAAGGTGAGACCCCGCTGCATGCACTCCTTGACGTCGAACGCGGGTTCGCCCAGCGCGTAGCTGACAAATTCCAGGCGCGCGAACTGGTTGTGCGAGACGATCGGAAAAATCGAGGTGAACGCAGCCTGCAGGCCTTCGTTGGCCCGCTTCGAAGGGGGCAGGTCAGCCTGGAGGAAACTCAGGTAGGACTCAAGCTGGGTCGCCAGCAGGAACGGCACTTTGTGAACATTCGCACGTTTGGCGAAGCTCTTGCGAATACGTTTCTTCTCGGTGAACGAGTAGGTCATGACAACTCCGTCAGGGGGTGACAGGAAGGGTTCGGATTCGGCGTCTCAAGTGTCAAACTCACCACTGCAAAACAAATTCAGAACGTCAAACACGGAACCAAAACAGCGCATCGGAAACCTTCTTAACTGGGTACTGCATCGTCTTGGCGACCGTTTCGCAATACGTTCCGAAACGATCCCAGACGGTCCTGCGCGGGCCCGGCCGGCAAAGCAGACTGCGCCGACCCTGTCCGAAAAACTCTCCAGCAAAAACACAAAAACCCGGGGACCCCGCCGGGGCCTCCGGGTCGGTAGCAGAACGACTACTTGACTTCAACCTTGGCGCCGGCATCTTCCAGCTTCTTCTTGGCCGCTTCTGCATCGGCCTTCGAGATGCCTTCCTTGACGGGCTTCGGGGCGCCATCGACCAAGTCCTTGGCTTCTTTCAGACCCAGACCGGTCAGTTCGCGTACGGCCTTGATGACGTTGACCTTGTTCGGTCCCGTCTCGGCGAGAACGACGTCGAATTCCGTCTTTTCTTCGACCACTGGGGCAGCCGCCCCGCCCGCACCAGCCGGTGCCGCCACGGCCACCGCCGCCGCCGCTGCAGAAACGCCAAACTTTTCTTCCAGATCCTTGATCAGTTCGGACAGTTCCAGAACGGTCAAGCCCGCGATTGCTTCAATGATTTCGGTTTTGCTCAATGCCATGATGAACTCCAGATAACGTAGAGAGAGATGAGAGAGTGAGCAGCCACATCGCAGTGCGACGTCACGCGGCCTCTTTCTGGTCGCGAACGGCAGCCAGTCCCCGCACGAACTTGGTCGGAACCTCGTTCAGTGTTCGGACAAACTGCGCAATCGGTGCTTGCATCGTGCCCAGCAATTTCGCCAACAGTTCCTCCCGCGAGGGCAAGGTAGCGAGAGCCTTGACGCCATTGGCGTCCAAGGCCGAGTTCGCCAACGCACCCGCCTTGACCACCAGCTTGTCGTTGTCCTTGGCAAAATTGCTCAAAACCTTGGCCACCGCCACGGGATCTTCCGCAATGCCGTAGATGAGCGGTCCGACCATCTTGTCGGAGAGCACTTCAAACGGCGTATTGGCGACCGCGCGACGCGCCAGGGAATTCTTCAGCACCCGCAAATACACACCGCTTTGACGCGCCTGCTTGCGTAAGGCGGTGATGTTGCCGACTGCAAGACCACGGTATTCCGCCACAACGATCGCCTTGGCGACCGCAACCTGCTTGGCCACCTCCTCGATCACTACTGCCTTTTCGGAACGATTCAGACCCACGGTCATACTCCAAGAAAAGATACTCGGTGCTTTGGGCACCTCGTATCGACCTGTAAAACGGCGACCGAACGTTTCGAAGCTCCCATCACCCCAAGTCAGCGGTGACGCTCACTACAAAAATTGTCGGGACCGCCATCTGCGTTGGCCGATCGGATGATCGATTAAGAGCCTGGGCCAACAGCACCCCGTCCCGCCAACGGTCTTTGACAGCGATCCGAAGGGAGATCGCTTCCCCTCGGATGGCCCAAAGTCCTTCGAGTCCACTGTTTCGGGCTCGTGAATTCTTACGCTCCCGGTCCGTCACCGGGCGAACTATTCCTTCTCCTGCCGACCTAGGCCTGCGCCGACAACGAGGCCTGATCAACCTTCAAGCCGGCTCCCATAGTGCTTGATACGGAGAGCTTGCGCAGATAGATTCCCTTGCTCGAAGCAGGCCGCGCCTTGTTTAGGGCGTCGATCAGGGCGAGCAGGTTGCTCTGCAAGGAGGCCACTTCAAAGGAGGCCCTCCCGATGGTTGCGTGAACGATCCCGGCCTTGTCGGCCCGGTACTGGACCTGTCCTGCACGTGCATTCTTGACCGCCGTGGCGACGTCGGGGGTGACCGTCCCCACCTTGGGGTTAGGCATGAGGCCGCGCGGGCCCAAGATCTGACCCAGCTGACCGACAACGCGCATCGTATCGGGCGAGGCGATGACGATGTCGAAGTTCAGATTGCCGGCCTTGATCTGCTCGGCCAAGTCTTCCATTCCCACGATGTCGGCGCCGGCCGCCCGGGCCTGCTCGGCCTTCTCGCCCTGCGCGAAAACCGCAACCCGTACGGTCTTGCCGGTTCCGGCGGGCAGAACAACCGAACCCCGAACGACTTGATCGGACTTCTTGGCATCGATCCCAAGTTGGACAGCCACATCAATCGACTCATCAAACTTGGCCGTAGCCACTTCCTTGATCAGCTTTAAGGCATCGGCAACCGGATACAGCCTGGTCCGATCGACCTTCGCGGCGATCGCGCGGGCACGCTTGGATAACTTGGCCATTTACAGTCCCTCCACGATCACGCCCATCGAACGGGCACTTCCGGCGATCGTTCTGACCGCAGCGTCCAGATCGGCCGCCGTCAGGTCAGGCATCTTCGCCTTGGCGATATCTTCAGCCTGCGCGCGAGAAATCTTGCCCACCTTGTCGCTGTGGGGCTTGGGCGATCCCTTTTGCAGCCCGGCCGCCTTCTTGATCAGAATCGTCGCCGGCGGCGTCTTCATCACGAAGGTGAAGCTCTTGTCTGCGTAGGCGGTGATCACCACCGGGATGGGCAGACCGGGCTCCACGCCTTGCGTTTGGGCGTTGAATTCCTTGCAGAAGGCCATGATGTTCAGCCCGCGCTGTCCGAGCGCAGGCCCGATCGGAGGCGAGGGGTTTGCCTTGCCGGCCGGCACCTGCAGCTTGATAAAGCCGATGATTTTCTTTGCCATGACGAGTCCTATTTGTTGAGTTCAAGCGCTCGATCGCCAGACGCGGCTACTGGAGCTCCTCTTGGGTCATTGACCCGGATTCTGCACCTGCACAGACACCACACTTCTAGACCCACAAGGCGCGCAAAACGCAGGCCCCAGATGGGCATTACTCAAGCCTTTTCGACCTGGCCAAACTCAAGCTCGACCGGCGTTGCACGCCCAAAAATCGTCACCGAGACGCGCAATCTGGATTTCTCGTAATTCACTTCCTCGACATTGCCGTTGAAGTCCGTGAACGGCCCTTCCTTGACGCGCACCATCTCACCCACCTCAAAGAGGGTCTTGGGCCGCGGCTTCTCAACGCCTTCTTGCATCTGCGTGAGGATCTTCTCAACTTCCTTCTGGGAGATGGGCGTGGGCTTATTGGCCTTGCCGCCGACGAAACCGGTCACCTTGTTGGTATTTTTTACCAGGTGCCAGGACTCGTCGGTCATCTCCATCTCGACCAGGACGTAGCCCGGAAAGAAACGCCGTTCGGTGATCGATTTTTGACCATTCTTGACTTCCACGACCTCTTCGGTCGGGACCAAAATCCGACCAAACTTGTCCTGCATCCCGTCTCGGTCGATGCGTTCCTGCAGAGCCTTCATGACGCTCTTTTCCATACCCGAGTACGCATGCACGACGTACCAGCGCTTATTGCCGGTCGGCGTCAAGCTCAACGGCTCTGTCGTCGGAACCTCAGCCATTATTTTCTCCACCCGAGAATCCAGTCATACAAGGCAACTTCCAGCATCTTGTCGGTGAGCCACAGAAAAAGCGCCATCAGGAACACAAACCCGAACACCACTGCCGTGGTCTGGACCGTCTCTTTGTAGCTCGGCCACACCACGCGCCGGGTTTCACGCACCGACTCTTTGGTGAAGGCATAGAAGCGTTTGCCCGGTTCAGACAACCAACCAATTCCTACACCGACGAGCAGTCCGGCCAGAACCGACAGGACCTTGAACACCAGTGCGTAGTCGGAGAGGACATAGAATCCCGCGATGCCCGCGACCACCGCAGCCATGGCGAGAATCACCTTAAAGCGGTCAGCCCAGAGGTTGACTGTTTCTACATTCGCGTTGGCCATGACCTATACAACCTTCACTCACGCCCGACCGGCTTACAGCCGGTGGCAGGGGCAGAGGGAATCGAACCCCCAACCTTCGGTTTTGGAGACCGACGCTCTGCCAGTTGAGCTATGCCCCTTGAACTGCACAATCTCATCAATCCGATACGCCGTCTGGCTGTACCGGGCGACAGGCCCAGCCTGCCACCCCGGCGCGTCGGAACCGGAGGCCCTCTTAAGCAATAATTTTCGAGACGACACCAGCGCCGACGGTGCGACCGCCTTCGCGGATGGCAAAGCGCAGGCCTTCTTCCATGGCGATCGGGTTGATCAGCTTCACCGTGATCTGCACGTTGTCGCCCGGCATCACCATCTCCTTGCCGGCTTCCAGTTCGATCGAGCCCGTC
>CAJCID010000194.1 GCA_903970305.1 Rhodospirillales bacterium | reverse complement strand
GACGGGCTCGATCGAACTGGAAGCCGGCAAGGAGATGGTGATGCCGGGCGACAACGTGCAGATCACGGTGAAGCTGATCAACCCGATCGCCATGGAAGAAGGCCTGCGCTTTGCCATCCGCGAAGGCGGTCGCACCGTCGGTGCTGGTGTCGTCTCGAAAATTATTGCTTAAGGCATTTTTATACGGCGCCGGGCGTTGTGTCCGGCTGCCTACGTTCTTTGGAGATGGACATGCAAAGCCAGAAAATCCGCATCCGCCTGAAGGCGTTTGACTACCGCCTGATCGATCAGTCGGCGTTGGAAATCGTCGATACAGCAAAACGCACGGGCGCCGTCGTCAGAGGCCCCGTACCACTGCCCACTCGCATTCAGCGCTTTGACGTGCTGCGCTCGCCGCACGTCAACAAGACCTCGCGTGATCAGTTCGAGATTCGCACCCACCAACGATTGATGGATATCGTGGATCCGACGGACAAGACCGTGGATGCCTTGATGAAGCTGGACCTGCCCGCGGGAGTGGATGTCGAGATCAAGCTGCAATAAGTCGATTCCGATTCATGGTGGACCGTAATCGGGGCGGTGCTCGCAGGAGCACCGCCCCGAACCTTTTTGGGGTCCTGGACGCGCCTCGGGGGGCGCCCTGCAATCCACTCTGGAGCAGAGCAACTGTTCTGGATTGGACGCAGTCTGGGAGGCAGAATCGACAAGGTCGAACCGCCCTATGTGCTTGAGCTTGACCATCGTCTGTTACGTGGCGATCCACCTGCTGCCTACCGCTGACGTATGCCCCGCAGGTTCCGATCTCGTCCTGGCGCAGATTGCGGATCATGCGTTCAGGGTTCCAGTTCCCGCCCTGGAGTAGAAGGTGTTCCTGGTGACGGAGATCGTCCCCTGGCCGGGATCGTTCGAGAAGGTCGTTGACCCTCGCGCCCATCGAGTAGGTTCCCTCAAAATCCCCGCACACCAGCCAGTCAGATCGTCAATGTAGTGGGGCGCATTGGCGGGCTTGTGGCCCGCCCATTGCGCAGCATGAGCCGACTGAAGACGCGCAGTCTCCTGCTTTCCGCAGTATCGGCGAAGCTCCCCACTGCTTAAGAGCAGATCTGTATCACGAGGACAACCCAGAGTGCTTCCCTGGACGAGCCGGCACGGTACGGGCTTCTCCCCTCACAAAAGACAATGCTCACGGCTGGAGATCGGCGAAAAAACGCCCGACTTGAGGGGCCATTTCTTGAACCGCGACCCCTGTCGTCCAAGGAGCGCCCGCCAAGTGGCTGTTTTCAAATGAAACGACCCCACCGTGTAGGACAACTTCCTACGTAAAGCAGCGCCGATGTCTGGCTTCATGGATGGCGCTTGCTCCGTGGCGGCCAGAGCGCGTGAGGCGCACTATTCTCCTAACGAATCTTCACCCAACATCACACGCTTTTTGGAGAAATCACATGTCGTTTGCAAACCTGCTCGAGGAAGTCAGGGAGACCAACCTCTCCTACATGATGCTCGCCAAGGCGATGATTGTCGAAGATAAGGCCGAGGCTGCGTTCCGACTGGGAATCAGCCCCGAACTGGCCGATCTGATCGCATCGCTGTCGTCGGCCCAACTGGTCAAGATCGCCGCGTCGAACATGCTCTTGTGCCGCTTTAGGTTCGATGACCAGATGGTGTGGGATCTCATCACCGATCACGGTCGTCAGGCCCACAAGGATCACGGTATGCGCAAGGTTCATGCCGCGATCCTCATGGCCAGCCTCAGTCCTGCGGAGGTCTGAAATGCGTATCCGAAGCGTTCTCGATGAAGCTCGCCAGATCGAACTGGCCACCGAGATGGTCCGCCTGGGCGCCCGTCTCCAGGTGCTGGAGTCCGAGACGGATCTGAGCAGAGAGCGCCTCTTGCGCCTCTACAAAGAAGTTCAGGGGAAATCGCCCCCCAAGGGCATGCTGCCCTTCTCGACCGATTGGTTCCTCACCTGGCAACCGTCGATCCATGCGTCACTGTTTCTCGGCGGCTATCGGCACCTGACCGGGCGATGCAAGATGCACCGCACCGAGGCCCTCGTCAGCGCTTACCGGCTCTACCTGGAACAGGTCGTGGCGATGGAGTTGGAGTGCAAACTCAGCATGACCCGCGCCTGGATCCTGGTTCGGTACGTCGAGAGCGACATGCTAGGTACTACTCCCTGTGTGAGTTGCGGTGGACACTTCGTGACCCACACCGCCGATCTGCACCAAAACTTCGTATGCGGCCTGTGTAATGTTCCCTCGCGAGCCGGAAAGAAGCGTCCGACGGAGTTGCCTCTCGCGGCCTAAAGGTCCAGGGAATCGGGCTCCGGGGACGGGCCTCGCCTAAAGAATTTGGCGAAGAAGCCGACATTGTGAGGCACAACCAGCGTCATCAGAGGCGTTGGAGGCTCTCCTAACCTTCGGAACCCACCTCATGTTTTCGATCATCGGCACCCTCATTATTGTCGGCTCCGTCTTTGGTGGCTTTGCCATGGGAGGGGGGCATCTGGGCGCGCTGTTCCAACCCCTCGAACTTCTCATGATCGGCGGCGCTGCCATGGGCACCTTGGTCGCCGGCAATCCGCTGAAGGTATTGAAGGCTGTGATTGGGTCCCTTCCGAGTAGCCTGAGCAACTCCAAGTACGGCAAGCCCTTCTACATGGAACTGATGTCGCTCCTCTATGACATCTTGACCAAGACCCGCAAAGAAGGACTGATGTCGATCGAGGGCGATGTGGAGAGCCCCGATCAGAGTCCACTTTTCCAGAAGTACCCCAAGGTGCTCGCCGATCACCACCTGGTGGAGTTCCTGACCGACTACTTGCGCATCATGGTGAGCGGCAACCTGAATCCTTTCGAAATCGAGAATCTGATGGACAACGAGATCGAAACCCAC
Source organism: Rhodospirillales bacterium (assembly GCA_903970305.1). Lineage (GTDB taxonomy): Bacteria > Pseudomonadota > Gammaproteobacteria > Burkholderiales > Burkholderiaceae_D > BOG-994. Next base: position 2,230 of record CAJCID010000194.1, on the reverse strand, counting down.
CACCACGAGGCCGAGATCCCTTCCCATGCCGTGCAGGGCGTCGGTGACGGATTGCCAGCGTTCGGCATCGTGGCAGCGGTCATGGGGGTTGTCCACACGATGGAGTCGGTCGGTGCTCCCCCGGCCGAACTCGGAATCATGATCGCCCACGCCTTGGTCGGTACCTTTCTGGGCATTCTCCTGGCTTACGGCTTTGCAGCGCCCCTTTCTAGCCTGCTCGGTCAGCGCGCCGGTGAATCGACCAAAGTCTTTCAGACGGTCAAGGTCACGCTCTTGGCCAGTCTGAACGGATATGCGCCGGCCATTGCCATCGAGTTCGGTCGCAAGGTCCTCTACTCGACCGAGCGGCCGAGCTTCTCCGAGCTCGAAACGCACGTCAAGCAAGCCAAGGGCTGATACTCATCATGGCAGAGATCTCGGAAAAGCCCACGATCCAGATCAAGCGGATCAAGAAGGTCGCAGGCGGACACCACGGCGGCGCCTGGAAGATCGCCTATGCCGATTTCGTGACCGCCATGATGGCTTTCTTCCTCTTGATGTGGCTGCTCGGCTCGACCGCGAAGGGTGATTTGAGCGGTATTTCAGAATACTTCAAGACACCCCTGAAGGTGGCGCTTGGTGGCGGGAGCGGCAGCGGCGACAGCTCGAGTGTCATCAAAGGTGGCGGAACAGATCTGACCCGTTCTAACGGCCAGGTTCAGAACGGCGAGACGCCCGCGAAGAAGGCCGTCGTCGACATCCATGCCGCCGAGGCGGAGCGGGCGCGCCGCGAAAAGGAATATCTGAAAGGGCTCCAACAGAAGATTTCGGATCTGATCTCCGCGAGCCCGCAGTTGTCGGCATTCAAGAATCAGCTCCTCATGGATATCACAAGCGAGGGACTGCGGATCCAGATCGTGGACGATCAGAACCGGCCGATGTTCGACTCGGGCCGCTCAGAGCTCAAGCCCTATACCAGCGCGATCCTGCGCCAGCTCGCGACGACCCTGAATGAAGTCGACAATCGCATCAGCCTGTCCGGTCACACGGACGCTGCGCCCTTTGCTTTCGGCGAGAAGGGCTACAGCAACTGGGAGCTCTCGGCGGATCGTGCCAATGCTTCACGTCGTGAATTGATCGCCGGAGGTCTTGACGAGAAGAAGCTCATCCGGGTCGAGGGTCTCGGATCGGCCGTGATGCTCAAACCGGCTGACCCGCTCGATCCGACGAACCGGCGGATCAGCATCGTTGTCCTGAACAAAGTCACCGAAGAGGCGGTTCTCCACGAGGGAGCCAATGCAGTCCTCACCTCCGCTGTCGATCCCGTCGAACCTGCGGCGATCGAGGAGGCGTCGACCAAGTGAACTCGATTGCCAACATCGTGAGGTCCGAGCGTGCGTGACGAAGAGAACCGACTGCTCAGCCTGGTTGACGGTCGCACAAGGCTGGCCAGTTCCAATCGCATGGAGCTGTTGTTATTCCGCCTGAGCGGTCCGGAAGCCTATGGACTGAACGTCTTCAAGGTGTGCGAAGTCTGCGTGACCCCCGCCATTACGCGGGCCCCCCATACACCCGCCGGGGTCGAGGGGATGATTTCGCTACGGGGCAACATCATTCCCGTGATCAACCTCGGCCATTTTCTTGACCGTCCAGTGACCGAACCGACCAAACTGATCATCACCGAATTCAGTGGGCATATTCAGGGCCTCATGGTCCAGGATGTCGATCGGATCGTCCGTGTGAGCTGGGATCAGGTCAAAAAGCCCTCGGCAATCTTCGGCACGGCCGCCCAACTCGTCACCGCGGTGACCGAACTCCCGGACGGGAAGTTGATCTCCATTCTCGATGTCGAACAGGTACTACATGACGCGATCGGGGAGGAAGCGGCTGTTCAGATCGATCCTCTCGCCGGCGCCGGGGGGCGTGAGGTGTTCTTTGCCGACGACTCACCGCTTGCGCGTAAGCGCATCATGAGAGTGCTCGATGGACTAGGGGTACCGCACCAGCATGCCTGTGACGGGCGCGAGGCCTGGAGCATGCTTGAGACCATCGCCAGCCAGGCCGAGAGCGGCTCGTCTGCGCTCAGGGATCGCCTCGCCGTAATCCTGGTCGATGCAGAGATGCCCGAGTTAGATGGCTACATGCTGACTCGCCACATCAAGGCCGACGCCCGCTTCTCCGGCATACCCGTTGTCATGCACTCGTCGCTCTCCTCGATCGCCAATCGCAGCATGGGCGAACAGGCGGGTGT
>CAJCID010000193.1 GCA_903970305.1 Rhodospirillales bacterium | reverse complement strand
GTGGTTCATCCGGCGGTGGTGGCGACGACTGGACCTAAGCATTGGCGGGATTTTGTCCCGGGTCGGGGCGCCCGCGGGAGCGGTGAGGCGGCAGCGGCCGCCTCGGGTTGCCCTGATGGGCTTGCCGATTTGGGGTGTCCTTTCTCTCTCGGCCTTGCTCGCAGGCTGTTCCGCCGAGCACCAGGGTAGCCGTCTCGCATCTGCCTGGGATCCATCACCCAACTTCGGGGTGCGCCGTCCCAACTTCGTCATCCTGCACCACACCGGGGACGACTCGGCCAGCGAGTCGATCAGCACGCTGACAGATCCCCGCCTTCAGGTCAGCGCCCACTACCTCATCGAGAAGAACGGGCGCATTGTTCAGCTGGTCGATGAACGTCTGCGCGCCTGGCACGCCGGAGTGGCAAGCTGGGGAAGTGTCGACGATCTGAATTCGGTATCGATCGGCATCGAACTCGACAACAATGGGGCGCAGCCCTACCCGGAACCCCAGATCGCCGCTCTGCTTGAGCTTCTTGCCGACCTCCACGAGCGCTACAAGATCCCCCGCCAGAATGTTCTTGGACATGCCGACGTCGCACCACGCCGTAAGGTTGACCCCGGCCGGCTTTTTCCTTGGCGGCGCCTCGCACAGGCCGGCTTTGGGCTCTGGTGCGATCCACCTTATCCTGGGGCACCGCCAGGCTTCGATGGGCTGCTTGGCCTGCGAGCGTTCGGTTACGACACCCGCGATCCCGAGGCGGCACTGGCCAGTTTTAGGCTGCATTTTGAGCCCGACGGAGGGGGCCAGAAGGAGACCCAGGATGAGCGCGACCAGCTCTTTTGCCTCCTTGGGGCTTCTCTCCCGTCTCCCGTGCGCGAAGAGAACGAGAGCCGCTAAGCTCGGACGAGGGTCACAGTCCGTCTGGCTCACGGGCGTCCTGTGACGAGAAGGGTGCAGTCCGTCGCACCGGTGGGGAGTGATTGATCGAGCCCCGGGCACAATGGGTAATCCCTTCATTTTGGAGCGTCCCATGCACCCGACCCCGTCCGTTCCATTCCTGGTTCATGCGGTGTGCGCCCTGGCCTTGGGTGTCGCAGTGATCGGACCGAGCTTTGCTTTGGCGAAAGACTCGGTGCGTGAGAGTCGTACCTTCACCGAGGCTTTCGATGCGCTTTACCTTGCGGCACCAGTTGATCTGGAACTGGTGCAAGGCGCGGCCAACAGCCTGATTCTCGAAGGCGAACCGGACGCCCTGGCGCATCTTGATGTCCACGTGTTCGCCGGCGCTCTCGAAGTCCGTCAAGATCAGTCTGACCACCGGTACGGAACATGGCGCAGGCCCCACCTCATCCTGACCGTTTCAAAATTGCTGAAGATCCGCCGCGAAGGGGCCGGCGAGTTGCGTTCCCGGGGATGGCACGCTGCCGAGCCGATGGAGGTCGAACTCCTGGGCACCGGCACCGTACGCTTCGAAGAACTCGATGCAGCCAAGCTCTCGGTTCACATCATGGGTAGCGCCGAAGTCCATCTAGCCGGAACGGCAGCCGAAGAGGAGGTGCGCATTTCCGGTGCGGGCGACTATGACGCCGGACATCTGTGCGCAGCCCACGCCAGTGTCACGGTCGCCGGAGCCGGAGACGTCGTCGTCTGGGCGACGCAGACGCTTGCGGTGTCCATCGCTGGAGTGGGCGATGTCAAGTACTACGGCCGACCCAACGTGGCACGGGCCGTCGCGGGCTTAGGGCTAGTCGAACAGCTCGCGGAAAAGCCCTAGAATCTCGTTTCTGCGCCGACGCTCGACCCAGGCCCGTCGCGCAGGACGCCTCCGCCAATCCTGGCGACCTGTGTTCGAGCGGGTCGCCAAGCCGAGGGGGACGTGACGGATCCGAGTCGACGCCTTCTCTACACGGCGCGACAGGCTCTCTGGCCCGGACTACCGCAGGCCCCGAGTCGGGTCGCTATAAGGGACTTTTCATGCCCGTTGTGGGAATCAGCGTCTATCTTTTGATCGCCATTTTCTTTGCCGTTCATGCAGTGCGCAGCGGTCGAAACCTGATCTGGCTTTTTGTCTTGTTCTCCTTTCCTCTTCTTGGCAGCCTCGTCTACTTCGTCGTCGAGTACTTGCCGGAACTGAAGATGCGTCCCGCCCAGCGCGTCGCCGGCAGGGCTGTGGGTCTGCTTGACCCCAAGCGCAGTGTGCGCGAGGCTCGCGAGGCCTATCGCCTCGTGCCCTCGGCGCAGAACCAGCTAAGACTGGCCAGCACCCTTCTCGAACGCGGCGAAACCCGGGAGGCCGTCGCGCACTTTCAGACCTGCCTAAGCGGTCCGGCCGGCGCCGATCCCGAGATCCGTTATGCGACTGCACTGGCCCTATTGCGCGACGGTCAAGCGAGTGCTGCTCTCGAATTGGCGCGCCAGTTGCGCCAGAGCACTCCGACCTTCCACCCCGAGCGAATCGCCCTCGTAATCGCCCAGGCATTAAGCGAATGCGACGGTGCGAACGCCGCCCGGGCCGAATTCGACGATGCCCTGAAGCGCTTTGGCAGTACGGAGGTGAAAGCACGTTTTGCCATCTTTGCCGCCCACAGTGGCGATCTTGCGCTTGCGAAGCGGCTCGCGGAGGAGCTCGAGCAGGCACAGAAATACTGGCCGCGGCACACCAAAGAGCTCAATCGCGAGCTCATGCGCGAGCTCGCGCAGGCCCTTGGCGCCGCGCGCGCCTCCAACTAGGGTAACCTGCGCCAAGCCACGGGCTCCGGTAAGATGTCGGATGCCCCTTCAGCCCACGTAACGAGACGGCCTTGAAAATCGGTTCCACCGAACACCGGGATTTGTTCTGCCAGAATTTCCTGGAGACCTACACGGAATATGACCCCGAGACGCTGCCCTGGCCCGAACTTGAACCGGTCGAGCTGGAGCGTTTGCGCAGCGTTCCCTTTTGGCAGGAAGTCCTTCATACCGAGCGGCGCGCGGGCGCCATAGTGCAGGCGTTTGCGCAGAGCATTGGTGATCCTGTCGTGCGCCGCGCGGTCGATCTGCAGGGATTCGAAGAGGCGCGGCATGCGGACTTATTGCGTGTCATGATCCGCCGCTACGGGATCGTCGTCGAAGAGCAGCCCCTGGAGCCGCTGCATCGCGATCTCGAAATTGCCTTCAAGGATTTCGGGTTCGGCGAGTGTCTCGATTCCTTCCTCGGATTCGGCGCATTCAAGCTCGCGCGCCAATCACACTTTCTGCCCGAGAGCATGTTCGCGATCTTCGATACCCTGATGTACGAAGAGACTCGGCATATCGTGTTCTTCATCAACTGGATGGCCTGGCAGGCCGCGGGGCAAGGACGCGGGGCGGCATGGCGCCGGGGCTTGACCTCGTTACGGTTCTACCTGCGCGCCCTGGGTCGCCTCGTTGGCACGGTCAGGCGCGGCCAGGACGTCAATGATGGCCGCGACTTCTCGGCCACGCAGGCGGATCTCTTCCTGGAGGACTTCACATTCCGCCAGTTCTTAACAGACTGCTATGCCGAGAATCAGCGACGCATGGCGGGCTTCGACGAAGAATTGTTGCGGCCGAGCTTCATGCCGGCATTGGCCGACATCGCACTGTCGACCTTGCGCCTATGGCGCTTTAAACGCCAGCCCGCGTGACTCGGACGCCCTCAGTGTTGCATCTCGACCGGATTCTGACTCGATCCTGATACGCCGTGGGTCGGTACCGTGATGGGCTTGGTGGCGTTATCGCGCTCGGAGTGAATGGCGTTCTCGGGAGGCCTCGAACGCTCCGGTAGAGGCGTTGCCCTTTGGTACCGTGGAACCTGCGTGGGTCCGTTGGGTAGGGCGGACGCGGCCGGTGGCGCCAAGCCCGGTGCGACGAGCACAGGTGGCTGCCAGGAGAGACTATTCAGGAGGCGACTGGTCTGGCTGTCGATGGCACTCCCTGGCGCTGCGTTGCTTGGCGCGGCGGAGTAACGGGCATTGAGGACCGTCATCCGAAAGGGAATCCCACGCCGCTGGCCGATCGCGAATCCCCAGAGTGGTGAGATCCGGTGCGGGTTATAGGCGTTAAAGTGCGGCAGGTTGATTTCGACCCGATGCATGCGCCAGTTCCATCGACCCCAGAGCCAGTTTGCCCCAGGAACCGGAGCGCACCAGTAGATCTCCCCGACCCACATCCCGCCCGGCGGTACGACGAGTAATACAGGCGCAAGCGCGGCGTTGCTCGTCTGGCCATAGATGGCATCGGGCCGGTAGACGGGCACGTAGATGACATCCGCGTTGGTCGGCGTGATCACAATATCCGATCCGTCCTCAGTCACTTGCTGTTCGGGCGTGCTGTAGAGGGTCTGCATGGCGCTGGCTTCGTGGCGCAGGCGCTGGATGCTCTCGGCGACATCGGCCTGCTGCGCGAGGAAGGCTTCGCCGAGTTCCTCGGTCCAACCGATGTTCTGGTCGAGCAGGGCCAACAGGTCGGCAAACGGGAGGAGCGCCTTCACGCTGGCGTCCCAGGGCAGGGGGGCGGCCTGGGCTTCCAGCGCGTCGGGTGCCCAGCCAGCCCGGTCCTCGACCCAGCGGCGGGCATCGGCGATATCGAGTGGATAGGTGGCGGCCGTGAGCACCTGCGCGAGTACATCGTCGGGATAGAGGGCCAGCGGCGCCAGGAGCCCGTCGAGCGTCGCTGGATCCAAGGCCTGCGTGATGGGCATGAGCGCATGTTCGCCGGGGTTGCGCGCCGCTACGTCGGCGCACTGGCCCGTCCCCGTAAGCCCCATGCCCAGCCACGCGGCGACCCAAAGGGTCTCGCAGAGGACCCTGCCGAGTCGATACCGGCACGCGCGCCAGCGCCCCCTTTGCCTTGCCGGGCGCCGTTCCATCTGCGATCCTGAGCTGCGCGCGAACCGGAGGGCGCCGGGTCCCTCTGCGCTTTCTGGAGAATCCATGACGCTGGCCTTCTGGTCTGTGCTGATTGCAGCTTTCTT
>CAJCID010000192.1 GCA_903970305.1 Rhodospirillales bacterium | reverse complement strand
CGGGTCGCAGCCTAGCCATGACCCGCCTGCAAATCTTCCGGCATATCGTGCTGCTGCCCGCCCTGCGTCGGATCTGGCCTGCCTTATCAAGCCAGATCGTCATCGTCATGCTGGGTTCGGCCGTGTGCTCCCAGATCGCCGCGGAAGACTTGAGCTTCGCAGCCAATTTCATACAGTCGCGGACCTTTCGAGCCTTCGAGGTCTACATCCTGACAAGCCTCATCTACCTGCTGCTCGCCCTGATCCTCAGGCAGGTGCTGCGTGTCGTGGGCTGGGGTCTTTTCCAAAGACGGACCGCGCGGTGAACGATTTTTCGACCTGGGATATCGCCCGCAATCTACTGTTGGCCGCACGCTGGACCGTTGTGCTCTCGTTGGTCACGTTCTGCACCGGGGGCATCGCTGGTCTTGCCGTGCTCAGCCTGCGCACGGCGCGTGCCAACGTCCTGAGACGCCTGGCGTGGGCCTACATCGAGCTCTTCCAGGGAACCCCCCTATTGATGCAGCTCTTTCTCGCCTTTTTCGGGCTTGCGCTCTTCGGACTGGACGTGCCGCCCTGGCTCGCGGCGGGGGTCGCTCTGACCCTCTGGTCCAGTGCCTTTCTCGCCGAGATCTGGCGCGGCTGCGTCGAGGCCATTCCCAACGGCCAATGGGAGGCGTCGGCCAGCCTAGCGATGGGCTATCTGCAGCAGATGCGCTACGTGATCTTGCCCCAGGCGTTGCGCCAGGCGGTCCCTCCGACGGTGGGGTTCCTCGTCCAGATTGTCAAGGGCACCTCCGTGACGTCAATCATCGGGTTTGTCGAGCTGTCCAAGGCGGGAACGGTCATCAGCAATGCGACCTTCTCGGCGATGACGGTTTTTGCAATGGTAGGACTGATTTACTTCCTGCTGTGCTGGCCGCTATCCCGGATCAGCCTCATCCTGGAGAGGAAACTGCATGTCGCTCATCACGATCACTGAAGTGCGCAAGCGCTTTGGCGAGAACGAGGTTCTGCGCGGAATCAGCCTGGCCGTCGCGGCTGGCGAGGTGATCGCCATCATCGGTAAGAGCGGCTCGGGCAAGAGCACGCTGCTACGCTGCATCAATGGGCTGGAGATGATCGACGAGGGGACCATCGAAGTCGATGGCGCAATGCTGCGCCCCGACGACACGCACCTGCGAGCGCTTCGCCAGAAGGTCGGGATGATCTTCCAAAGCTTCAATCTCTTTCCGCATCTCACGGTGGGCCGCAACGTGATGCTTTCTCCGATGGTGGTCAAGTCGATGCCGCAGCGTGAGGCGCATGGGCTGGCCACCACAATGCTCGAACGCGTCGGCCTGGGCCACAAGTTCGACGCTTTACCGGAGGAACTCTCTGGAGGACAGCAGCAGCGTGTGGCCATCGCACGGGCCCTGGCCATGCAGCCAGCCGCACTCTTGTGCGATGAGATCACCTCGGCACTCGACCCGGAGCTCGTCAACGAAGTATTGGCTGTCGTGGGGGAACTTGCGCGCGAGGGCATGACCCTGCTGATGGTGACGCACGAGATGCGCTTCGCACGCGAAGTCTGTGATCGAGTGGTGTTCATGCACCAGGGCCGCGTGCATGAGATCGGGCCACCCGAAGAGGTCTTTAACAAGCCACAATCCTTGGAGCTGCAACAGTTTCTCGGCAGGAACCGCTAGACGGGTCCTGCAGCACTTTCAGCCGCGCCGCGCACCCGAGCAACGCAAGTCGGGCGGGGCGCGCCGCCAAGTAAGCCTTGAATGGGCCGATGCCAAAGGCCACCGACGATGGTGCGCAATCCCCGCGAACCGCCGTCTCGTATGGCTCATCCGGCCCTGGCTTAGCGAGGATTACCTACCCCCGAGAATCGGCGATCGATCCCCCCAGGGCTGCGTCGTTGCTTCGCCTGCCGTGCCGCGAGCACCCAGAGCTCTGCGTTCGCGCGGAAGCTCACCAGTACGAGTCGCGACCCGACTCCGTTACAGCCGCTTGGGTGAAGCGCGAAAGTCAGGGCGACAAACCCAAATTCCCGCGGCGATCTCCTGATGGATTCGAAAAAGGGAAGTCGCCCTCAAGAAAAGGTTCCGCGCGTCGTTATTCCAGGAGACGGTCCGGTTCTCCTGGAATGCGGACCTTGACCTGTCTTGGTCCGTGACTTCGGACCGAGGCGCTTATCGGCATTAGGCCGAAGCATTGCCAAACCTCTTGCGTCGTCGATCCCAAGTGGGCTCTCAGGAGAATCAATGTGAACTCAGCAGATTCCGTATCGATGGGCCGTTCCATCTGGAACGCGCTGTTCGACAGGGCCAGGAACCTCTCCATGGCTACGCGCATCGCGCTCGTCGGCGCCGTATGCTTCTTGATCGTCAGTGGCGCGACCATGCTGTTCCTTGCCGATCGCATCAGCGACGCCCTTGACAAGAAGGCGCAAGAGGCGCTCGAGGGCCGGTCTCAGCAGTTGATCGACATGCTCGCTTCCTATGACGAGAGCATGCGCGTGTCCGCCGACCGTGACGCGCGCCTCTTGAACGCACTCTTCTCCGAAAAAATCTCCCTCGGTTTGGGATCGGTCAAGCTCGGGGATCTCGATACGCCAATCCTGAGCGCCGGACTGACCGTGCTCAATGGGAATTTTGCGACTGTCGATCAATTCACTCGCATGAGCGGAGGAGTGGCGACCGTGTTTGTGCGCAAGGGCGACGATTTCATCAGAATCTCGACGTCTCTCAAGAAGGAGAATGGCGCGCGGGCGTTCGGGACCGCCCTCCAACACGCGAGCCCGGCCTATTCCAAATTGCTCGATGGCGAGGAATATCTGGGCAAGACTCGCCTCTTCGGGCGCGACTTCATGACGAAGTACTGGCCGATCTTCGATGACCAGAAGCACGTCATCGGGGCGTTATTTGTAGGCGTTGATTTCAGCGAAGGCTTGGTTGCGGTCAAGAAGCGCATCAAGGCGTTGCGGATCGGGGACACCGGTTATGTCTTTGCGATCGACGTGGCACCGGGCGAGAAGTTCGGTAGTCTCGCGCTGCATCCGACCCGCGAGGGGGCCAACCGCCTGGATTCGAAGGATATCCATGGCAAAGAGTATTTCCGGGAGATGGCTGAACACAAGAACGGCTATATCAAGTATTCGATCATCGACCAGGAATTGGGTCAGACGACTCCTCGCGAGAAGGTCGTCGCCTACCGCTACTTCCCCCAATGGGAGTGGGTCGTGGCCACGGGCAGCTTCACGGACGAGTTCACGCGCGATGCCCAGGTGCTCCTGCGGATCGAAGCCTTGACCGTGCCCATCGGACTCCTCCTACTCTCGGGACTGCTCTACCTCGGTGTAAGACGCCTCGTTAGCCGTCCCCTGCACGAGGTCGTCACGGTGTTCCATTCGATTGGTCAGGGAAACTACCGAAACGTCATTGCCAAGGGCAGCCAGAATGAGATCGGGCAGCTCCTGAACGGACTCTCGGCCATGCAGACCAAGCTCGATCATGATGTGACGCGCGAACGCCAATCGGCGGGCGAGGCGCTGCGCGTCAAGCGCGCCCTGGATAGCAGTTCGACCAAGGCCTTGATTGTCGACCCCGAACAGCGTGTCCTCTATCTCAATCACGCACTGGAGGAGCTGTTGAGTTCGCGCAAGACCGAAATGATCCGCGCGAAGCCGGGATTCAACCCCGGTGAGGTGCTGGGCAGACCCTTTGGAGAGTTGCCGTTCGGTGCCACAGATGGTGCACCGATCGCAGCGGCGGACTGGGCCGGCACGCATCGCTATGACGCCGCGTGCGGCGGACTCTCCTTGCGCGTTCTGATCAGCCCCATTTTGGCCGAAGACGGTGGATACGTGGGATCCGTGGTCGAGGTCGAAGATCGCACAGTGCTCGTCGCCGTCGAGGCCGAAGTCGACTCCATCGTCCGGGCTGCAAGCGCCGGAGACTTCACGAAGCGCCTCGAGCTCGAGGGCAAGGACGGGTTCTACCGTCAGTTAAGCGAGAACATCAATCAGCTCGTCCAGACAAGTCAGGTCGGGCTTGGCGACGTGCAACGGGTCCTTGAGGCACTCGCCCAGGGCAATCTGACCGAGAGCATCCAAGGCGAGTACCAGGGTCTGTTTGGGCAGCTGCAAAGCGACGCGAATCAGACCGTGGCGCAGCTACGCAGCATGGTGGAGCAGATCCGCATCGCAGCCAAGGCGATGGATGCGGCCTCGGGAGAGATCAGCCAGGGAAATCGTGACCTGTCGCGGCGCACCGAAGAGCAAGCGGCCAGTCTCGAGGAGACCGCAGCGAGCATGGAGGAGTTGACTGCGACGGTGCGCCAGAATGCCGAAAGCGCGCGCCAGGCCAACCAACTCGCCATCACGGCCTCCGAGGTCGCCGCCAAGGGCGGGAGTGTCGTGGGTGAAGTGGTCATCACGATGGAGTCGATTTCCGACAGCTCCAAGAAGATCGCGGAGATCATCGGAGTGATCGACAGCATCGCCTTCCAGACCAACATCCTTGCGCTCAATGCGGCCGTCGAGGCCGCCCGCGCCGGAGAACAAGGGCGGGGATTTGCCGTCGTCGCAAGCGAGGTCAGAAGTTTGGCGCAGCGTAGTGCCGATGCGGCCAAGGAGATCAAGGCACTGATCTCGAACTCGGTCGAAAAAGTTCATACGGGATCGCGACAGGTGTCGCTCGCCGGTCAGACCATGCAGGAGATCGTGACGGCGGCAAAGCGGGTGACCGATATCATGTCCGAGATCAGTTCGGCCTCCGTGGAGCAGAGTGCGGGAATCGATCAGGTCAACCATGCCATCGCTCAGATGGACGCGGCCACTCAGCAGAATGCTGCGCTCGTCGAGGAGGCCGCAGCCGCGGCCCTGTCGATGCACGATCAGACGAGCGAGTTGACCGCAGCCGTTGCGGTCTTCCGGGTCGAGCGGCACGCCGGCGATGCGCCCGCGCCGAGGATAACCCAGGGGCCGCGCCGCGGCAGGCGCACAGCCTAGTCGCGCCGACCGTAGGGGGGTGCGCGGCTCGAGTCCGCCGCCACCCTCCCTCTTCGGACTTCGGCTCTTCTTCGGCCGCTGAGCGGCTCTCAAGGCGCTCCTTGTTCAGCAACGAATCGCGTCTATCGCCCAAATCCCAGCGCCTCAGTAATCTTCTGGCCCGATGCATTCAAGGCCGCGATAAGAGGAGGTAGGTCGACATCGAGCAGGAGGCCGGCCCGCTTCCTCCAGACGCCCGCGACCATGACGCTGTCGATGTTGGCGAGCGAGGCCTGCATGACGACAGTACTGACCGGATCGTGGACCGGTTGCAGGTTCAGATCGCCTGCGCGAAACAATACGAGGTCAGCCTGCTTGCCTGGGGCGAGCGATCCGATGCGGTCTTCGGCATTGAGCATCTTGGCTCCCTCGAGGGTGATCCAGGACAGCGCTTCGCGCGTGGAGATGGTGGAGGTCTTCGGAATCACGCCGTGCAACTCTCGGTAGGCGACGTTGTCCAGCGAGCGCGCGATGCCCAGGGCGATTCGCGCCTGCGTCAGCATATCTCCGCTCACCACGCTCTCTAAGTCCACGCCGAGACTCGGAGCGCGCCCGAAGGAGCGCAGCCGACCAGTCAGCGGATGGCCATGTCCCTGGGTCATCTCGTTTTCGGCTGCGACGGAGAAGCTCATACCCAATTCGCAAAAGCGCTTCAGGCGGGAGTCTTCC
>CAJCID010000191.1 GCA_903970305.1 Rhodospirillales bacterium | reverse complement strand
TTTCTGCCGTTTGACGAGGATTCTGAACATGGCTGCGAGTCCCGAGGAACCCCGGTGCGTCGAACTCGGCGCAAACGACCTGCCCGCTTTCTGCCCCAATCCGGCCATGCCTCTTTGGAATCATCACCCGCGGGTCTATCTGGATGTCACCAAGACAGGTGAGGCCAAGTGCCCGTACTGCGGTACAGAGTACCGGCTCCGGCCTGGCACCGTCCTGCACGGACACTGATGTGGCGTCGATCCCTGCGGCAGCCGCAGGACGGGACTTCTTGCCTGCCAGCTGAGCAGGGCTCATGAAAATTCTGGTCGTCACGCCGAACTGGATTGGCGACGTCCTGATGGCGCAACCTCTGTTGCGCCACATCAAGGCTGACCCATCAACGCAGCTCACGGTGCTGGCTCCGGAATGGGTCGCCGCGGTCTTGGATGCGATGCCCGAGGTCGACGCGGTCGTCCGCTCGCCGCTGCGTCACGGTGTGCTGGATTGGCAGGCGCAACGCCAGCTGGCGCGGCACATCCGTGCCCTGGACTTTGACAGGGCGATCATCCTGCCCAACAGCTTCAAATCCGCCTTGATCCCTTGGATGGCCCGCATTCCCGAGCGCATCGGTTATCGCAACGAAGGACGCGCGGTGCTCCTGAGCCGATCCTTCGAGGATCCAGGCAAGGAAATTCCGATGATCCAGCGCTACCTGCGCCTTGTTACCGACGCAACGGGTAGCGATCTCGCACCCCGGCTGGTGGTCGATCCCGAACGCTCGGCCCAGCTGTTTGAGGACTTGGGTCTCGGGCAGGGCCGCCCCGTTATTGCCCTGTGTCCGGGCGCCGAATTCGGCCCGGCCAAGCGCTGGCCCGCGGCGCACTACACCCGGCTCGCAGATCTCCTCTACAGCGCCGATCCGAGACGCGAACTCATTCTCCTGGGCAGTAAAGCGGATGCCCAGACTGCAGGAGAGATCGCCGCAGCAAGCGCCGCCCCGGTCCGGGTTCTCGCGGGACAGACTTCACTGGATGAGGCCATCGCGCTCATCGCGGGGGCTCAAGCGGTCGTCAGCAACGACTCGGGCTTGATGCATATCGCCGCGGCTCTCGAACGCCCCCAGGTGGCGCTTTTCGGCTCTTCCGATCCGCGCCACACGCCTCCCCGATCGGCGCGAGCACAGGTACTATGGTTACACCTTGAGTGCAGCCCCTGCTTTAAGCGAGTCTGTCCCCTCGGGCATCTAAACTGCCTGAATCAGATCGCGCCTGAAGAGGTGCTCCGTGCTCTTGAGACCGCCCTTGCCGACTGACCCGTCCTGCGATCCGCCCGATGACGCAATCCAAGAGTCTCCATGCATCGCCCGATGACGCCGAGCAGGCGTTCTACGATGCGCTCGAGCATGCCAACCTGGAGGCCTTGATGGAGCTCTGGTCGGAGGACGATGAGATCGTCTGCATCCATCCGGGCGGCCCTCGGCTGGTGGGTCATGCCGCCGTCCGAGCGGGCTGGAAGGCGATGTTCGCCAACGGTCCGGTGCATGCACGCCGCACTCAGGTGCAAGTCAACCAGGGACCGCTGACGGCGGTCCATTCCCTGATCGAACAAGTCATCGTCGCCCAGCAGGGTCAAACGGCCGTCGTGAACGTCTTTGCGACCAATGTCTATTTCAAGGGGCCGCAGGGATGGCGCCTGGTTCTTCATCACGCCTCGTTGATGCCGGCCGAACAATTGACCGCCTCGGTCGGCCCCCCCGCGCGAACGCTCCACTGAATCGGTGATGAAAGAGACGACCTATCAGCCCCCGCAGTGGCTGCGCGGATCCCACGCGCAGACCATCCTCCCCTCGAGCGTCCTGGTACCCCGCTCGCCTTCCTACCGCCGCGAACGCTGGAACACTCCTGATGGAGACTTCATCGATCTCGACTGGATCGACTCGACGAGTGCCACAGCCCCGCTGATCGTACTGTTCCACGGCCTTGAGGGCAGTTCCCAAAGTCACTACGCCCGCGCGCTGATGCGCAGGGTAGAGGCCGCCCAGTTGCGCGGAGTTGTGCCCCATTTTCGCGGTTGCAGCGGCGAATTAAACCGCGCCCCGCGTTTCTACCACTCCGGCGACAGCGAGGAAATCGGCTGGATCTTACAGCGGCTCAAGGAGCAGTTTCCGGGCGCGCCATTGCATACGGCCGGTGTCTCACTGGGGGGCAACGCGTTGCTGCGTTGGCTTGGAGAAAATGGTGCTGAAGCATGTAAGTGGGTGGTTACTGCCGCGGCCATCTCGGCTCCAGTTGATCTCCCTGCTGGAGGCCGCGCGCTCTCACAGGGCTTCAATCGGTTCTATACCCGCTTCTTCTTGCGAACCCTAAAGCCCAAATGCGAGCAGAAACTCGCGCAATATCCGGGTCTTTTCGATCGCATCGCCATGCAGCGCGCGCAGAACCTTCACGAGTTCGACGACGTGGTGACTGCGCCCCTGCACGGCTACCTGAACGCCGACGATTATTGGCGACGCGCCTCGGCCAAGCCCGTCTTAGCCGACATCAGGGTGCCGACCCTGGTGCTTAACGCACTCAATGACCCGTTCCTGCCCTCGCCGGCTTTGCCCACGGCCAGAGAGGTGTCGGCAACGATTCGACTGGAGTACCCTCCCGAAGGCGGGCATGTGGGTTTTTACGCGCTCGGACAAGGTTCCGGGTGGCTACCAGCCCGAACCCTGGAGTTCCTTCTGGCACAGCAATAATGGACGAAATTGTCCGACTTGCCCTCAAAAAGTGGCCGAACGTTCCGGACTGCTTTGGCTGGCTCGCCCTGGATTCACGGGGTCGGTGGCGCATCGGCGCAGAACGTCAGACGCTGACGCATGGACCGACACTAGCGTTCATCGGGCGCAATTACTTGTCCGACGAGGCCGGCCGGTGGCTCTTCCAGAATGGGCCCCAGCGCGTCTACGTCGAACTGGAGTACACGCCATGGGTGTGGCGCCTTGGCTCCACAGGGGGGCGATGGGAGCTAACGGACCACACGGGCCGGGAAGCGTGTGTCCCGGGCGAGATATTCATCGATGAGGACGGCCGCATTCTTCTGGCGTGCGGTTCGGCCGTGGGGGTCTTGCACGATCACGACAGCACGCTCTTGATGGAGGGCCTGCGTGGCCCGAGCGGGGAGCGTCCAGAAGACGACCTTCTCGCCGCTGCGATCGAGGGATACGTCCAAGGTTTGGGGGGCCACCTGGTTCTGGAGTGGCCAGGTGTCGCGACCCTGCTTGCCGTATCGAGCATCGAACGCGCCAGTGTCGCGGGACGATTCGGATTCGACCCGCATCCCGCATTAGCCGGGTTATCGACCTAGGGCAGCCGGTTTCGAACGCGCGAGGCCGGGCTAGGACGCGCGTTTACCGTCTTTGCGTTGCTTCTGAATATCCGCCCACTCGGCCTTGAGTTGGGTGAGCCGGGCATCGATCTGGGAGAGCTCGTAAAAATCGCTCCCCCCTTCCTTATGTGCGAGATTGAGCTGTTCGATCGCCGCTTGCACGCCCCCCCGAAGATAATATTCTTCCGCAAGCGCCTCGTGCTCGAGCATCGGCTGGCCGCTGGCGATGTAGCTCTTGGCCAGCAACCCGTAGAGCGGGGCTTCCGAGTGATAGAGAAGCAACTGATCACGGAGAAACGCGATCGCCTCGTCATTTCGGCCCATCTCCTGCAGCACCTGTCCATACTGCCAGGCCAGGGACCGCGACTGGGGAAATTCTTCGCAGGCCAGCTTCGCCGCGGCGAGCGCGGCGGGTAGATCTTTCTGGGCACGCTTCAGTTGAATCTGGAAGTTGGCGATCACGGGGTCCGGCTTGGGAGCGAGCTTTTGAATGCGCTCGAGCTGCTGCTGAGCGCCGGTGAGGTTCTCCTGACGCAGCATGGCGACAGCCAGGCCATAGCGAATCGCCACTTCGCTGGCATAGTTGCCATGGGCCAGTTGATCCTCGAAAGCCACCTGTGTGTCGCGCAGACCCTGGGCGGTGATGTTCTGCAGGACCTTCAGGCGCGAGCGGATCAACTGGAAGTCCGGACTGTCGGCGCGCTGGCGATAGTGGGTCACCCGGATGCGGTTCTGGATATCGGCGATCCGCTCGGAAGTGACCGGGTGATCCCGCAGCCACTCAGGCGCGCCGTTCTCATAGATCGCCGTCGCCTTCTGCAGACGCTCGAAGAAGGTTGCCATGCCCGCGACGTCGAAGCCGGAATCGTGGAGGATCTGAAAGCCGACCCGGTCCGCTTCGCGCTCGGCGTCGCGCGAGAAGGCAAGTTGATCTGAGATCGCGAAGCCCTCACCCATGGTCATCGCGGCCTCTCCGGCATCGGCTTGTCGGGCCTTCGCCGCCGCCAGGATTCCGAGCAGCATGGCCGCCAGAGCGATCGGGCCGGTCTGGGCCTCGCGGTCCATGCCGCGCGCGATGTGGCGTTGAATGACGTGACCCATTTCGTGCGAGAGCACCGAGGCGAGCTCGGATTCGGATTCGGTCGCGATGATCAACCCGGTGTTCACTCCAATGTAACCCCCGGGTAAGGCAAAAGCATTGATGTCCCGGTCGAGGACCAGGAAGAATTCAAAGGGTTGCGGACTGGGTGGCGCATGCAGGATCAGATTGAGCCCGAATTGGTTCAGGTACTCGGTGCTCTCCGGGTCTTCGAAGATGTCGTCGGCCTCGCGGGCCTGACGCATGATGTCCTCACCAAGCTTGCGTTCGGCTGTCGGAGACAACTCGTCGCTACTCGGGTCTCCAAGGGTCGGCAGGGTTTCGGTGGCAAGGCCACGACCCATGGGGGCCACGCCCAAGGTGCAGCAAACCAGCACTGCGACCAGCCGCCGCGCCAGCAGATGCCTCATGAACTTCGCACTTTCCATGCTGCTATGATATTACAGAGATGCAGTGGGACTTCGGCGCAAGAGGTGAGCGACCTCGATTGCCTTAGGGTACCCTCGGGACAAACCGGACGCGCCCTTCATGAGTGAAAAGAATACTTCACTGACGCACTTCGATGCAGCAGGAGCTGCGCGGATGGTTGATGTCGCGCAGAAGTTGGCCACTCCACGGCTGGCCATCGCTGCAGGCCACATCGACATGCAAGCCAGCACGCTCGCGCTCGTTGCTGCCGGAACCGCGAAAAAGGGGGATGTGATCGGGATTGCTCGAATCGCCGCAATCCAGGGCGCAAAACGAACCTCCGAACTGATTCCACTGTGTCACCCGGTCGCCTTGACCCGTGTCGAGGTCGCCTTCGAGATCGATGAGGCCCACTCGAGAATCCATTGCACCGCGCGCGCCGAGTGCGTGGGGCCGACCGGTGTCGAGATGGAGGCACTGACCGCCTGCCAAGTCGGCCTGTTGACCATCTACGACATGTGCAAGTCAGTCGACCGTGGCATGACGATCAACGACGTGCGCCTGGTCGAAAAACGTGGCGGTCAATCCGGCGACTGGACCCGGACGGCCAACACGGCTCGCCCAGCTGACCCAGACTAGTCGCTCCACGGATAGAGGGGCAGGATCTTGACGACGGCCCCGGTGTCACGCTGCACGATCACCGCCATATCCTGCACCGGGGCCCTAAGCGGCAAGAAGCCGTAGCGCTGCGGTTCCTTCAGATACGGAGCGAGCAGTCGGTCGACCTGTTCTGCGCTCGCGCGCTTCAAATTGTCGCTCCGCAGGGTCTCGAGGGGCTGGACGCGTTTCTTGAGCACCTCGCTCTGCGCGGACAGCGGTGCGTAGTACTCGGGTAATTGAGGCAGATCGTACCCTCCACCGACCGCCTGAAAGAGAATCTTGTTGCGTTCTTCGGTGTCGGTCGGCATGACGGCTGAGAGCCAGCGTGGGCCGGTCACGGGAGCTCTGCGATATTGAGAAGTCTTGCTGCGAGCCTCGCTTTTTGGATCGATGTCCTTGGCGAGGACGAGATCAAACCGGTCCACGTTGAAGACGACGTAGGCCGGCCGAGCCACAAAGACGGTTGCCATCCCGTAGCCCAAGGCCCCCAGTTGCAAGAGCGCGATCACGCTCAGATCGAAGCGCAGGGACCGCTTCCTCGTATCGAAGACAAGGCAGGTCAGGCACGGGCCGATCGTCACGTCGATACCGAGGATCAAGAGATAGATATGGCGCACTCCCGCGGCCTCGTCGAGAGGCGCGGGGTACCACACCTTGAAGACCACCACGATCAACAAGAGTGCAATGAGCGCCGAGATGCCGAGATGAATGGCCCCGGCGCGTAGCCTCGTTAGTATGTCCTGTCGCGAATACAAACCTCACTCCCGCAGAACCCAAAGCCAGGAGTAAATCAGTAAATTCGAAACCTGGTTCGGGGTGGCCCTAACGACAGACCGCCGGGGCATAGCGCGCATCGAGACTGCCTAAGAGCGCCGTTCCATTGCCTTGTGATGTCGCATAAGTCGCGGTGGCAGACGCGCACGCCCAATCCACACTGCCGTCGGGACTGGGGGTCGTCGCGAGCATGACGTGGTTGACGAATGGCGTGAGCATGATCACGTTCTTGGTGCCCAGGGATGAGAGCGATCCCGTCGCATTGTAAGTGATGGTGATGGCTGTATTGCCCGGTCCGATATTGATGCTGGAGACGTACTTGCTCGAGGGGCTCGTGAACGAGGCCTGGGCGCTCGAACTCGGCCCGAATCCCTGAGTCCAGAAGAATTCGACCACTGCGAGCTTGGCGGGCTCGGCGAGAATCAAACCTTCAGAAATCTTTGCTCGAATGGAGTAGTCCTGATAGGCGGGCACTGCAATCGCCGCCAGAATGCCGATGATGGCCACGACGATCATCAGTTCGATCAAGGTAAAGCCGCGCTCTTTGAGGGACACCTTTCGCGGGCGACAAGAGTTCATGACAGCTCCTCATTTGGAAGACCGGAAGACCTGCTTCACCAGTCGAAAAACAGGGGCGCCGAAGCGCCCCTGTTTATCCGACTGATCGCAACACAAAAGGCCTGATCAAAGATCCCTTGGATTAACGGCAGTTCGCAGGAGCGTACTTCGCGAGAACAGAACCCGTAGCGGTGACCACCAGGCCCTGCGAGGTTGCAACCGTGTGGGTCGCAGACGCGCAAGCCCAGTCGATCGGACCTTGAGCGGTGGCAGTCAGGGCGGCTTGGGCGATGTTCGGCGTAATGCCAATGGTGTTCGAGCCACCGAGTTGGGTGATCCCGCCCGTGGCCGTGTTGTAGGTCACTTCGATCGTACCGTTAGCGCCGATCTCGATGTCCGAGACATACTTGGTCGCGACGAACGTGTAGCCGGCGCCGCTATTCGTGGCAGGAGCGGTACCGTTGGACTGGAACGACTCGGCAACAGCGAGCTTAGCCGACTCGGCCAGAACCAAACCTTCCGACACCTTCGCGCGGATCGTGTAGTCCTGATAAGCCGGCAGTGCGATAGCAGCCAGGATACCGATGATCGCAACCACGATCATCAGTTCGATCAGGGTAAAACCCTTTTGCATCGTCTTCATAAAAATCTCCGTAAGTTAGTGTTGAGAGGAATCTCTCTCGCAAGTTCCTAACGCAAGGTGTGTGCCATGCGAAAAACCATCGAAAACCACCGCAAAAGCCTCCTCATCGTCGATATGGCCCGAATTTACGTGCCCATTCTTCGACACGCTGACGATAATTGTCATGCGAACTGCCAAATTTTGGTCAAGACCTGATCCACCTAATGTGAACTAAGTGTCTGACCTAGATGCTACTTTATGCATACTGCGCGGACCTGTTTCATGTCCGTAACCCCCATCAATACCTTCTCCATCCCGTCCATCTTCAAGGTTCGCATGCCTTCGCCGATCGCCGTGGTAAACATCTCCGAGACCCGCGCGTGCTCCTGAATGTTCTTCTTGATTGCGTCGGTGCCGACCAGTAATTCGTGCAGACCGACGCGACCCTTGTAGCCGCTACCACCACACTTCTCGCAGCCCTTGGTGCGATGGAACTTGAGTTTGCCGTCCTTGCCGTACTCTTTGAGCCATCCTTCATAGAGCTTCTTGGCTTCGCCCGGCGAATCTTTACGCCATTCCTCGGTCGCCCGCAACTCCTCGGCGTATTCCGTTAGGAACTGCTTCACTTCCGCCTGATCCGGTGTATAGGGCTCCTTGCATTCGCACAGACGTTTCGCCAGGCGCTGGGCTAGTACACCCAGGAGTGCGTCGGCGAAATTGAACGGGTCCATCCCCATGTCCAAGAGTCGGATGATCGACTCGGGCGCGCTATTGGTATGGAGAGTGGCAAATACCAGGTGGCCCGTCAACGAGGCCTCGATGCCCATTGCGACGGTCTCCTTGTCGCGCATTTCCCCGACCATGATGATGTCCGGATCCGCACGCAGGAAGGACTTCATCACGGTGGCGAAATCCAGTCCGGCCTTGCGATTGACCTGGACCTGTCGCAGGCCCTTCTGTGTGATTTCCACCGGGTCTTCGACGGTCCAGATCTTGGTCTCTGGAGTGTTCAGGTAGCCGAGCACCGAATGCAGGGTCGTCGTCTTGCCCGAGCCCGTCGGTCCACAAACAAAGAACAGACCGTAGGGTTGCGCAACCACGCGCTTCAAGCGCTCCAGATTGTGTGGTGTCAGACCGAGTTTCTCGACGGGGATCGGTTCACCCGCGGCGAGAATCCGCATCACGATGTCTTCCACACCCCCTGCAGAAGGGATGGTTGCGACCCGCAGTTCAATATCGAGCGGCGCAAATTTCTTGAACTTGATCTTGCCATCCTGAGGCTTACGCTTCTCCGAGATATCCAGGTCACACATGATTTTCAGGCGCGCGATGAGAGGCGCGCGATAGCTGGCCGGAACCTCGATGTAGGGAACCAGCGTGCCATCCTTGCGAAAGCGAATCTCGGTCTTGCCCTTGCCGGGATAGGGCTCGATGTGAATATCCGAGGCACCCTGATGGTGGGCATCCATGATGATCTTGTTGACGAATTTGACGAGTTCATTGTCCGACGCCGCAGACGCCTCGTCGCTGGTGTCGATCGCGATCTCACGATCACTGTCTTCGAGGTCGGAGAGGAAGCTTCCAATCGAACTCGAGGTGAACTCGTCACCGAAAAACTGATCCATCGTCTGGTGGAACTCATCACGCGTGGTGACCCGAAAAACGACCTTGGCGGTTTTCGGAAAGATGTTGTTCACGACGCGGGACGACCGGATGCGCTCGGGATCGAGCGCAAGCACGACAAGCCCATCGGCCGAATCTTCGATGGGCAGCCACTCCGAGGACTCGACGTAATCCCGTTTGATGGTCCTCAGCAGATCGAGGGGTTTGACCCGGTCGATCCGAAACGGCTCGTAAGGTACGCCAAAGAACTTTCCGAGTGCCCGGCCGATCGCATCCCGTTTCACCTGGAATTCCTGCGCAAGGACGGTCTCGATGTCCAGGGCCTTACGGCGTGCCGAGTTTGCGGCCAGCTTCAGCTCTTCGGCCGAAATGACTGCATCGGCGATAAGACTGTCGTACTTGGTCCGAACCGTCGGACCTGCCGAGGCCTTGGTGACGAGCTCTTCCTCTTTCTTGCGGTTGCGCATCGCGATCGCGAGCGTCTTGCACAGCTCTTCGACGCCATCGACCTCCACTTCGCCGAACGGATGCCCCGCCTTGTTATTGATGATCTGCACGACGCCGATCAGGTCCCCGGGGCCCTTCTCGCCGTCGACCTCCTCGAGGATCGGTGCGACCAGCACCTGCTTGGTCCGATATCCGGTACGCTTATCCACCTCCTGGAGGAAATGCAGTTCCGGATGGATCGCCTTCAGTTCCGCCTCGTCGTAGACGTCCTTGACATTCACGACCGTACGGCTGTGGGCAACGTGGCCCGCGACGCTTTGGCTGTTAATTGGCAGTTTCAGATCGCGAAAGGAATTCAGACCCGTCTTGACCTTTGAGACGATCGCCTGCTTGTCTTCACTCACCACGTAGATCGTCAAGCGATCCGCATTGAAGACCCGACAGATATCGCCGCTGACCTCGAGGATGATTTCATCGACGTTTTGGGTGGCGTGAATGCGGTTCGCAACGTGCTGCAGGTTCTTCGAAAACAAGAGCTTGAGGTTCAGATCGCGGGCGGCACCCGGCCCAACTCCCTTGCCCGTTCCCTTTTCAGCGGCCTGACCGCCGACCACGGCTGCGTTCATCTTGATCCTTCCTGTGACTCGATCGGTCGAACGGGAAAGACCCCGTCAGACCGCAGTATGGACGCTCCAAATGCCCCCTGCCAGCACCGCAGCCTTATAGCCACGCTGCGCTAGGAGGAATGCGGCGGCCGCGCTGCGCCGACCGCTTTGACAGTAAGCGATGTATTCGACTGCCTTGTCGAGAACGTCGAGGGCGTGGCGCAGTTCTCCTAGCGGCACGTTGACGGCTCCCGGTATTCTGTCATGCTGGTACTCGGATGGAAAGCGTACGTCGAGCCACTGCGCCCCATTCGTCACCCGGGCGAGCGCCTCGGCATAGCCAATATCGGTCAAAAGAGGCTGCTTCAGAAGGGCATCGAAATCGGACTTTGCAAGCCTAAGCAGCCGTCCGTCGGTGCGCATGGTCACCGTTGCGTTGCGTAGCCCCTCCACCAGGAGCGCTTCCTCGCCGAACGCATCGCCACTCTTTAGGTCTGCCAGGGGCATGCTCACGCCACCCACCAGGCGGGTCACGCGCGCGCGGCCGGACTCGATGACGTAGTAAAAATCGCCCTTATCGCCTTCCTGCAGCACCACTTCGCCCCGACGGACCTCGATCGGCTCAAAGCGCTGCAGGAGTTCGGCGATGTGCGCCGGCGGCAGGCTGGCAAACGCCCCTGAGGTCAGGGTGTCTAGGCTAAAGACGCCGATAAACTGGGTCCAGCCCGTCTGTCCGGGCGCTGGCCTTGCCGAATCGGCCGGATCTGCAGGTACCTCGAACTTGCCGAGCGTCTCGATCTGGTTCCAGGTGACCATGATATCGATCAGGTCGTCGTCGACGCGCATCAGTTCAGTCGGGGCAAGGGTGCGGGCGTTGAGGATGCGGCGCCCCTTGCCGATCGGACGGTGACCCGAGACCGTGGTGTCGGTCACGACCTCATGCCCACCGTCCTGGTAGGTCACCTCGACAGCACCGTGCAGCACGTATACCGATTGGGCGAGGCCGGACCCTTCGGCGAAAGGATCAACATCAGCCGGCATGGTTTCGGTATGGCAGAAGCTCGAAAGTTCGGCCAAGCGATCGGGGGAGAGCGCGCCAAGGGGGTCAAGGCGACTGAGCGTCGCGACGGACGGAGTATTCATGGAGTGTTGCCCTAAAGCTCGAAAACCTGACCGTTTTGCAACATGCGCGGATTGAATTCTCCCGCATCTTCCTCGATCTCCTGCATGGTCAGCTCGATTTCGCCGGGCTTCAGATGCGTGATGAAGATCTCCGGATCGCGTTCGAGTTTCGCGAGCTCCTCGGCGAGCATGTCTGGGCAGAGATGCTTGGAGGCTTCGGCAAGGCCGCGTTCTCGGTTGCAAAAAGCGGTCTCGATGATCAGGTAGCGCAGATTGCGGATCCGGTTGACCACAGGCCAGAGGGAATCGTTGTTGGTCGTATCACCCGTGTAGACGAGCGTGCCACCCGACTCGCCCGTCACCGAATAGCCGATCGCCGGCACCGTGTGGTTCGCCGGCAAAGTAGCGAACCGGCGCCTCTTGACGGTGACACTCTCACCCAGTTCCAGCGGGGCGTAGCTCATGAAGGGATGTTCAACATCGGGTATGACCGTGAAATCCGGCCAGACCTTCCAGTTGAAGATGTGCTCGCGCAGCACCTCAATGGTCTGCGGCAGAGCGTGGACCAGAAGCGGTTTGGTGCGCATGCCCCCCACGGTATCCACCAGGAAGGGTATCGAACAGATATGGTCGAGATGACTGTGCGTGAGAAAGACATGGTCGATCTGAGCCAACTCGGCAAGCGTCAGATCACCCACACCGGTGCCGGCGTCGATCAAGACGTCATGATCCACCAGCATCGAGGTAGTACGCATATGGCGCCCCCCGATCCCGCCGCTACACCCGAGGATTCGTACTTTCATGGTCCGATCGTACTGGGGACTGCCCTACTTCTCTGTGAAATTAGTCACGCCACCCCAGTTTTCCGGGGGTGGGCTCTGTCGGTACACGCCGATTCGTTCACCGAAAAGCACATAGAGCTTCGTGCCCGGCGCAAGCTTTTGCAGGTTCAGCAGCTGAAGTTCCGCCTGATCCCATTGCTGCGCCCGGTAGACTTTCAAGGTCTGATGCCACAGTTTAAGCTCATCAAGCTTGGACTGCTCGACCTCTCCTTCTCGCCCGATGGGCTCGAAGATCGCGATCGGCTCGTCTTTCCCTTTGACCCGGATCCGGTCGAGTTCGCGAAACACGATGCCCGCGACGGCTTTCCGGCTCGCCTCTGAGACGATAATGCCGACCCCATAGGTTTTTGTCACCCCCTCAAGCCGCGAGCCCAGGTTCACCGCATCGCCCATCACCGTATAGGCCAGCCGGATCTTCGAGCCCATGTCGCCCACGCTCATCACTCCGGTCGATACGCCGATCCCGATCTGCATGTCAGGCCAGCTGCGCGCGCGAAAGCGCTCATTGACGCGCGCGACCTCGCCTTGCATCTCGATTGCCGTCTCGACGGCCAGCTGGGCGTGGCGCGCCTCGGCCACCGGCGCGCCCCAGAAGGCCATGATCGCATCGCCAATGTACTTGTCCAAAGTACCCCGGTGATTCTGGATGATGAGCGACATCGACGTCAGATATTCATTGATGTATTCGGACAGGTCTTTGGGCTTGAGGGACTCGGAGATGGTCGTAAATCCGCGCACGTCGGCGAACATCACGGTCAACTCTTCGCTGCGACCCTCCATGTTATAGGCCCGCGGATCACGCGACATCTCCTCGACGAGCTTGGGTGGCACGTAAGACCCGAATAGCCCCGCCAACTCGCGCTTGCCGCGCGATTCGATGAAGTAGCCGTAGATCATGTTGATCGCGAAGATCGCCGTGAGCAATAACAGCGAGCTCGACAGCGGCAACACGAGGTTGGCCTGGGTATAGGCGAAGAGATTGAAGGCGACCAGCAAGAGCGCCAGGACGAGGCTGAGGATGACCGCGCGTACAACGGACAGAAAGGGCAACGCGAGCCCGAGCAATAGGCCAACCAGGAGCAGCATCACAACCTCCGCACCGAGGGTATAGTCCGGCGCCTCCTTGATGTTTCCGTCGAGCATTCCGGAGATGAGGTTGGCATGCACTTCGACCCCCGGATAGACTTCGCTCACGGGGGTGGCGCGCTGGTCGACCAAGCCCAGAGCAGAGGTCCCGACCAACACGATCTTGTCCTTCAAGGCTCCCGCCGGGACCCGGTCGTGCAGCACATCGGTCAGCGAAATGTAGCGAAATGACCCCCCCGCGGCGAAGCCGCGACCGCGATACGGCACGAGCGTGGCGACGTTGCGATCGACCGGCACGCGCAAGATCCCCTTGCCATGGATCGGTAGGTCCAGGGACTCAAGACCGCTGTAGCTGCGCGGAAGCCACGGAGCGTCATCCGGATATCCGGGCCTAATGCCAGGCGAGCCCAACAGGGCGCGCATGACGGCAAGCGAAAGGGACTCGTAGTAGTTGCCTTCGAACTCGACGAGCATCGGGACGCGGCGCACGGTCCCGTCGTTATCCTCGACCGGATTGAAATGGCCCGCCGCCAGAGCGACCTTTTGCAGTGACGGCAGATTTGCGCCGTAGCCGTCCCACTGGAAGATCTGTATCGGTCGATTATTGAATATCCCCGCGGGCAAAGCCGGCTCAGGCAAGAGTCCGGATTTGTGCTGCTCCCTATCCCCGGTAAAGAAGTAGCCCAGGACCACGGGACGGTTATGGATCGCGTCGGCAAAGAGCTGGTCGAAATCGAGGGTCGGGCGCAGCTTATCGAGCTGCGCGAGAAACGCGGGATCGCCCTTTAACTCTCCCTGGGCGAGTTCCTCGAGGTGGGCCAAACCCGAACTGGTGTCCTTTTCGGCCCACACCACGTCAAAGCCGAGGATCGCGATCTTGTGCAACGTAAAGAGCTTGTCGAGGATGCGCGCAAGCTTGTCCCGGCCCCAAGGCCAATGGCCCTCCTCCTCGAGGCTTTTCTCATCAATGTCCAAGATGACAATGCGCGGATCTGGGGTATTGGGCATCGTGGCCCGAAGCCGCGCGTCGTAGATCGCCTGGTCGAGTCGGTCGATCGCGCCGATCCGTAGAATGCTCGTCGCGTGGGCCAAAAACAGTCCCACCAGCAAGAGGGCCAGGACGATCCGCGGAAGATTCTGCTTCAAGGCCTGGACTGTGGCAGAGTCAGTTCATCCGCATCGGTCGCGCCGCAGAGGAACTGGCCGGCACCCATCACTTGAAGAAGAATTCCATCTTTGTTCCGGAGAGCTCCAGAATGTCGTGGTTGTTCAGGGCATGGGCCTCAAGAGTCAACGTCTTGCCGTTGACCACAGGGAAAGTCGCACCTTCGACGTGCGTGATGAAATAGCCCTGCGGCCGGCGTGTGATGACGGCCACCTGGACACCCGGCCGGCCTAGCGTGGTGAGGGCCTTCGTTAGGGCCAATTCCTTGCCAGCATTCGGGCCGTTCAGAATCTGGATCACGGCCTGCGGCCCGCCGGCCATCGGAGGCGCCACTGGCGCAATCGCGGGCGCGGCGGCCGCGCCAGAACCGCTTTGAGGCTGCGTCGTCGTGGGATTGAAGCCAGCGGGACTGGCCCCGGCAGGAGCGGGCGCGGGCGGTGCCGACTTCGGCATCATCCCGGGACGCAGAACCATGGTCTTTTCGAAATCGTTGGCCGAGGTCGCGCGTGCGGAATCGGCCACGAATTTGAGCTTGTACTTGCCGAGCTCAACCATGTCGTTATTTTGCAAAAAGTGCTTCTTGATCGGCTGACTGTTCACCATGGTGCCATTGGTGGAACCCAGGTCCTCAAGAAACGAATCATTGAGAATCGTGACGATCACGGCGTGTTCGCCGCTCACCGCCAGATTGTCGATGACAATGTCGTTGTGGGGTCGACGCCCGATGGTCGTGCGCTCCTTGGTGAGAGGGACTTCCTTCAACACCAGACCATCCATGGAGAGGATCAGCTTTGCCATGAGTTACTCCGCTATTTCAGCCAATTGATGAACCGGGCGAAAAGACTGCGCGCTGCCCTGCTGTTCGGTTGAACCTTTACCAATATGACGGATACGTTATCACGTCCACCGTAGTCGTTGGCCTTCTGAATGAGTGTGCTGGCCGCGAGTTCGAGGTTGCCGCCCAAGACTTGCAACGTTTCCTTGATTTCGCCCTCCGGCACCATATCCGAAAGCCCGTCCGAACACAGCAGATAGATATCACCCGGTTTCGTTTCGAAGTCCCGAATCTCCGCTTCGACACTCGGATCCACTCCCAATGCACGCGTCACCAGATTCTTGTTCATCGACAGCTTCGCCTGTTCGGGCGTAACCATGCCAGCGTCGATTTGATCTTGCAAGAGCGAATGATCGCGCGTGATCTGAACGAATTCGTCACCGCGCAGCCGGTACATCCGCGAGTCGCCGATGTGCAGCGCCGTCACCGACTGGTCGCGGAACAGCCCCATCACGAGCGTCGTCCCCATGCCCGCATACTGCGGCTGGCTCTGGGCCGACTGGAAGATCGCGGTATTCGCCCCGTCCACGCGGGCCTGCAAAAGCGTGTGCAGCTTGGCCGTCCCCTTGCGCGTCAATTCCCGGTACCACTCATTCAGGTCAGCCGCCAGGTCATTCTTCAGCACTGCCGTGGCCATGCCGCTGGCCACTTCACCTGCGTTATAGCCGCCCATCCCGTCGGCCAGAATAGCCAGCCCGACTTCCGGCGCCACGGCTACAGAATCCTCATTGTGAGAGCGCACCATTCCGGAATGGCTCTTGAATGCAACCTCGAGCTCGACATTCAGCTTCATGCGCGGCCCTAGAGTTCGAAATCCACATGGGTTGTCCCACCCTCGGTTGGGCGTTCTGGAGGCTGCGGCAAGACGTCGGTCTGGGCGAGCGCATTGGGTGCTTCCGCGACAGGCTGGTTAGTCGGTGCCGGCTCGCGGGGAGCCACAGCAGGCGCACTGACCGGCGCAGCCGCCGGGCTGATCATCGTCGCGGCCATGGCAGGATCGACCGCAGGCGCACGCGGCTGGGTCACGAGCGTCGCATCCATCCCGGGCGCCCCACGGGGTGCGGCAGGTGGGGGCGCCTGCGGGGCAGATGGGGGAGCTGCCGGTCGCAAGGGGGCCGCCGTCGCGCTCGCCCCGACACCGGGGCGCTCGCCAAACACCGCGCGCAGCTCTGCAGCCATCTCGTCGCCGCTCTGGTAGCGCAGCTCGATGTTCTTGCTCATGCCACGTCGGATCACTGCAGCGAGTGCTTCGGGAATGGCGCTGTTATAGATTCTCGGATCCGGAGCTTCCTCGTTGGCGATCTTAAACATCAGCTGGGCCATCGAGTCGGCCACAAACGGGAGTCGTCCGCTGGCCATCTGGAATAGGCTCACCGCGAGCGAGAACAGGTCCGAGCGTCCGTCGATTTTCATTCCCGAGAGCTGTTCAGGCGACATGTAGGACGGTGTGCCCAGAACCATGCCTGTTTTGGTACGGGAGGAATCAGTGATCCGAGCGATCCCGAAATCCGTGACTTTGACCGTGTCGCTTTCGAGTTCGTACATCACATTGGCCGGTTTGATGTCCCGGTGCACGACATTTTGCCGGTGTGCATAGGCGAGCGCCTCGGCGACCCGCGCGTGGATGCTGACCACGCGATCGAGCGGCAGGAGATTGTCGGGCTTCGTGAACGGGACGAGATCCTTGCCTTTGAGGAACTCCATCGCGATGTAGGCCAGGTCGTGCTCTTCGCCGGCATCGAAGATCGTGACAATGTTCGGATGGTTCAAACGCCCCGCTGTCTCGGCTTCACGGAAGAAGCGTTCTTTCACGTCCTGGAGCTCGTCGGGCTCGAATTCCTGGGCCAACGCCATGGTTTTGATCGCCACCACGCGTCCAATCTTGGGATCCTTGCCGAGATAGACCACACCCATGGCACCCTTGCCCAGTTCCTTCTCGACCTGATAGCGACCAAGCATCGGCTTCTCGACCGTTCCCGCCCCGTCCCCCGAGATCAGGCTGGCATTGGTGCGCGTGTTCGAGCCGCCCAGGATGATCGTCTCCGACATGGTCTTGGCGCGAGACAGCTTGGCCTGCAGGTCGCGGAACTTGGGATTGTACGAGGACATGTACTCGTACACCGCCTGTGCCTTGTTGAACTGGCGTTTGCGCTCAAAGTCCAGGGCCAGGTTGTAGAGGTTCTCCATCACCGAGTCATCCAGCGGACACTTGCGGAATTTCTCGTAGGCCATGTCGAGCTGCCCCTGCCCCTGGAACGCCAACCCCAGCATCCGATTCGATTCGGCCGACTCCAGATCCGATTTGTCCTTACCGGCTTCGGTGACGAGGAAGCGCTTGGTTGTCAGAGCCAGATGACCTACGACGAGCAATGTGGCCGGGACCATCAGGTGCAGCCAAAGCCCGGGCCCGATCATGAGCCCGAAATGCGTGGCCAAGAGTGCCACCAAGGTGACCCCGGTCAACACAGCACCCATGCCGGCGCGTAACCTCGGCAAGAGGACGATCAGATAGGCCGCAATGAGTAGGCTGACCACGAGTTCGACAATCGTGCCCCACCAAGGGGCGACAAAGAATTGCTCGGACAGGATGCTCGACACCGAGTGGGCAAGTCCCACTACGGGAGCCATGTCGGCAGCGACCGGTGTCGGAAAGCTCGAGCCAACCCCCTGGGCCGTGGCGCCGATCAATACGATCTTGCCTGCATATTTTGAGGCCGGGATCTTGCCGGTGAGGACATCGTAGAAGGAGTCCTGCTGAAATGCCGGTTTGCCGTCGTGGTCCTTGTAGAAATGCGTGAGCATCCGGCTTTGACCGTCGGTCTTGATCGCAAGCCGGCCGAGCTCGACACTATCGCCCGGATGAACCTTGATGTCTTGAACACCCAGATTCAGACTGCGGGCGGCGATCATCAGCGCGAAGGCTGGGAAGT
This sequence comes from Rhodospirillales bacterium, assembly GCA_903970305.1. Taxonomy (GTDB): domain Bacteria; phylum Pseudomonadota; class Gammaproteobacteria; order Burkholderiales; family Burkholderiaceae_D; genus BOG-994. The sequence continues at coordinate 934 of CAJCID010000191.1, read as the reverse complement.
CTCGATCAAAGTAGCTCACGATCAGGGGTTCGGAGCGGATGCCGCCGTCCGAATCGGCGGTCGTATTCAGAAAGCCGATTCCCGCCGCCTTGGCCGCGAGCGCTTCGAGGGGGTGCTGCTCGGCCTTACCCGGTAGAGGCGCACCGCTGTCGTCGTGCAGGCTAAAGCGTGCGATCGAGTCGGGCAGGGCATTGTCCGGACGACCATTCGGTTCGCCCAAGACAAAGGTCATCGGGAGCACCACCGTGCCGGCTTGGCCGATGCTTTCGGCAAGCTTCTTGTCGGTGTTCAGATTGACTTCGGCCTCGCTCAGGATCTGTCCGAACTGCGCGAATTCAGAAGTTCCTGCCGGGTCGCTCGCAGCGCCTTGCTTGGTATAAAGCTCCTGGAGCTTGTCGATGTAGTCGAGGCCGGGGTCACGTTGCGGCTCGAAGAAAAAGGCGCTATGACCGATCACCTTGGCCTTGGCCTGGGAGAGCAGGTCAATCATCTTTGCGTGGACGTCGCGCGACCAGGGCCAGCGTCCGATGTTGGCGATGCTTTGATCGTCGATCGCGATGATCGCGACCTGATCCGAGGGCGCCTTGGACGACATCTGTACGCCCAAGTCGTAGGCCTTGTTCTCGAGGCTCTGAAGGAGGTCGCTGCGACTAAAGAAAAGGACCAGCACCACGACCACGACGCCGAGGAACCAGTCAGTTTTCCAGAAGCCCCCCCGTACCTTCACCTGCGTCTCCCAGTCGTTACAGTCAGATGGGCGTTTTCCCCTCGCCCCTCAAACCGCTGGCAAAGCGCGCTCTCGGATGCGCACCGAAACCCCATAAAATCAGTGGATTAAGCCGCATTCATACAATTTATTCTCAAGTTCGTCAATGATTTCGCCCAGATTGTCTGGGATTCTGTCACCGATCCAACAGGTTCCCTTTCCCCTTGC
>CAJCID010000190.1 GCA_903970305.1 Rhodospirillales bacterium | reverse complement strand
GACACCTGGGAGGCATCCCTGGATTGTTTGCAACCGAGGGGGCTCATGGTCAGCTTCGGCAATTCTTCGGGTGCCGTGACCGGTGTGAGTCTGGGCATTCTCGCCCAGAAAGGTTCGCTGTTTGTCACACGTCCGACGCTTGCCACTCATGTGATACCGCGCGCAAAGCTCGAGGCAAGTGCTCGGGAACTGTTCGGTCTCATCCTGAAGAAGAAGATCAAGGTCAAGATCGATCAAACCTATCCACTCGCCGACGCCCACGAGGCCCATCGGGATCTCCAGGCGCGCAAGACGACGGGCTCGATCGTGCTCCTGCCCTAGCGTAGAGGCCACGAGGATCTGAAGGACTACTCCGTGGTTTCGTTGCGGTCGGCCAAGATGCGGCCTGATTTGATCGCACGCAGTAAAGCCCGGTGGTCCTTCTCGTTTTGATCTGCATAGGCCTGCGCAAAGCGCGCAAGCGCCTGGTCGAAGGCGTCGTTGCGCCCGAGGTAGCCGGCGATGACGGCCGGGTCGCTGCCCTTGCCATGGGCGCGGGCGAGCGCCCAGCCACAGGCGTCGGCATACTCGAGGAGCTCGTTATAGCTCATATGTTCGCAGACCAATGAAATCTTCATGTCGCGCAACTGGCGCACGTAGAAATCCGCGCCCAGATGCGGGGCATGGGCCCAGCCGAGGAAGATATCGCTGGCGGCCTGCATGACGCGCTGTCCGACGACGACCCGCTGGCCCGAGTTGGAATAGGCGCTGCGACCCGCCCAGCGCTCGTAGACCGAACGGTCGGCCTCTTTGAACTGGAGAAACAGGGGCTCGACTCCGCCCCCCAAAAGCAGCGCGACCGCGCAACGGGTGCCCACGCTACCCACCCCCACGACCTTGATGGCGACATCGACGATCTCGTAGCGCGCGAGGAGCAGACGGCGCTCCTCAGGCATCGAGGAGACATACTCGTGCCAGAAGGCCCGGATATCCTTGTAGAAATCGGTCGTAATGGCGCCGTGATAAAGCAGGGGAGGGCGGTCCTGGATGCGGGGCTGGCCATCAACGACTTCGACGAGTTTCGGATAGGCCCGATCGGAGGTGTGATGCAAGGCGCGCTCGGCCATCTCGATGCGCTGGCGACGCGTGTCGCTCGATTGCGCCATGTTGATGAGTGTGTCCAGATCGATACGCGCGTACCAGAGCTCGAGTGCCCCCATCTGCGCGGTCTCCTGCATCCGTTGGCGGTAGGTCTGTGCCATGCGCAGCACAATGTTCTTTGCACTGGCTTCCGAGAGCGACTGCTCACGGGCCGCAACATGAAAGCTCCCCGCAAGGCGCTTGAGATCCCATTCGAAGGCGCCCGGTAAAGTCTCGTCGAAGTCGTTTAGCCCAAACAGGAGTACCCGCTCGGGGCTTGCGAAGCCGCCGAAATTGCCCAGATGCGCATCCCCGCAGATCTGTGAGCAGATACCCGGTGTCGGGCTTTTGCCGATATCGTGGGCCATGAGCGCTGCTGCGCCTCGGTAGAAGTTAAAGGGTGAATGCGCCATGCGGCCGTAGCGGATCGGGACGAGTTCCGGCACGCGGCGGGCGTTGGAGGCTTCGAGGATGTCGATCGGATCGCGACCGGCCAAGGAGAAGCGGTCCAGATCATCGCGCGGACAGGCGCGCCGCCGTTCCTTGCCCGCAGCCAGCCGCACCGCGCGCAGCGCCGTGGGCGGGGGCTCGGAAAAGGCGCTTGCACTCTTCTTCGTCACGCCAGCCTTAGCCATGGTATTGCGTTACCCGTTCGACCTCGTTTTTCGAGCCGAGGAAGACCGCGACACGCTGATGCAGCTTCTCCGGAGGGATCTCGAGGATCCTCTGCTGCCCGTTGGTTGCTGCCCCTCCGGCCTCTTCGACGATCAGCGCCATCGGGTTGGCCTCGTACATGAGCCTCAGTTTGCCCGGTTTGTCGGGCTCGCGAGCGTCACGCGGATACATGAAAATGCCACCCCGGGTCAGAATCCGGTGCACGTCGGCCACCATGGAGGCGATCCAGCGCATGTTGAAGTCCTTGCCGCGTGGGCCGGTCCTGCCGGCCAGCAGTTCCGTAACGTAGCGCTGTACGGGTGCCTCCCAGTGGCGCTGGTTGGACATATTGATCGCGAATTCCTGGGTGTCGGGGGGAATTCGCATCTGTTCTTGGGTCAATACCCAGCTAAAGGTCTCGCGGTCGAGCGTGAAGGCCTGCACGCCGAAACCAAAGGTCAGAACGAGCATCGTCTGGGGTCCGTAGATTGCGTAACCGGCGGCCACCTGGCGCACGCCAGGTTGCAGGAACGCGGCCTCGTTCGGCTCCATGCCTTCGGGACATTTCAACACCGAGAAGATGGTGCCGATCGATACATTGACATCGATGTTCGACGAGCCGTCCAACGGGTCGAGGAGCAGCAGGTATTCGCCGCGGGGATAACGATTCGGTATGGGATGGACGTCTTCCATCTCCTCCGAGGCAAGCGCGGCGAGGTGTCCGCCCCATTCGTTGGCCTCGAGCATGATCTCATTGGAGATGACGTCGAGCTTCTTCTGGATTTCACCCTGGATGTTCTCGGTCTCAGCGCTACCCAGCACGCCCCCCAGAGCCCCCTTGCTGACATGGTGACCGATGGACTTGCAGGCGCGAGCGACGACTTCGATCAACAGTCTCAATTCGGCGGGGATGTTGTTGTGGGCGCGTTGCTGTTCGATCAGGTAGCGGGTCAGAGTCACGCGCGTCATGGAAGCTCTCCGGTGTCGAGGTGCACGGGGTGGTGGGGTCGCAAGTAGGATAGACCGGATCAGGGCCGCCTAGGACCCGAGTGTCTTCCCGATGATTTCACTGACGTCTTTGGAGAGCTGGCCCGAGCGTTGCACCTCGGTGAGCGCGCCCTCGGCGGCGCGCTGCAGGGTCGGAGTGAGCTTGCGCCAGCGGTCCAGGGTGCGCGCCAGCCGACTCGCGACCTGCGGATTGAGGGCGTCGACCGCGAGCACCTGCTCTGCCCAGAACGCGTAGCCGGCGCCATCGGGCCTGTGGAACTCGGCAGGATTGCTTGAGAAGAAGGTCATCAACAAAGAATAGACCTTGTTCGGATTGCGTAGTGAAAACGCCCGGTGCTGCATGAGCTCCTGCACCACTTCGAGACCTGGACGACCTACGCGCCGCGCGGCGGCCTGGACGCGCAGCCACTTGTCGACCACGAGCGGCTCGTTGGCGTAGCGTTTGTAGAACTGCGCGAGCGCCTCTTCGCGACGGGGATGAGGGTTGTTCACCATGCACGCGAGCGCCGCGAAGCGATCGGTCATGTTGTCAGCCGACTCGAACTGGCTCCAGGCGAGGGTGTGTGTCTCGGCGTCATCGAGGCTCGCGAGGTAGGACAAGGCAAGGTTCTTCAGAGCCCGCTGCCCTGCGGCGCGCGGCTCGGGCCGGTAGGGGCCCTGGTTCCGGAACTGAAGATAGGTCGCATGCCATGCGCCGCGTAGCTTCTGCGCCATGTGCAAGCGCACCAACTGGCGTGCCTCATGCACGGCCTGCGGATCGTAGATGGGCAACTCCTCTCCGATCAGGTGCTCCCCGGGAAGGGTCAAGGCGAGTTCTTTAAGCGCCGGATCGAGTTCGGTATGGGCAAGGATCGCTCGATAGACCTCGGTCAGACGCGGGCTGACCGAGTACGGCTGGTCCGCCTCGAAACCACGCGCAAGGCGCGCAAGTTCGAGCGTCGCCAAGCGCTGGCTGGCCTCCCAACGGTTGAAGGCATCGCTGTCATGGGCCGATAGGTGCGCGAGTTCCTCCTCGCTATACGGATACTGCACAATGACGGGCGCCGAGAAATTGCGCAGCAACGAGGGCACTGGAGGCGCCTTTACGTCGACGAATACGAAACTCTCCTCGGCCTTGGAGAATTCGAGCACCCGTGAATAGACCGGGCTCACCTCTTTGCCCTGCGCCTCATCGTCCTTCAGGCGCAGCGGAAGATCCTCGCCATCCGGGCCAAGAAGACCGACTTCGAAGGGGATCAGAAAGGGCTTTTTCTTGTGGTCCGACTGGCGCTCGACTCCGACCTTCGGACTGGCCTGGCGCAGTGTCAACGTGTAGCAGCAAAGCGTCGGGTCATAGGAGCCGCTTGCCGTGACCCGCGGCGTGCCGGCCTGGCTGTACCACAAGCGAAACTGCTTGAGATCGCGTCCCGGGTGCCGCGCGACATAGACCGACTCGATCGCATCGACGAAGTCGTCGCAGGTCACCGCCTGGCCGTCAAAGCGCCGGAAATACTCGTCGATGCCGGCCCGAAAACCCTCCCGTCCCAAGAGGGTCTGCTGCATGCGTACGACTTCTGCGCCCTTCTCGTAGATCGTGGGCGTATAGAAGTTGTTGATCTCCTGGTAGCTGTCGGGCCTGATCGGATGCGCCATGGGACCGGCATCTTCGGGAAACTGGGCGATCCGCAGATTGCGCACGCCCGCGATACGCTGCACAGCGCGCGCCGTGGCCGCCGCTGCACCATGATCCCGATCTTCGAGATACCCAGCGCTCATGTCGGCTGAAAATTCCTGATCCCGGAACACCGTCAGACCTTCCTTCAAGGTGAGCTGGAACCAGTCCCGGCAGGTGACGCGATTGCCGGTCCAATTGTGGAAGTATTCGTGTCCGACCACTGACTCGATATCGGCAAAATCCATATCGGTCGCCAACTCAGGGCTCGCCAGAACGTAGCGCGTATTGAAGATGTTCAGTCCCTTGTTCTCCATCGCGCCCATCGTGAAATCCTCGACGGCGACGATCATGAAACGGTCGAGGTCCAGTTCCAGTCCAAAGCGTTTCTCGTCCCAGCGCAGGGAATGCTCGAGGGCGTCGAGCGCGTGACCGACTTTGTCCAAGTCGCGTGGCTCGACGTAGATCTGCAGCAGAACCGTGCGGCCGCTCCCGGTCTGGGTATGGCGCTCGGCGTGCGCCAAGCGGCCGGCGACCAGCGCGAACAGATAGCTCGGCTTGGGGAAGGGGTCGTGCCATTTGGCGTAGTGCCGACCCCCGGGAAGTGTGCCGCTGTCGATCAGATTGCCATTGGAAAGCAGAACCGGAAATTCTTTCCTCGAGGCGCGCAGCATGACTGTGAAGCGCGACATGACGTCGGGTCGATCCGGAAAATACGTGATCCGCCGGAATCCCTCCGCTTCGCATTGGGTGAACAGGTTGCCCTTGGAGACGTACAGTCCGGAGAGCGTGGTGTTGTCTGCCGGACACGAGCTCACTTCGAGATCAAGCACGCACCGCTCGGGCAGATCGGCCAGGGACAGCGTAGTCTCGGTCAGCACGTATTCATGGGCCGCGAGCGTTCGTCCATCCAGATGCACCGCGTGCAGCTCGATCGATTCGCCCTGCAACACCAGCACCCCCGGGCGCTGGCGCACGAGATGCAGGCGCGTGGCCACGCGCGTTCTCTGCACGTCGAGATCGAACCCCATCTCAACACTTTCGACAGCAAATACCGGGGGCTGATAGTCCTTGCGGAAGACCGTCTGGGTCGCGGCGATACGCATGCGGATCCTTCTCTAGAGCGCGGCCTGACCCAAGCGGAGCCGGGGCCGAAAGCCTTCAGAATCCCCTATTTTACCGCGCCCGGTCCGTCACCCGCGCGACGCTGTCGCAGCGGCCTCAAGCTGCCTTTGGATACTTAGGGTGCCTTAGGGTGTGCCTTGGGGCGCGTTAGAGTGCGTTAGAGCACCTTAGGGGGCTAGCATTCGATCACATTCACGGGAACCTCGATGACGTGCAATGCGAGTCCGCCGCGTGCCGTCTCCTTGTACTTCAGCTTCATATCAGCGCCGGTTTCGCGCATGGTCTTGATCACACGGTCGAGCGAGACGAAATGCTGGCCGTCGCCCTTTAGGGCCATGCGCGCGGCATTGACCGCCTTGACCGAACCCATGGCATTGCGTTCGATACAGGGGATCTGCACCAGGCCGCCCACCGGATCGCAGGTCAATCCCAGATTGTGCTCCATGCCGATTTCTGCGGCATTTTCGACCTGCTCGGGTGTGCCACCCATGACCTCGGCCAAGGCGCCTGCGGCCATCGAACAGGCGACACCGACCTCGCCTTGACACCCGACCTCGGCCCCGCTGATTGAGGCGTTCTCCTTGTAGAGGATGCCGATCGCAGCCGCGGTCAACAGAAATCGGGCGACCATGTCGTCGTTCGCCCCGGCGACAAAGCGTGTGTAATAGTGCAGCACGGCCGGAACGATGCCAGCGGCCCCGTTCGTCGGTGCGGTGACGACCCGCCCCCCGGAGGCGTTCTCCTCATTGACGGCCAGCGCATAGAGGTTGATCCAGTCCAACACCGCCAGGGAATCGCGCAGGCTCGCCTCGGGATTCTGGGTCAGGCGTCGGAACATTTCGGGGGCGCGGCGTTTCACGCCCAGGCCGCCGGGCATGATGCCTTCATTGCGGCAGCCGGCCGCGACGCATTCCTGCATCACCTTCCAGATCTCAAGCAGGGCCCGGCGGATTTCCGTCTCGGTACGCCACACCTTCTCGTTTTCGAGGACGATGCCACTGATCGGAAGTCCCGAGGCCTTGCACATCTCGAGGAGCTCTGTACCGCTACGAAAGGGATAGGGTAGACGACTCGTGTCGGCCACGATGCGATCCGCCCCCGCGCTCTCCTCGCTGACCACGAAGCCGCCACCGACCGAGTAGTAGACCCGGCTGCACAGGGTTGCGCCGGCCCGATCCAGGGCACTAAAGCGCATGCCATTGGGATGATAGGGCAGCGACTTGCGGAAAAAGAGCAGGTCTTCCTTCTCGATCCAATCGATCTCGCCAACTCCGGCGAGCTGCAGCTTGGCGGCCAGGCGAATCGCCGCCAGCCGGGAGGGGATCGAAGCCGTGTCGACCGTGTCCGGGAGCGCACCTTCCAGACCGAGAATGATGGCCTTGTCGCTACCGTGGCCCTTACCGGTCGCACCGAGCGATCCGTAGAGTTCCACGCGCAGCCGTGCGATGGCCCCGCGCTCGGGCAACTCGATCAAGGCCTGGGCGAAGCGATGCGCTGCGCGCATCGGCCCGACCGTATGCGAACTCGACGGGCCGATCCCTACTTTCAACAGATCGAATACGCTGATGGCCATCGCTACTCCTTCTTGGCGAGCCCTCTGGGCGCGCCTTGCCGTTTTGTCGGATCACCGACCCAAGCAACCGCCAGGAATCCGCGCCACCTGGGGCGACGGAGCCGTAGCGGCGCCTATTCGTACTCGCTAAGAGGCGGACAACTGCAGACCAGATGACGATCGCCGTAGACATTGTCCACCCGCCCGACCGGAGGCCAGTATTTCGCCTTGCGCAGCCGGGGGAGCGGATAGGCGCCCTGCTCGCGCGGGTAGCCATGGCTCCACGACTCTTTCATCACTTCTGCAGCCGTATGCGGTGCGCGCCTGAGGGGGTTGTCCTCCCGGTCCGAGAGGCCCGATTCGACCTGCGCGATTTCGGCGCGGATTGCGATCATTGCCTCGATGAAGCGATCGAGCTCATCGAGAGATTCCGATTCGGTCGGCTCGATCATCAAGGTGCCTGCGACCGGAAAACTCATGGTCGGCGCATGAAAGCCGAAGTCGATCAGCCTTTTCGCGACGTCATCCACGCTGATGCCGCTCGTCTCCTTGAGCGGCCTCAGATCGAGGATGCACTCGTGTGCGACAAGCCCGCCTTGTCCCTTATAGAGGACCGGATAGTAGGGCGAAAGGCGCACTGCGATGTAGTTGGCTGCCAGAATCGCGCTTTCGGTTGCCGCGAGGAGCCCTTCGCCTCCCATCATCGCGATGTACATCCACGAGATCGGCAGGATCGAGGCCGATCCGAAGGGAGCGGCCGAGACGGCCGAAACACCTTCAGGCCCGCGCTCATAGCCGGTCGAGCGCTGGTTCGGCAAAAAGCGCGCCAGA
>CAJCID010000189.1 GCA_903970305.1 Rhodospirillales bacterium | reverse complement strand
GGTCGAGACGGGATGGGGTGGAACGAGCTTCGTGGCTCCCGAACTGAACGGGATCACCGCACTGATCAATCAGTTCACGGGCCAACGCGTCGGCCTGCTGAACTTCCCGCTCTATGATCTGGCCCACCAGCCCGGTGGAGGCTATTACGGATGGCACGCGCCGTTCCACGTCATCAAGTATGGCGATAACGACTTCTACCACGGCCGTGACGGCTATAGCCCAGCAGTCGGAATCGGCACTCTTGACGTCTCGAACTTTGCCGACGCGATCAAGTATTTCTACAGAAGGTGGTAGAGCGCTTGCGTAAGCGGCACAATTCGCCGCGCTAGAAGACGACGGACGGCCCTGGCCGTCCGTATTCATTTGGAGCTCGCCTAGCGGCCCCGGTGTTTCCGCCTACGCGGAGGATGATCCTAGTGCTCCTTGGAGAGTTCGAGAGCCTCCTTGCGGGTTTCTGCAATGAGCCAAGTGCAAAATTCTTCCGCGGCCGCATTCTGTGCGCCAAAGCGCGATCGGACGAGGCAGTAGGCCTTCGTCGAGGAATACAAGTCAGAGAAGGGGGCGACGAGTCGCCCTTCCCGGAGGTAGCCGCTGATCAAGGGCAGGCGACCCATCGCAACGCCTTGTCCAGCCAGCGCGGCTGCGATCACGCTGTCGTACTGCGAAAAGCTGATTGTGCGCAGCGGCGCCAGATCCGGGTGGCCCACCGAACGCAGCCACAGTTTCCAATCCAGAAGGGCTTGCGGGCCGGAGTCTTCGGACTGCTCGAGAAAGGGATGACGACAGAGATCACTGATCTCCCGCAACGGGTGATCTGGATCGCGGCACAACTCAGGAGCGCAGACGGGCTGGAACTGTTCCTCAAAGAGAATCGGCCCACCCGCGGACTTCGGCGAGCAGTAGCGCACCGCCAGATCGATCTGGTCGCGCTCGAGGTCAACCAGCCGATGGCTCACGGCAATGCGCACATCAACCTGGGGCGCAAGCACTGCAAAATTCGCCAGTCGGGGAATGAGCCAGAGCGATGCGAAGCCCGGAACGGTCGTCACGGTGACGCGAAAGCGCTCGGTACCCGGTTGCAGTCGCAAGATGACCTCGCGCATGCACGCGAGGACTTCTGAAGCAGCGAGCTGCAGCTCCTGTCCCGCCTGCGTCAACGCCAAACTGCGGTGCCCGCGCACGAACAGATCGGTGCCGATCTCCTCCTCCAAAGCCTTGATCTGGCGACTGATGGCCGACTGGGTCAAAGACAGCTCCTCGGCCGCCCTGGAAAAGCTCAAGAGGCGGGCGGCGGCCTCGAACCCCGGTAGCAGATCGAGCGGGACAGCAGAGCGCCCCCGCCGCGGTGAGCCTAAGGACATTGAGCATTCCCATTTGGCATGCGAAACATTCCGACTGATCGTTTGCGCGAGTCAGGCTTTGCTTCCATTCTATTGCTAAGAGGTGGAGGGGATATCAGATGACCCTCGACTCTGGAGAGCAGAACCATGCGTGGGGCGCATTCAGGAGGTGGCCATCATGAACCAAGAAACGACCCAGTTCAAGGCGCTACAGAAGGACCGCGTACTGGCGCAAAAGTCCAGAACCCCGCAGCGTATCCGCTGCCATGTCGGCAGGCTGTGGGTCACGCAAGACGGTGACCCGCGCGATGTGGTTCTCGAGGCGGGTCAGCAGTTCGTGACGGACCGCACGGGAGAACTCTTGATCTCGGCGCTCGTACCGAGTCTGCTGACCGTCGAGGGTCTGGGACCGGACCGTGGGGGAGGTCAGAGGGCCGTCCCGAGTCACCCAGGCCGCGCCAGAGAAGCTGACCGGATCGGAGCCTAACGTGGCGAGTCATCTGGCAGCAGAAGCTCTCGCCTCGGATGAGCGGGAGACCCGCAGGGTCGAGGAGAATTGGCATCTCAGAGGCGGCATCGAGGTGAACGTACGCTCGGTCGAATCTCGGGACGCACCACGGCTCGTCCGATTCTTCCAGGACCTTTCCAGCCAGTCGCGCTACCTGCGGTTTCTCTCGCACCTTCCCGGGCTCAGCACCGAGGTTCTCGATGGGCTCATCAAGGCAGATGGGCAGGACCATCTTGGACTGGTCGTTCTCACACGGCGCGAGGGCGCAATCGTCGCTGACGCGCGCCTCGCGAAAGTGACTCCAGGCAAGGCCGAGTTCGCGCTGGTGGTCGCCGACGGCTGGCAGGCCAAGGGTATCGGCAGAAGGCTTCTCGCCAAGATCATCGAGGTGGCCCGCTCGTCAGGCTACGCCACCCTGCAGGCGGACTATCTGTCAGAAAACAGACGCATGATCGGGCTCATGCGCGATGCCCGGTTTCAATTCCATAGGCTGCCCGGCGATGGCCCGGTGGGGCACGCATGTCTTGATCTCCATTGGGATCGGGTACCGGATGCTATTGCGATGCGGACGCAGGCAGTCACCAACAGTGTTCTCGGTCGAGCCGACCAAAGCGGGTCCACCCGCTAAACCAGAGCGCAGCACGGAAGAGCGCTCGCTCGCCTGACTCGATTCGGGTCGGCAGTCCGTCTAGCCAATAGGACACGCCTCGCCGCCCCGCGCAGGGTGCGAAGCGCGCGATGACTGCACGTCCCAAGGGCCCTGGTCGGGGTCTGCGAGTCTCCACTTTCGATCGAATACGACACCCTCGCGATGCGAGAACGGGGCGGTATCAGCTATGATCCCGGCTGCAGTACGCCTAACCCGGTCCGGGCGAGCTTAATGTGGACCGCGAAACACAACGGAAACTATGGCAACCAAGAAAGCAGCAACCCCAAAAAAGTCCGCTCCGAAGGCCTCTTCGAAAGCCTTGACGAAGGCAGTCTTCGTCGAGTTGATCGCCAAGGAGTTTGAGTTCCCAAAAAGTAAGGCAGGAGAAATCCTCGATTACGTGACGGAGACACTGAAGAAATCCATCAAGAAGAGCGGTAGCGTTTCCCTTTCAGGCCTGGGAACGTTCCGGATTGCCAAGCGCGCGGCGCGCACGGGTCGCAATCCTGCAACGGGGGCAACCATCAAGGTGAAGGCCTCCAAGACGGTACGCTTTAAGCCGACCCCGACGTTCAAGTCCGAACTCTAGGACCATGGCGGGGCCCGAGACTTCGGGCCTGCCCGCCTCTTGTGCCGAGGTTCTCGACCAAGCGGCGGGCCCCTCGCCCCCTTAGTCAACGCCAACCGACCGAAGCACCACTTCAGAGCACCACTCCAAAGCGACGCCTCGTCGCGAGTCCATACGACCATCAAGCCGCTACGAGGCGGATTCCATTCTGTCTTCTGATTCGCCTGCGATTCCGACCGAGATCACGAGCGAGCACGTAGGTCTACTCACTCCCCTGCATCAGAAGAGATCGACCCGATTCCTGAGCCTATTCGCGTCATCGATTTTTCTCATCGACGGTAATCTTCCGACATGCCGAATCGGGATGCATTGCGAGACCGAGTTCGGCCGAGGCCGCCCGGGACAGACAGGAACGTGCAAGCCAGGTGTGTTGGGACGGCAGGCGAACTTGAGACGACGAGGATGATCATGGTGACCCAATTTTTTCAGACGTTGTTCGCAAAGACCACTCCCGACCCGGAGCGGTCGAAGTCGAGCAGGGAACCGAAGCGAGCCGACTGGGACGCGGGATACGAACAGTACGTTCAACCCACGCAGTCGAGTCGCGAGTCCAAGCGTGCCAGCTTCGGCGCGAGCAAGGCGACACGCCGCGGGCTGATTCAGATGTGGATGGAATCCTTACCCTCCGATATCAGGCCCCAACGCCTGGTAGAAGAGTATGAGCAGATCGCCTTTACGATCGCCTTGAATTGGGGCGAACAGCGCGAGCTGAAGCATTACATGCAGCAGGTGATCTTCAGCAGCGAGAATGCGCCCAGGTGCTTCACACCGGAGACCTTTAAGGAACTTGTCCAACTCGATCGGTTCATCGACGCCCTCACAGGAGACTACCGCAGCTTCGATCTGCTGCTTGGGGAATGCGACGCGAGGCCGCATTGCGGCCCGAACCGGTAGTTCCGCTACAGAGCGGCGCTCCGCAATGAGCCGCGGGGATCGAGCAGGTACCGATTCCCTTGATCGCCTACCGAAGAATCCCGATTGGGCCGCCCTCGCACCGATCCTGTGCGCGGGGGTGGCGACGGGCTCACGAAGACCAAGGCACGGCCGGGGGTATCGCGCGATCCAGGATACCGAGACCGGGGAACTTCAACTGGTCTTACTCGACATCACAAGAGAGAACGCGACCCGCCCCCCACATTTGCAATGTCGCGCTCGACTCTGACAGAGCCGATGCCGCGACCGAAATCGTGCTGCCGATCACAGGGCGCTCACGGCGTTTGGCCACCGCGATCTGGCCTTCGGCTTTCGCTAAGGTGCTCCAAATCGTGCGGCAAGGGGGTACTATCAGCTTTGTGGGTTTGTCACCCGGTGACTTTGCAACGCCGATTTTCGATGCTGTACTGAAGCCGATCACACGGTCGGGTTCGATCGTAGGGACCCTTCAGGATCTGAAGGAGGCGATCGAGTTCGCTGCGTACGGCAAGGTGAAGGCGCATATTCATCGATCCCACCTCGAAGACATCAAGACCGTTTTCGAGAATTTGAAAAGCGGCACCGTCGACGGGCGGGTCGTGCTGGAGCCGCCCAGAACACCGGTCGATTCTTCATGCATAGGCCGGCCTGCGCCGGGGCAACCTCCTTACAATTCTAATTGAGGAAGTCAACATGCGAATCCTGTCTCTGAAATCTGCCCTCGTCTTGGCTGCGATTCTCAACTGGAGCACAAGCTACGGTGCAACGTCGAGCGTCCCTTTGAAGTCGAATCCATTTGGGTACTTCACGACCCTGGAAGGAGATGTGGTCTTTACCTGCAACAAAGACGTACCCAAATCCCCTACCCGGGTGTGTCATGTCGATTCCGATCCGGACTGGACGCCATTGCTCGCCACCGATCACGACAGCCCCGGAGGCTATTTCAACATCGCGAAGCTTGACGATGGTCAGTTGCACTGGACCTATCGGGGCCGCCCGGTCTATGTCGCAGCTCCGCTCAAGGGACGTGGCTCACCGTGGAAGCGGCCGGGACACCGTGCACTCTGGCGTGACCACTAGCCCCAAAGCGTACTGAGCATCCTCGCGCGTCGCCTCGGCGCGCGCGGACGCTATCGCTTCGGTCTTCGCGCCGGCAGAGTGCAGGAAGCGTGCCGAGGTGGGCTCGCCCGGGAAGCTCGTGTAGGGGGTCGTGTGGGGGCTCGTGAGGGGCTCGGCACGGGCTCGGTACCGTAACCCAGTGGTGCACCCTCCTCGCCTGGCGCGTCTACTTCGATGGACCGCGCCATCCAGGGGTGCGATCAGCCCGGACTCTGCGTGAGAGCGCGCCGGATGGCGGCTTCTGGAGCACCCTCTTGAAAGCGTACTGAACCTCCCGCGGGTTCGACACCGAGCTCCCTCCACATTTCCTGAAGATCGGTCGTGATCGGGGCTTGCGCCATCTCGCCGTACAGGTGGGAGAGCACGTTCAATCCCGTGGCCTTGTCACCGCTAGACAGAAAGCGGCGCACATCCCAGTCCGCGCTATTACCCTGTGACTCCCTGCTGATCGCACGTAAGGCCGTCTGCAGACCAACGCGATTCGCGCTGAGTCGTCTCATCTCCAAATCGGCCAGCAAGTAGAAGAGCGCCCCTCCCCAGTAAGTGCGCCCCCAGGTATGCGTGCGGTCTAGGCCCTGATCGCCTGCTTCGGGAAGTCCTCTGGGCATGCCGCGGAGGAATTCCGCCCAGGTCTCCTCGGCCGGCCTTAGACCGGCCTGAACCCTCGCGATCGGCTCGACATAGGTGGCGCTGCCCTCCTCGAGCCACAGGTGTGTGCGCGACAGGGTGGGTAGCGCACAGTGGATCATTTCGTGCACGAGAACCCAGTCTTCCTTGAACTCGGGGCGGGTTGAGTCGCGCCCCACCTGCACGCGCGCGATCGACCCTGAATACCCCCACGAAGTGCCATGTCCGATACCCGAGCCCTCACGCCAGAGGATCAGAAGGGCCAGGCGCTTGACCGGAAATCGTCCGAAATAGATCGTCATCGCACGCGCCGAAGCGCGGATCCAGACCAGGGCATCGGAACGCATCGCCTCCGTCGAGGCTCCCTCGAAAACCACCTCGAGCTGACCACCATCGAGTGGCAGAAGAACCTTCGAGCCCCGCTCCCAGAGGCGATACGCTGCATTCCCCTCCTCGTCAGCCCACGCGTTGCCCAGCGCAAAGCAGGTTAGTCCGACGATCTGCCCGAGGGCTAAGCGGCGCAGCACGCATCAGCTCACGCGGTAGGCAGTCAACAACCCTGCGTCGATCCAGATCCGAAGGAGCCCGGCAACACGCAAGGCCGGATCGCCCTGGCCGCTCACGACCGCGGCTTCGCACAGGCTCGAGAACGGCTTTCCTTCGAGACATCGTGGCAAGAGGCACGCTTCGTCAGCATCGAGCGATCGCCAGTGGGTCTTGAGACCGGCACGCCAGATTAGAAGCGTATGCCGCAGTGGCAGGGGCACCGGACCATCAGCCTCTTCGTCATCGGTGAGCGCGCGCCAGAGAGGCTCGATGGCCCACTCAAGCTCAAGGAGGCTCACCGTGGCATGAGGATCAAATGACAGATTCGGCCATCTTTCGGGTGGCACACTAAGGAGATCCTCGAACTCCAGCGGCGACGCATCGGGACCGTCGAATGCGCCTCTCAAGGCCCACTCCATTCGAACGAGTTCCCTCAATGCGGGATGAGGCAGCCTCTTGGGGTGTTCAGCCAGGAATTCATCGAGTGCATGCCCGAACCAGCGGATCGAGGGACTTCTGGAGGGATATTCGCGGATGTAACTACGCGCCAGCGCGTCGAACGTTTCGTCCCCAAGCACACGGGCGAGCACCGGATAATTGTCTCGCAGCGCACCGATGAGCCTCGTACGATAGCCGTTCTGGTAGATGTGCAAGAGCGTGGATTGCGGCTGCGCCGTACTGCGCAAAGGGGCCGCGCACGCAGTGTTCTCGAGGATCGCCGCGACCAGGGCGCGTTCGGTCGTCGCAAGCTTCATCCCGCCACGCCGACGGCTGCCGGCTCCAGTTCAGTCGAGTCCCTGATCGCACGCACGATATCCAGTTCCGCGAGCAGCTCGCCCAGTTCGGGGATGTTGTCGTCTCGTTCGATCATCGTCGCAAGCGGTCCCAGACGACCGACCGTATAGCGATACAGATCCCATACGCCATCACAGATTGGGTGATCGTGGGTGTCGATGATGTAGCTGCCGTGATCCTCGTGGCCAGCCAGGTGGATATGGCTCACGCGTTCGGCGGGAATGGCGTCAATGAAGCGGCGCGGTTCAAACCCATGATTGACTGAACTCACATAGACATTGTTCACATCGAGCAGTAAGAGACAGTCGGCGCGCCGTGCCAGCTCTGCGAGAAATTCCCACTCCGTGAGTTCGTCGTGCTGATAGCTGATGTAGCTCGAGACGTTTTCGAGGGCGATGCGCATCCCAAGGAAGTCCTGCACCTCGGCGATGCGGCCCTCGAGATGAGTCAACGCCTCTTCGGTGTAGGGCAGCGGTAGCAGGTCGTGTACGTTGGTATGATCGACCCCGGTGAAGCACAGGTGGTCTGATATGACCCAGGGATCGATCCGTCGCGCCAAGTCCTTCAGTTCGGTCAGGTAGCTTCGGTTCAGGGGATCAGTGCAACCAATCGAAAGCGATACGCCATGCATGATCATCGGATAATCACGCCGAATGCGATCCAGGTTGGCCAGCGGCCTGCCTCCTGGCACCAGATAGTTTTCCGTGATCACCTCCAGCCAATCCACGGCCGGCCTGCGATCGATGAAGTCGCGATAATGCTCTGCGCGTAGCCCCAGTCCGAAACCGAAAGCGGTTTGATTCATCTCGAAGTGGTCCGTGTCTTGCGCCAGATTTCCGATGGGCTCCTGTCCCAGCGAGCCCTTCGAGGATACCTCAGATCACTTCTCGACGGTTCCACCTGCAGCCTTGCACTCCGACTCGGACGACTTGCTGACCCAGCCCTGGCCCTTGCAGCTGTTCTGACCTTTGCATGAGTGGGTCGCACTCTTGCACTCTGAGGTGCCCTTACAGCTATTGGCCCCGGCACACTTCACCGTGGCATCGGCTGCCTGGGCAGTCGTCGCCACGGTCGCACCCATCGCGAACAGTGCTGCGGCAGCTGTTGCGATCGCCAAACCGGACTTAACGTTCATCATTTTAGAACTCCTTGAGGAAAGACAACGACCCGACGCGGGATCCCGCGCAGATGACGGCAGACACGCCACCAACCCCCTTGAGTCGCCCCTCGATTGAATTCCTTACAGATCCGGGAGCTCAATTTTTCTGACGAAGGACTCGATGTACATGATGTGCACGGGCCCCGACCGGACGCACCAATCCTTATCTGCGCGCATGGCTCAGGGGCCGACCGGGCGGAACCGGGCCACGCGGCCTAGGGCAAAGCGCCGCTTGATGCGGCGCAGTATCGACGCCGCTTCTCGAACGCATCTTAACCGGAAGCTGCCATTTGATGAGGCTCTCCGCAAATCCTTCGAAGCTCTCAGAATCGCTTGCCTTAGTCGTCGATCAGATTATACTTAAGTAAATGCTTAACAAACGAGATGCCTCTCTGACGGCAACCTTTCATGCCCTTTCCGACTCGTCGCGGCGGCAGATTCTCGCGCGTTTATGTCGAGGGCCAAGTCCAGTCAGCCGGCTTGCGCGTCCTTTGGACATGTCGCTTCCGGCGGTCTTGCAGCATCTGGCAGTCCTCGAGACATGTGGGCTCATCAGTTCAGAAAAGATCGGGCGCGAGAGGATCTGTCGGGTCGAACCCGAAGGACTTCGACTCGTATCACAGTGGATCAATGACCGGCAGATCGAGTGGGAACAGCGGCTCGACCGGCTGGGCGCCTACCTAGAAACCTTGCAACGTGAAGGAGCCGACGATGAATCCAGCCGATGAGTGGCCACGTCAGGATCAACCCCAGCAGATTGTCGTTGCGCGCGACTTTCTCGCACCTCGGGAGTTGGTGTTTCGCGCCTGGCTGAACCTGGCCTGTGTGCTGTGGGTCGTTGTATGGCCGGATCCGGGAGGGGCTCAAGGCCGGCCGATGGACTCTCCCACCTCAGAGTCCTTCATCTATGCAGAGCGTACATTGGTCGTGCACGTGCCCCACGACCTGCCCCCGAAAGGGGCCCGGGCGCTCGTGGTCGTGCTGCATGGGGGCCTGGGCAATGCGCAGCGGATCGCTTCGCAACGCTCCGAGGCCGGCCTGAACATGAACATCGTGGCAGACCGGTCTGGATTCGTCGTCGCCTACCTGAACGGCACTCCAGCCACGCGCTACCTCGGAGAAGACAAGCTTGGTTGGAACGCGGGCGAGTGCTGCGGACTACCTGCCGAGAATCGAGTCGATGACGTGGGTTATATCAGCGGCGCAGTTCACCTGCTCTTGGGGCGCTATGGTATCGATCCCCATCGGGTC
>CAJCID010000188.1 GCA_903970305.1 Rhodospirillales bacterium | reverse complement strand
CTTCCAAAGGAGAAGCCAGCAAGGACGAGGTCATCGAGGCGCCGCTCATGGCGCAGGATCGAGACGACTTCGATCAGGTCATCCACCTCACCGCGGCCCTGATCGTAGGTGCCTTCTGTGGCCCCCACGCCGCGGAAGTTGGGACGGGCGACCAAATAACCGAGTGCCAGGAGCGCGCGCGCCAAGGTCTGCACGACCTTATTGTCCAGCGTGCCCCCGAAAAGCGGGTGGGGGTGGGAGACGACGGCCAGACCGCGGGCACTACCCTCAGGTGCATCGAGAGCGACCTCGATATTGCCGGCCGGTCCGGTAAGACCGATCGTGCGAGTCGCCGCGTTCACTGCGGCTCGAGTAGCAGTCGCTCGACGACCTGGCCGTCACGCAGATGGGATTCGACGATCTCATCGATATCGCTCGCGTCGACGTAGGTGTACCAGACCGCCTCGGGGTAGACCACAATCACCGGACCGAGCTCACATCGGTCGAGACAACCGGCCTTGTTGATCCGCACCCCCCCGGGGACAGCGAGGCCCAGCTCCTTGACCCGGGATTTGGCATGCTTTTGCATGGCCTCGGCGCCGCGTGCGGCGCAGCAGGGACGCTCGTCGCCATCGCGCTGATTGAGGCAGAAGAACACGTGGTGTTTGTAGAACATACGGTATGAATCCTTGTTTCTATTTAAGAGTTGGGGAGCCAAAGCCCACCTATCACTTCCCCCGAGGAGCGAAGAGGCCCGTGATCTTTGTAACTCGTCCAGCCGCAACAGACTTTGACCCCTCTTTGCAGAAAAACAGCGTGCCAACCTGAAGCCGCTTTTGATGGACCTCGATTCGCAATTGGCTACTCAGGATCGCCATTCGTGCGGGCAGTTCAACGTCAATGCGAAGAGGAAGGTCGGTTGGCAAGGCGTTTCGTTCGGCGTCGAAAAAATCGGCATAGATCATCCAAAGGCGGTCAACAGGGTCCTCGGCGTACTGGAAGTCCCACCTTATGCCATTAAATGGCGGGCTAAGCCGGCCTCCCTCATCCGGACGCATAGTCCGAATGGTCGCCTCAAAATCATCGGGAACGGTGTGGAATCGCGTCTCAGCCATGGGGCCCAATGTCGCTTCTTGTTTCGATCGTTGAATTGCTACCAGTAGAAAATAAACACTGGTGTTTATAGAACTAGAACATGGGGTACTTTTCTCGGTTCTGCAACCGCTCAGGATTTCTGACCCTGGAGGCCTGCACGCCCGTCATCCTGGGCCAACGAATCGGGCGCGTGTCTACTTATCGCCGGGACAGTGGCTTTTGAATGGGCACGTGCCCACGACGAAGCACGAATTATACCGAGCCTGCCCTCGCCACACGGTCCGCGCGTTCGCGGCGTAGTGAGTACGCCAGCGCGACGAAGGGCCACGCGAGGCTGACCCCGAGCGCGAGCCCGTAGAAATTCAGCAGGCGGCCGTGCGCCCAATCTTGCGTGGCGCTATCGAAGTAGGGATTGGCCGGCAGTGTATTGACCAGGAACACCCCGAAGAGAAGTAGGATGCGCAACAGCCAGTTTCGGCCCCCCCTGGGCAAAGAGAGGCCCACTAGGAGGATCAGAGCGGCAGCGATCCCGCTCCCGAACGCACCTCGGGTGATCCAGACGAAAGGCGCCCCCGGCGAATAGGTCCAGCCGGTACCCAAGGTCTTGCACAGCACTGACAGGCCGAGGAAGGCGAAAATCAGCAGGAGCCGCGGGGCAAAGCTGCGCAACTGATTGAGAAAAAGAAGGCCCGCAGCACTGAGAAAGCAACTAGAGACCACCAGGTCTTCCAATGAGAAGTCGCGGGCGCTCGGCTCATGCAGAAAACCGATCCACTCGGGCTCCGCGAGCGCGATTCCAAAGGTTTGAGTGAGGTTCCCGGAAGCGAAGGCAAAAGATTGAGGATAGAGGATCGCGCCAAACCAGAGGGCGACAATCACAATGCCCCAACTCGCATCCCTTTCAAACCACTGGAATCGCAGCTCTCGCAACCGTCCGCGATCGAGCACGGGCTCAGCGAAAAACGCCCCCAACAAGGCTCCGAGGAAGGCTCCCGAGAGATTGGTCACGAGATCGACCTTCGAGGCCACGCGCGTCGGTAGATAGGTCTGAACGGCCTCCAGGACCGCCGAGAGCGCCCCCGAGGCCAGCGTGACCACTCCCACTGCGACGATCCCGCGCAGGCTCGGATAGAGCAGGAACATCCCGAATAGGCCCAGGGGAAGGTACCCGAGCACGTTGACCACGATGTCGAACTCGAGCCCGCGGGCGGGCCAGGGTGCGAGAAGGTAGTCGAAAGGGCGGATCCCGATATCGCGCCAGCCGGAAAACGGATACAGACTGGCATCAATGATCAGGATCGCATAGGCAATGCACGCGACCCGTGACAGGGGCGAGCGACGTCGTTGCCACGAACGCAAGACGCCCTCCCGATCCAGGGTGGGAGTCACTCGGAAGCAGCCCTCGGGGGGGCCATGAGTTCAGTCATAGCTGCAATGATAAGTCGCTTTCCCGCCTGGTTTGACCTCACCATGGAACACCCCTTGGGCCAAGCCCCACCGGCAATCCCCTGCCAGTGGCAGAATCAGGGCATGGAAAGTCCCGAGAAGCTGACCGGCCAGATTCTGGCCATCTTGTCCGACGGGGTCGCCCGCGCAGCGTCAAGTCTGGCGGCGCAGTCCGAGGCGGACGAGTCGGTAGTCCGAGCTGCCTTGGGAGCACTCGAGGACGCTGGCCTGCCCCTCTTGCGCGACGGATCTGATCGACTCTACCTGGAGCGCTCCTTCATCGCGCTCGATGCGCAGACGATCCGCGACGCTCTGGAGGCACTGGGCCGCAAGGCCAGAGTGGAAGTCGCAGGAATCATTGACTCGACCAACACCGCACTGTTGCGGCGCGCCCGCGACTCGGCCAGCCCGCGCTCGCCCGACGAATTGCACATCGTCGTCGCCGAGATGCAGACGGCGGGCCGGGGTCGCCAGGGCAGGACCTGGTCGACCCAGGCCGGCTCGTCTCTTGCCGTGTCGTTTTCCCGTTTGCTGTTACGCGGCATTGACGAGCTCGCCGGGCTGAGCCTGATGTGTGGATTGGCCGTTCGGGACGCCCTCACGCGGCATGCGGTCGAAGCACTGTTGAAGTGGCCCAATGACCTCTTGTGGCAGGGTCGAAAGCTCGGCGGCATCCTGATCGAGGTCCACCCGATTGCAGCGGGACAGAGCGTGGTGGTGATCGGGGTCGGGCTGAATGTCGCGGCTGATCCGGTGCGTAGCGCCGCGCTCGCCCTTCCCGGAACGGGCGGCCTCATCGCGACGGACCTCGAGGCCGCAGGCGCCTTGGCTCCGGTGAATCGTAACCGCCTCATCGCGGATCTTGCTGACACGCTCAGCGAGCGGATCGACCAGTTTCTGCATTCCGGATTCGGTCCCTACCGTGAAGACTGGAACGCACAGCATGCCTACCGGGACTTGGCAGTCGAGATGATTGATCGGGGTAACGTGGTCCACCAAGGCGTCGCCCGTGGCGTCGACGCGCAGGGCAGGCTCTGCCTGGAGGCCGGCGAGAATACATTGACGGTGATCGCGGGCGACGTCACGCTGCGCGTCCGAAAGTAGCTTCACGACTGAATGGATACGGTACTCATCGACATCGGCAACAGCCGCACCAAATGGCGCGCCGTCGATGTCCGCAATGGTTTCACATCCGACGACCCTCAAGGAGCGGTCGCGCATGGCGACACCGCCGAGCTCGGCCAAGCGTGGCGCGCGCTACCGATAAAGACCGTCTGGATCGCCAATGTCGCGCACGCGCAAGCCTTGGCGAGCGTGAGGGACGCCCTGGAGGAGGGTCAGCGCGGCGTCGAGATCGCTGTTCTCGTGGCTCGCACAGAGCAGGCCGGAGTGACCAATTGCTACTCCGAGCCCGAACGCCTCGGGGCGGACCGCTGGGCCGCGCTGATTGGCGCGCACGCCCTGTATCCGGAACAAAATGTCGTGATTGCGAGCCTTGGCACTGCGACGACCATCGACGTGTTGTGTGCCGACGGGCGCTTCACCGGTGGCGTAATCCTCCCGGGGATCCGACTCATGCGCAACGCTCTGGCGCGCAACACCGCGGGCCTGCCGCTGGCCCGGGGCCACTATGCGCCCCTCGCACGGAACACTGACGACGCCATCGCAAGCGGCATCGTTCATGCCCAGGCCGGTGCGATCGAACGGGTCTTCGGGCAGGCCGGCCTGCTGGCGCGCGATCCGCAAGTGACCCCCCCCTCGGCGACGCGGGCGATCTGCCTGCTCACCGGCGGAGACGCCCCGGCAATCCAGCCGCACCTGCCGTTTTTTGCTCTCTTGGCCGATAATCTCGTGTTACGCGGTCTTCTGGAGGTCGCGCGCGAAGGATCACCGGCCAAAGTCCAACCGTGAAAACTTTTTTTTCCCTGCTTCTGATCCTGAATTTCGTCTTTTATGCTCTCGAGGCGGGCTATTTCGGCCACGTCCTTCCTGATGGCAGGGATCCGGCTCGCAGCCAGGATCAGATCAGCCCGGAAAAGCTGAATCTGCTGCCACCCGATGCCGACGCCAAGGCCCCGGTCGCGCAGGCTGCCGTCGCGGCTCCCGTCGCAGTCAAGACCTTGGGTTGCCTCGAGGTCGGCGCGTTCACACCCGACGACGCCCGGCGCGCCGAACTCCAGCTAGGTGGCATGGGGCTAACCGGCCGCTTCTCAGAGCGCCGCACCGAAGAAGCGGCCGGATATATCGTCTATCTGCCCCCGTTTAAGACCAAGGCCGACGCCGATCGCGCCTCGGCGGAGCTGCAACGGATCGGCGTCACCGATTTCTTCATCATTCAGGAAAACGGCCCGTTCAAGCTGGCAATTTCGCTCGGCGTGTTTCGCACCGAAGAGGCCGCCAAGGCGCAGCTGACGGCACTCAGTCAGCTGGGGGTTCGCAACGCCCGCACGGGCGAGCGCAGCGCGACCGTTGCGAAGATCTACCTGCAATTGCGCAACATCGACTCGGAGACAGGGGCCCGACTGGGGGAACTCAAGGCCCCCTTCCCGGGAGTCGATGTTCACGACTGCCCGGCGGCCCCCGCCAGCGCTGGGTCCTCGAGCGGAACATAGATCTGCCAGTTGGCGTCCGGGGCATTCAGGTTATCCGAGCACGTGACGTGGTGTGCGACCTGACGCGTCTTTTCTCCCGCGCGCGGCGCCCAAAAATGATAGATCGCGCGCAGTACATCGACGAGGTGCTTGGCTGGGCCCGTGAAATCAAACTGTGCATAGCGTCCTGCAGGGAGAATGGCGCTGCCGAACTGTCCGACCGGGATGTGATCCAAAGAGTCCTCGGCACGCGAGATTTCGACCCGGAACGTCCCCTCGGTGAGGATGCCAAACAGATCCACACTGGACAAGATGACTTCGCCGCCTGGTCGGGTTAGCGTCTGCAACTGATCGCGAGCGAGACAAGCCCCGGCCAGATCGCCGGGGGACTTCACCTCGGCGCGCAGGAAGGCAATCGCACGCTCGGGGCGGTGCTCGATCGATAGAGGGGCAAGGTGCTCGATCCACTCAGAACCAAGTCGCTCGCGCAGGCCCGCTTCCAGCCCGGAGAGACGACCCATCAGCATCACTTCGCGAAAGCGCGTGGGAGCGACCCCAAAGTGAGCCGAAAACGCGTGTGAGAAGGCCGAAAGCGTCTTGTAGCCTGAGGCGCGCGCAACCGCGCTGACCGGGGTCAGCTGGTAGAGCAGCGCATGCGCTGACCTCTCAAGCCTCAGGCGCTTGATGTGTTGATGCAGGCTCTCTCCAAAATACGCCCGGAACTTACGGTGAAAATGAAACGGAGATAAATTCATTCTCGAGGACAATACCTCAAGGGTCAGTTCATCGCGCAGGTGCTCATCGATGTAGATCGACAGATTCAGCAGTTTGGGCTGAACGGCCATTCGCTCCACCCCACCCTCTGTTGATTTGACGCGGCTGACTGGTTCACCCGTGAGACCCTTCAACGGGATTCCTGCAAATGCCCCATTGGCGCGAATGTCTGGGGATCCCGAACTGGTGCGAAGACGATTTGGCATGATGGAGACCTAGGCTGTAAGCAGATCGGCCGAATTCGCGGTGCGCCGAACGATCTGGCGCTGCGTACGGGGTTCAAGTGGGATGTGGAGCATCAGTTGGATGGACTGATTGAGGCTTGCCGGACTCCCATGCGGGAACCGGACGAACACTTGATCGGGCCGCGGACACTCGTCGCTGGCCAAGAGCCACGCGTCGAAGTGCCGCCGCCAAAGGCGATAGAGCTGGGCGACGCTGCCGCGACCCTCAAAGACGGCATAGCGCCCACCTTTCAAAGTGACGGTAGCACGCCGCGACGTCTTCCGGTCGACACTGCCTGCACTGACGATCCCTTCCCAGACGTCGGACTCGACGCCGATACACGCCATCGGCACGCCACGTCCGGACAGACCCCGGCGCCTCTGAGTGCGCGCGAACAATCCAGGCAGGGATTCGACCCCGTAGATGGCCGGCTGGGCGCTGCCGAACATCGCAGAGCGGCGGTACACGGGGGCAGCACTGTCGACGATCACCAGGCTACGCTCCTCTTCCTCACGGATCGCAAGGCTAAACGGAGCAAAGGGATTGCTGGGCGTACGGAAGGGATTACGAGCCCCAGCGAGAGCCGCTAAGTGCCCTCGGCGCGACAGGTTCGCCCGATCGTTCAAGACGCGATAGCGGAACTGACGGGGGGAGACGCTGGCGTATGAAGAGAAGGCATGCGAGAACGAGGAAAGGCTCTTGTAGCCGGACGCGAACGCAATCGCCTTGACGCTGCGACGATTCGAACTCGGGACCGGGTAGCTGAGCTCGAACGCGGCACGCTCCATCCTCAGGCGCGTCACGAACTCATGCAAGGTCTCACCTCGCCAGGCCTTGAACACCCGATGAAAGCGAAAGCGCGACAAGCCGACTGTTTGTGCCAGAAACATCAGAGACAAGTCGGCATCGAGATTGTCCTGGATAAACAAGCACGCCTTATAAAGATCGACAGCATCGACCATTCCTGCTCCTCGGAGACTCCAACCGATTCAAAGACATGCCAAAAGGCGCTACGGGTGTCGAATAAGCGCCCCCGAAAGATTGGACAATGAATTCGGATAAAGTTGCGGGCGCGTGACGGTTGGTGACAGAGAGCAAATTCGGAGCAACCCGAATACCCATGGGCCATCTAGGGTTACTGTGACCTGGAGTCGATTCCCGGGACCAAGCGAAAGACCGGGCGCACCGAACCGACCTGAAGGCCACGATGATTTCGGATCGTGGGATTGCGCCACGGCTCGAGCCGCTCGAGTGAGCGCTCGCGCAGCAGCCCAAGTTGTTCCAGCACCTCGACAAAGGCGACCTGCAGGGCGCGGGACGATCCATCGGCGATCTTGACGGCGATTCCCAGACCGGCCGACCGGCTCCCCATGACCTGCATGCCGTCCGCCCCCGCCTTGGAGATCCAATCCCCGGGAGCTGTCGTCATGTAGGCCAGATCCGCGCGCGCCTGACCCGACACGAGTTCGGGGTAGCCCGTCATGGCGTTGAAGATCGCTTCGAAAGCCGTCCCACAATGCGGATCATCTCGGCCCAGCGCGAGGCGTGCATAGACATGGGCGATGCTGGCCAGCGGAAGAGCATAGTTGGGAGCTGAACAACCATCGATACCCGCAGGCAGATCATCGACCACGCATCGCGTCACTTCGGCAAGGCTTTCGCGGATCCGTCGCTGAAGCGGATGTCCCCAATCCAGATAACCCTCTATGGGCGCCTCGTGCAGGCGACACCACGCGAGAAACCCGCTGTGCTTACCCGAGCAGTTGTTGTGCAACTGCGTCCAGCGGACCTCTCCAGGTGGTTCCTCCGCGGTGGCCGCATAGTGGAGCGGAGCATGGACCCCGCAACACAGATCGGATTCGCTGCAGCCGGACGCTCGCAGGATCTTCTCGACGATCTGAAGGTGACTCGGCTCGGCCGAATGGCTGGCGCACAGGAGGGCAAGCTCGCGTGGCCCGAATTCAAAGTGCGACAGTCCATCGTCCTCGAGAAACGGCAGAGCCTGCAGCGGCTTGAGAGTCGAGCGAGTGAAGCACAGGGCGTGGGGATCTCCCGCGCTATAGAGCACCGAGCCATTGCGGTCGACGACCGCAATGGCTCCCTGATGGACACATTCGGTGTACATCCGCCCAGGTGCGCGGCCGCGCGTGGACTCAACCAGGGCGACCGTTCTCATGGGCTTTGAGCATCACGAATACGGCGCAGTGTCTCCGATGTCGAGCGCTGGAACACGAACGGGATGGCGTATGCGCTTCCACCCCACGAGCGCACCAGATGGGCCTCGCGCAATTGATCCATGTCATAGTCCCCACCTTTGACCAGAACATCCGGGTGGACCGCTTCGATCAGCTCGTAAGGCGTGTCCTCCTCGAAGATCGTGACGAGATCGACCGCCCCTAGAGCGGCCAACAGCGCGGCGCGATCGGCTTGGGTGTTGATTGGGCGGTCCTTGCCCTTCCCCAGGCGCCGAACCGAGGCGTCGCTGTTGACGCCCACGATGAGAGTGGCCCCGCGTTGCCGGGCCTGAGCCAGGTAGGTGACGTGGCCCCGATGGAGCACATCGAAGACGCCATTGGTGAACACGAGCGGGCGCGGCAACTCCGCACACCGTTTGCGGGCCACCTCAGTGCTGACGATTTTGTCTTCAAAAGGGGCCATCGACCGCTGGGGAAAAGGTTCGCACGGTTCGCTGCGGGGGGCAAACAAGTCCTCCGAGCAACGGGTCTTAGGCTGATTCGCCCAAGGCGGACGGCGCGCCCTTGACCGGGATTGCCGCCACGGCACCCTGCGCGATGCGCAAAGTGATTTCCTTGCGATAACGATTCAGGTCCTGCGCCGAAGAAAAAGTGCGCTCGAACAACAGGGAGAGATTGTGCAGAATCCTCTCGACGACCTTGGACTCCCATTCCGTGTCGAATTTGATCTGGGTGTCGAGCCAGCGCTCGAGCCAGTTCGGATCGGGCAGCCGGGACTGCACGGTGTCGTTGGGAAAGAGGGCTTCGTTGACGTGCAGATTGGTAGGGTGCAAAGGTTTCTCGGTGCGACGGGCGGAGGCCATCAGCACGCCGATCTTGGCGAAGGCAGCCCGCGCGGAATCACCCAATTCGAGAAGCGACTTCTTCATGTAGCGCAGGTAGGCCCCACCATGCCGGGCCTCGTCCTGCGAAATCAGCTTATAGATGTGCTTGATGACGGGCTCGGTATGCCATTCCGAGGCGCGTCGGTACCAGTGATTGAGCCGGATCTCTCCGCAAAAGTGCAGCATCAAGGTTTCCAGGGCGGGTGCCGGATCAAAGGGAAATCGAACGGCATGGAGTTCGGCCTCGGTCGGCACAAGTTCCGGCCGGAACCGGCGTAGATACTCCATCAGGACCAGCGAGTGCTTCTGTTCCTCGTAGAACCACACCGACATGAAGGCCGAAAAGTCCGAATCATCCCGGTTATCGCGCAGAAACATCTCTGTAGCCGGCAAAGCCGACCACTCGGTGATGGCGTTCATCTTGATTGTCTGGGCCTGCTCGTCGGTCAGCTTGGACGGCTCGAAATCGTCCCACGGAACGTCCTTGGACATTTCCCATCGTACCGCTTCGAGCGACTTGAACAATTCGGGATAGAGCATGGTGACCATCGTTGGCAAGTGCTTGATTTTAGCAGATAAGCCCCTGGTCAGAGGGGTTCATCCATGGGCGCCGGCGAATTCATGCGGCAGGGCGTCTCGGCACGACTGCACGACCGAAACCGCCACTCGGCCGAGCCGGAATGGAGCATATCCTCCTGGATGTTCATACGCTGTGCGGCAGCTAACAGATTCGCCTTGCGTTGTCCGATCCGGACCGTATCCGGTTCCAGGGAACCGACGCCTCAGGCGAGCTCGCGGACGAACTCGGAGCGCCACAACAAGGCCGCAGCAATCAGCTTCAGCCCGCAGGGCACGAGCGCGTAACCAAAGGACAGGGCGTGGGTACCCTCGGCGCTCAAATGCGCCGGATCGTAGCCAAGCGCGCCCAGCAGGGGGAGGCTGATTCCGGCAGCCAGGGCGAGGTTCAGCTTGGTCGCTAGACTCCAGAGGCCGAAATAGGAGCCTTCGCGCTGACCGCGGTGCCCTCCCTTGGCGATCACGCCGGCCAGCAAAGCGGGGGGAAGGGCGAGATCTCCGCCAATCGCCATGCCCGAAACGATGCAGATCGATGCAAACGGGATCAGATCGCCCGGTCCCAGGAAGTAGACCCAAACGAAAACCACGACGCTGAAGATCATCCCCGAAAGCCACGCCCGCGCCAGTCCGAAGCGGCGCGCAGCGAGGACCCAGAGCGGCATCGAACAGGCTGCGGCCAGAAAATACACGCCCAAGAGCAGCGCAGTGCTGCGTTCAAGTTGCAGGACATCGCGGATGTAGAACAGGACAAGGGTCGCGGGAATCGCGCTGGCGATCCCATTGGCGAGAAAGATCGCCAAGAGAGCGACGAAGCGCCGATTCGCGAGCGGCACCCGAAAGGTCGAGAATAACCCCAGGGAGCTCGGCGGATGCGTCAGCGGCACGATTTCGGGATGCGGCGCGCGGAACAGGAGCAGTGCTCCGGTCGCCCCGAGGACTCCCACGAAGAGCACCGAGAGTGCATCCATGCCGAAGATCTGTGGGATCGACGCCGCGGCCAGAACCCCGACCAGACCGCAGCCCTCGCGTACGCTGGTGATGCGCGTACGTTCCAGCGGCACGACGCTCAAGTCCGCGCCCCAGCTGTAGTAGGCGATGTTGGCCAGTGAGAACCCCGCGTAGACCACGACCAAGGAGACAACCAGCCAGCACGACGGAAGGAGCGGCGAGGCGCTCCGCTGTACTTGCGGCTGAAAGAGCGCGACATAGCCCAGCGCCAGAAGCGGCAAGGATAGGAAGACAAAGCGCCGGTAACCGATCAGCCAGGAACGTCCCACTGTCTGTCGGCCGTGGTCGACCCACCAGCCAAACAAGGGATCGGAGACGGCATCGATCAATCGGACTGCGAGCAGAATGATCCCGATGATCTCGAGGGACAGCCCGAAGGAGTCGCTGTAGAACTTGGGAACGTAGACGTAGATCGGCAGCGCCACCAGCGACAAAGGCAGCCCGAAGAGCCCGTAACTGGCCAATTGGGTTGCCGAGAGGCCGGGTTCTGTCTGTGGCGTGCCGTGAAGGATGGGGGTTGCCGCGTCAGCCACGCACGCTCGCTTGCGGCCGGGGAGTCATTTTCGGGGAGCGGCGTCGGCGAGCAGCTTCTCGCGCAGATCGGGGGCCCTGGTACGCGGATCGAGCCAGATCTGAAAGAATGCGCGCGCCATCTCGGGGTCCTCGATGGTTCCAAGAAGCACGCCGTCCGAGTAGAGCCTAAGCCCAACACTGGGGACGAACAGTCCCGTCAGGTGCTGACCATCCTGGACGTCGGGGATCATGTGCAGGAGCGTTTCGTACCATTGCTTGCGCTGCTCCTCGGTCCCCGATCCGAGCCGCTCGAATTCGTCCAGCGAAGTCTTGGCAATCGCGGAGCCCTTGAAATGGCGAGCGTATCTCACGTCGAGCGCGAAAGGCGCAGCCGTCGGCCGATCAGGCACATACCCCGCATCACCAACCCACAACTGGGCATCATAGACGTGAAATCCCCAAAAACGCAACGCGCCTGCGCCAGCCAGATGGGCATCGGGAATCGCCCTGAGGACCTGATTCGGCAGGCCGCCTGAGGGCATGTCGCCTTCAGCCCGTACGGACGATACGCCTGCACTGGCCAATAGGACCCAGATGAGTCCGGCGAGAATCGATCGCAAGCTGCTACGCATGCTCGAGGGTGAACTGGATCACGTCGGTATTGGCATGGCGAAACGCCGCTTCGCAATAGGCCAGATAAAACGCCCAGGTTCGCACAAATGGGGTATCGAAACCCTGGTCGCGAATTTCTCGCTCGTGACTATAAAAGCTTCTCAGCCAAGCGTGCAAGGTCCGCGCGTAATCTTGTCCGAATGCGAACGCGTCCATGACGGTCAGGCCGGCCCGCCGAGCATAATCGCGAAAGATCGCCGGTGTGGGCAGCATGCCCCCCGGGAAGATGTACTGCTGGATGAAGTCGCTGCTCTTGCGGTAGGCCGGGAAGAGTTCGTCGGCGATCGTGATGGTCTGAATAACCGCTCGTCCGCCCGGTTTCAGGCGGCGTTTCAGGGTCTCGAAATAGCTGGGCCAGTATTTCTCGCCCACGGCCTCGAACATCTCGATGGAGGCAATCAGGTCAAACTGCTCCGAGGTGTCGCGATAATCCTCTAGACGCAGCTCAGCGCGCATGTCCAGCCCTGCCCGGGCTAGACGTTCCCGCGCATAGGCGAGCTGCTCCGTGGAGAGGGTGATTCCCGTCACGTGCAAGCCGGTCTCTGCCGCAACCTCGGCGAAGCCACCCCAACCGCAACCGATCTCCAGCAAGCGCTGACCAGGCCGAGCGCCCAGGCACTCGAGAATCCTGCGGTACTTGGCCCGCTGGGCGTCGGCCATCTGCTCGACATCGTCTCCCGGATCGGCAAGCGCGCTGTACAGGGCACTCGAATAGGTCATGGTCCCATCGAGCCAGAGTTGATAGAAGGGATTGCCGATATCGTAGTGGGCATGGATGTTCTTGCGGCTACCCACACGGGTATTGCGGTGTAGCAGGTGACGCAACCGGTAGAAGATCTTGCCCCACCACTTGCCGTAGATCACCGCCTCGATGGCATTGCGATTGGCAACCATCACGTGCATCAGGGCCGACAGATTGGAGGTGCCCCAGTCACCGGCGATATAGGTCTCGCCGAATCCGATATCGCCGTTCTTGAGGGCGGCGTCGCAGACGTTCCAATTCGACAGCACGATATCGGCATGTGGTTCGCCCCGCCCGAAGCGCAGCGTACTGCCCGAGGGCACGGTCACCGTGAGCGAGCCCTCGGACATCTTCTCCATGAGCTTCAGCACAAGCCGTGCCGAAGGCGGAGCGCCATCAGCCCATCCTGGCAAAGGCCTCAGTTCGGATTCGGGAAGAAGATGCTGCGTGGTCATCGGGTCGCCTCGGCTGCAGGAGTTTCGGGTTTGGAGATGAATGGGACGCGCTTCACCCAGAGCTTGGCCGCCTGCCAGTGGATCCTGACGATGACGCCGAACGTGAAGAGGGGCACTCGGAAGAACGCATACGCCAGACTTGCATCGTGCAAGGGACGCAGCGTTCCGCACAGACTCGTCTGCAGGAGCGGGCCCTGGTCGTCATCGTAGTCGATGCGCATGACCGAGCGTGTTCCGGAGACCATGAACCGGAAGCGGTATCTGCCCTCGACGCGGCAGAAAGGCGACACATGGAATACCTTTTGCGCCTCGAGTTCCTCTCCATAGTGCAAGGCGCGCCCGTCCGCATGAGCGAGCAGGTAGCTATGGCGTTCGCCGAAGGTATTGTTGACCTCACAGAGCACGGCGCGCAGCGCCCCGTCGGCCCGATGGCAGAACTAGAAGCTCACCGGATTGAAGACATAGCCCAAAACGCGTGGGAAGGCATGCAACCACACTGGGCCGTCCGCATCCTCGACACCGTGTTCGCGCAACAAGGCATCGATCCATTCGGATAGGCTCTTTCCATCTCGCGGCCCGTGATCGCGGTCATGGAAGCTCAACACGTTCCAGCGATTGTGCGAGATGAGTCGCGCACTGCCAAGGGCATGATGGAGCTCGCGCAGCGGCAAACGCAGGAAATAACTTGAATACGCAAATGCGTTCGCGCAAGGTCGAAGGCGTCGATGCCGAACGCTGCCCAGGGCGATCGAGGCCTCGCCCGTCTGTAGCGATGGGCGTTCGACGACCTGGCGAACGAGAGGGCGGGCGAGATCCACGATGCTCACGCGGCCAGCACGGACAGTCCGTCGGTCCGGGCGAGAATTCCGTTCGCCACAGCCATCCCGGAGTTCAGGCCGTCCTCATGAAAGCCGTAGCCGGTCCAGGCCCCGGCGAACCAGGTATTGCGTCGGCCCTGCAATTCACTTAACCGACGCTGCGCCTGGATCGCTGCGACATCAAAGATCGGATGGCTGTAGCGGTACCGGCCAAGGATGGTGTCTTCGCGAGGCATCGAGAAGGGGTTCAGGGAGACGATCACAGGGCGCGAGAAGGGTACCGGTTGAAGACGGTTGATGAGGTAATGTACGCACACCGCCCCGCCGTTGGATGCAGTCGGGTCGATTCTGCGCTGATAATTCCAGGCCGCCCAGGCCGCGCGCCGACTCGGGAGCACGCTGGCGTCGGTATGCAAGATCGCATGGTTGGGTTGGTAGCGGATGGCTCCCAGCACGCTGTTCTCCGCTTCGGAGGGATCGGCAAGCAGCCCGAGCGCCTGGTCCGAATGACAGGCGAGGACGACGTGGTCATAGCGTACGCTGTCGGCCTGTCCGCAGACGGTCACCGGTCCGGTGGGTGAGGACTCGCGCATGATCGAGCGCGCCTGGTCCCCCAAACGCACCTTGGGTATCGCCGCCGCGAGTTTTTTCACGTATTCCTGGGCGCCACCATCGACTGTGAACCACTGCGGCCGGTTGGTCACTTGAAGTAATCCATGGTTATGACAAAAGCGCACGAAGGTGGCCATCGGATACTGGGCCATCTGGGATGTCGAGCATGACCAGATCGCGGCGGCCATGGGCAGCAGATACCAATCTTGGAAACTCCGGCTAAAGCCCTCTGCGGCGAGGAATTCGCCCAGCGTACAGCGAGCGAGCGCGTCGTCGCCTTCTCCCGCCAGGGATGTGGCCTTGGCGTTAAAGCGCAGGATATCGCGCAGCATCGCGAGAAAACGCGGATTGATGAGATTGCGCCTTTGGGCGAAAACACTGTTCAGATCCGTGCCAGCCCACTCCAGACCCGGCTTGCCCTTTTCGATCAGGCTCACCGAAAAGGACATCTCGGAGGGGCTCGTCTTGACTCCCAATTGGGCGAACAGGCGTACGAGATTGGGATACGTCTTCTCGTTGTAGACCAGAAATCCCGTGTCGACGGGATGACAGATGCCGTCCACCGTCGCCAAGACGCTATGGGTATGACCACCCAGATAGTCCTCGGACTCGTAGAGCGTGACCTCGTGCTCGGCCGACAAGCGCCATGCACACGACAGGCCGGAGATACCCGAGCCAATCACCGCGATCTTCAAAGAAGCCCCCTGCGGCTTACCAGCCCGCCCCCCTCGCGGGCCGGATTCGGCCGATTCGGTCGAGGGCCAAGAGGCCCTCGCCGCCATCACGTAAAAAGACTGCGAAAACGACCCGGGGTACAAAAAAAGGGGGGGGAGGAGCACCCCGGGGGGAACCCGCTAAAAAGCAGGTCGTCTCGCAGTACAACCAAACCGCAACCCGGAGTTTTTGCCGGGTTGCACTCGAGCGTCAAGCGCGCTCGTTGTATTTACGTTGGTCCGGACGCTTTGGATTCCGGTATTGCAGGGCCCAAATTCCCGGATTGCCCTAGGCTGCCAATCTTTTGTCACACTCGATACGCGCGTAGGCCGAATGGTTATGGATCGACTCGAAATTTTCCGAGGCGACCGCGTAGGACCGGATTCGGGGATCTGCGTTGAAGGCGAGCGCTAGATCGCGCACCAGATCTTCCACGAACTTGGGATTCTCATAAGCACGCTCGGTGACAAATTTCTCGTCCGGACGCTTCAAGAGCCCCCACAGTTCACACGAGGCTGCACTCTCTGCGATGTCAATCAGATCTTCCAGCGGCATGTCCTCGGCGATCTCGGCAGACAGGGTGAGATGCGAGCGCTGATTGTGCGCACCGTATTGCGAGATGTTCTTCGAACAAGGACAAAGGCTCGTGACAGGTACCAGTACCTCCTGGATAAATCGGAACTCACCGGCTTTGACCTCTGCGGTCAGGGTGACCTGATAGTCGAGCAGGCTTTGTACCTCGGAGACCGGCGCGGTCTTGCGCACGAAGTAGGGGAAGCGGAACTGGATGTACCCGCTCGTCGCGCCCAGGCGCTCCTGCATCTTCAAGACGAGTTCGCGCGCGCTGCTGTAAGAAAGCCCAGGCAGCCCCCCCTCGAGGATCTCGAGAAAGCGCGACATGTGCGTGCCCTTCACATCGGCCGACAGACCGACGTACATATCGATATGTGCGATCGTGCTTTGCAGCCCGCCCGGTGCGACGACCGTGACCGGGTAGACCACCGACTTGACGCCAACGCGCTGGATGGCAATGTTGCGTACATCTTCAATTGCTTGGATATCCGGGAGAGGGAGTCTCTCTGGGGCATTCATGAACATTCCTTTCAAGGGTCCAGACGGGACACGCAGTCCTGTCCGGGCCGGACCATGTCCGAACCGGGATGGAGGTCACGGGCCGGGAATAATGCCCGCAGCGAAGAGGGCTGCGGGACTTGATCTAGCTTGCAGCGAGAAGTTTCTCGATCTCCGCCACGAACTTGCGGTCGTTGGGCCCGACCGGGCTCGGAAAGCTCGCTACGACATTACCTTTACGGTCGAGCAGATATTTGAAGAAGTTCCATCCCGGACGCTTGCCGGTCGCCTCAGCGAGCGCGGCGTAGAGCGGATCCGCATGCGCGCCAACGACCGAGGTCTTTGTGAACATGGGGAACTTAACTCCATAGGTGTTGTAGCAAAAATCCGCTATTTTCTTGTTGTCATCGGGCTCCTGAGCAAAATCATTGGAGGGAAATCCGAGAACGACGAGTCCCTTGTCCTGATACTTCGAATACAGTTCTTCGAGCCCTTTGTACTGATCCGTGAATCCGCAGTAACTTGCCGTATTCACCACAAGCACGACCTTGCCGGCGTATTGGCAGAGAGACTGATCCGATTCATCCTGTAGCTTCTTAACGGTACGGTTGAGGAGCGTCGGGCAGGTTTCGCTCGAGATCGCCCCACTCGTGGCCGTCGAGCCTGCCGCCGACTGCGCCCGGACCGGCTGACCACAAAGACCACTGCCCAAGACCGCGCAGATCAGGGCGGAAATCCAGAGGGTCGAAAGTTTTTTCATGATGCTCTCCTTGGGGTACTACGACTTCCACAAACCCCTTCGGTAACTCAACCCTTTGTCCTAGTCAAGCCCTATCTTTGCAACGTATACTAAGGACGAGTTCCGCAGAAGTCAACGATTTGTCCAAGACAAACCATCTCAATTGTGATTGATTCTCGGCAAACGCGCTTGTGAGATATCCCTCCACCGCAGTCTCGTTCGATGGCGTGGCATGACCGAGTCTATTGCACATCGGCAACTCATGCTGAGCATCGCGGCGGTCGAGCGCGACACGGGGCTCTCGAAGGACACCCTGCGGGTCTGGGAAAGGCGTTATGGTTTCCCCATGCCCAGCCGCGACGCCTCAGGGGAACGCTGCTACTGCTCCGAGGACATCGACAAGCTCAGACTCGTTAAGCGCCTCATGGACAGCGGGCACAGGCCGGGCAAAATTGTGCACCGCAGCTGCGTCGAACTGCGCGAGATCGCCCTCGAACTGAGCCCTTCTGTTGAAGAGGAATCGACCGGGGACCTTGCGGGTTATCTGGCACTCTTGCGCTCCCACCGGGTCGATGAGCTGCGTCGTACCCTGTCTCAGTCGCTTCTTCGAGCCGGCCTCGCCCGCTTTGTCAGCGAGACCATCGCCCCATTGACCGTGCTGGTCGGCGAAGAATGGGCGCGCGGCGCGATCGAGATCTTCGAAGAGCACTTGTTCACCGAGACCGTCCAGGTACTGCTTCGTAATGCGATCAACACGATCCCCGAACCAGGCTCGAGGCCGAAAATCCTGCTCACGACCTTTCCACAGGAGCCCCATGGACTGGGTCTTCTGATGGCCGAAGCGCTGCTCACCCTTGAGCGCTGTAAGTGCGTCTCGCTCGGGGTGCAAACGCCGATCTGGGACATCGCCCGAGCCGCAGAGGTCCAGCGAGTCGATATCGTCGCGCTCTCCTTCTCCCCGATCGTGAACAATCATCAAATGCTTGAAGGGTTTGTCGAGCTGCGCCAGCGGCTCGATGCGGGGGTGGAGATCTGGGCCGGAGGCACTCATCCGCTGCTGCAGCGTCGCCACCCTCCGGACATTCGGACACTCAGTGGGCTAGCTGACCTGCATGTCGCCGTCGACGAATGGCGCGCGCGCCTCGGCGTTGCCGCCGCGCTCTGATCGGTTCGGCACGACCCTACATCTGCTTGAATAGATGGGTGAAGCTGCGGCTCACCTCGAGCTTCTCGGGGTGGCCCTTGATCGTCACAATCTGACGGCCTCGGAAATCGCGCGTCACACCAGCGATTGCGGCCGTATTGACCAGGGTGGACCGGTGAATCTGCCAGAACTGAGCCGGATCGAGTTCCTCGACCAGTTCTTTGATGGGTTTCTTGATCAACGCCTCCAGCTGCGTCGTCTGCACTCTGGTGTACTTTTCGTCGCTCTGGAAAAACAGGATCTCCTGGACCGGAATCAGCCGCAGGCTTTGTCCCATCGACGCCTGGATCCATTGCAGATACTCGCGCGCGGCACTCCCCGCTCCACCGGCCTGGTTTTCGATGCGGGCGGCGAGCCTGCCGAGGAGCTGCGCTAAGTCCTGGGGATCGTTCTGCTGGCCGCCGGAGGGGCGGCCCAGTCGCTCTTTCAGGCGTTCGACCGTCACACTCAAGCGTTCACGCTCGGCAGGCTTGAGGACGTAGTCGATCGCTCCTTCTTCAAAGGCCTCGACCGCGTACTGGTCGTATGCGGTGATAAAGACGACGTGGCACAGCCCAGCGATCTCGCGCGCGACCTCGATCCCGGTCATCTCGGGCATGCGAATGTCGAGAAATGCCAGATCCGGGCGCAACTCCCGGACCAGCGCGGCGGCCTCCCGCCCGTTCTTCGCTTCCCCCAGAAGATTCAGCTCGGGCCAGACCTCGGTCAGGCGCAGCTTGAGCTGCTCGCGCATGAGCCTCTCGTCGTCAGCAAGGATTGCCGTGAGCGTGCGATGGGTCGAGTCGGGCATAGGTGGGCAAGGAGGATTACGCCAGCGCAGCGGACGCTGCACGGCGGCGACGCCGCCCGCGTGCCAGTAGAACACAGGCGGCGATGGGGATCAACAGCGGCGCGAGCGCCAGCCCGAGACTGCCCGCCACGGCCAGTCCTGCCACCCCGACGCCAAGCAGCACCGCCGCGCAGACGAGAACCAGTGCGCAAGGCACCGCGAGCACCAGGATTGCGAACGACAAGCTCAACGCCAGACCGAGGGCAAACAGGACCAAGGCGCAGACCAGCCCAATGACCCAGGCTGCGGTCGATCCGTCGATGCGATCCTCGCCGAGCCAGAGAATCGTGTCGGATCCGTCCGACCAGACCGCTGCGCCGATCGCCAGTGCCGCAAGGACCGAGAGCAGCAGCCAGATTTTCAGAAATAAACCGACCAATTTCATAGTGCCTCCGAATTGCGCAGATGGTTAGTTGCGATTGGGTGCGGGTTGGTACGGGATCACGATTGCCACGCGAGTGCCGCTTGGTTCGTTGGCTGTGATCACAAACTTGGCCCGTGAACCATAGAGGAGACCGAGTCTTTCGCGAATGTTCGCCAGCCCAAGCCCGCCTCCGGAGGTGGGCGCACCGGCGGGATTGAATCCGAGCCCGGTATCGCTGATGGTGACGTAGAGGTCGCCGTCGACCACCTCCGCGGCAATGCGGATCGAGCCCCCTTCCGCCTTCGGTTCAAGGCCGTGCTTGATGGCGTTCTCCACGAGCGACTGGAGCATCATCGGAGGGAAGTCGGCCGAGCGCAGCCCGCTGGGGAGATCAATCGACACCTGCAGGCGCTCCTCCATGCGCACCTTCAGGATGTCAAGATAGGCGCGCACCAGGTCGACCTCCCGCCCGATCGTAGTCGATGCCTCGCGCATCTGCGGCAAGGCTGCGCGGAGGTACTGGATCAAATTCTTCTGCATCATCGAGGCACGCGCCGGATCGGTTTCGATCAGATAGTCGACCGAAGATAGAGTGTTGAACAGAAAGTGTGGCTCGACCTGGGCCTGCATCATCTGCATCCGGGCTTCGAGCACCTGTCGGCGCAGACTTTCGTGTTCGGCGACCTGCGAGGCGGACTTGACCATCTCGTCAGCGCGCCGCTTGTTGCTGGTCGAGACCTTGATCGCGATCAGATAGGCGAACGAGATCGTGAGCAGGATCTTGAAGAAATCCCAAAAGGCAGCGCTCTCCCGATGGACGATCGTGCGTTTGGTGTTTTCCTCGATCACGCTCTGAACCGCGTCCTGGATCTCGCTTTTGGCCTGTTCGATCGCGTCGCGCACCTCTTCGCGTCGTTCTTCGCGGGCCTCCTCGTTTGCCGCCTTGGCCTCCTCGTTCGCCGCCTTCGCCTCCTCATTTGCCGCCTGGATCTGCTCGGCGTCCTGCTTCTCGGCCCGCCCGTTGACCCCGGCGGGAGGGGCGGGCGATTGCGCGCCAGCGGGCGGCGTCGCCGGAGTGGGGGGAACGACCGGCTGGGGAGCATGGTCTACATCGACCACCCGTACGCCTTGTGAATCGATGATGATCTGCTTGCCATCTTTTTCGAGGCGGATCGCCCCCTTCTCCGGCTCCTTCGATGGCTGGGCAGGCGCGGCTGGCCCCTTCTTGGTCTCGGGCCCAGGCGCGCCAAACTTGGGCAGATCGACGTGGGTGGGTTTGGTGGGCTTGCCGTCGACCGAGGGCTGGAAGGTCACACCGGTGGCGTCCTCCTTGATGTCGATCTTGATCGGCTTATCGTTGCCGGTCACGACCACGGTCGGTTCGTCCAGGCCCAAAATGTCTCCTATGATCGAGGACGTAATCGCGACCACGAGTCCCAGTAAAGCAATTCGCTTCCAGGAAGCCTCGGCCGCCCAGGCGGCGACGCGCGCGTTCCATGCCTTCAGATGCGGCAGCGCCCGTCGCAGTAGCGTAGCCATCTCGGCGAGCACCGCCTC
The DNA here is from genome assembly GCA_903970305.1 of Rhodospirillales bacterium. Taxonomy (GTDB): domain Bacteria; phylum Pseudomonadota; class Gammaproteobacteria; order Burkholderiales; family Burkholderiaceae_D; genus BOG-994. The sequence goes on along the minus strand of CAJCID010000188.1, from coordinate 19,094 downwards.
GGCCTGCGCGGAAAATCGATCCGCGGGGTCTGGTTTGGGAGGCCCAGGTCGTGGAGGTTCGGGAGGGGGATCGGGCTGAGGAGGGGCCATGTTGCAGGGAAAGCCTAGTGGGAGTACGGGCGACGCGCGGGCCTGGCCGGCTGCCGTAAAGGCACCATGCCAACGCACGCTTGCCGCATCGCACTGGCAACCGGACTCAAGGCGAAGGGACAGTGGGGCGCTTGCATGGAATTTACTTGACGACGTGGAGGGCGCGAAGCTTGCGCGACGGACGTCACTTTAGCGGGGAGGAGGTGCTGCGCCACGCGCATTGCGACAGAATGCAAGATGGGAGGCCTTAAGCGCCGGATAGGCAGATGGGCCGGGGCGCCCGGTGGAACCTCGTTGGCGCGATCCAAGCACAGGTGAAAGTGCCCGGGTCGCTACTTTGCGGCCTTGCGCGCTCGCGGGGTAGCCCGTTTGTCCGAAGGAACGGCCGCGGTGACTTCGGATCGGGTTGCGCTGGACGGACCGCTCTTTGCGGCTTTGCTCGCAGCCGACCCGCGAGCTTTCTCGCCGGCCTGGGGGGGAACTGCGAGCGCCGCCTGGGCAACTTGATTGAACTGATCCTGGAGGAATCCGAGCCAGGCTGCGGGAGTGAGCCCGGCCGGCTCAGGCGCGGGGGCGCTCGGTTTCTTCCGGGGAGCCGCTGTGCGTGGAGCCGAAGGATTTCCCGAGGGTTGAGACCCGCCCTTGCCTTGAGGGTTTGCCCCTGCCGCGGGTTTGCTCGTCGGCGGATTGGGCCAGTTGCTATAGCTTGAAGGGGTCTCGCCCGGCTTGGGTCGCACACCACCAGCTCCAGCGCCCCCCACCCCGGAGAAGCTTCCCCCGATCGACTGGATCGTCGCGATCGTGTTGCGCTGCACCTCAAGGCTCTGAATGGTCGCCCGCAACATATTGGAGTTGATGGCGAGCCAGGACTCGACTGCTTTCAGATCGGTGATCCGCTTGTCGAGCTCTTCCAGATCGACCGTGGGCACTACGAAGCCAGGCACGGCTGAGGGCATGCCGCCCCACAGGCTCTTGACGAAATCGAATCCACCAGACAGGGGGTTGGTCAAAGGATTGTTCATGAGGGGATGGTTCATAAGGGGGTTGGTGAAACCTGCCATCCCTGCTGCCGGAGGTTCCGGATGGACTGGGGCTTTCGCTCTCTTGGACACGTTTGCTTCTCCTACGGGAACGCGCCGCGCCGGGGTGAATCTTCAGGCGACGGTATCATGCGAGCGCATGATGACAATCACCGGGCCAGTATGACAGGCTTGGTGCGCCTCAGAAAGCGCGCCCCGAACCGTTCAGGCGCGACCAATCGATCAACTCTATCGGCACGATGCGCGCGCGCTTTTGGACTTCCTCCCGTATCCGGCTTGCGCTGTTGCTCCTGCTGTCCCTGGCAATCCACATGCTGGTCTTGCGCCTGACGCAGCACTCGCTCGCGCGCGACCAAGATGGGCCCGGGCGTATCGAGGCGACCCTCGTTCCCCTACCTCCTGCGACACCAGAAGCCAGGCCAGCCGAACCGCTCAAACCGCAGCGGCACCCACGTCACGAGACACCCACCCCTGCCCGAGCGGAGCCGCCGCCGGATCTCATGCCAGCTGCGCCTGCGACGGCGCCCAGAGTGGAGACCTCCGTCACCGGCCCACCCAACCCCAACCCCGATGGATCGGCCACGGGAGCGGAGAACACCGCACCGGTGGAGCCGTCCGCCTCGGGCCCAACGTCCAATCCCGCTCTCTCCTCACCACCGCCGGGCCGCCCGGCTCGCGCACCGCAGTCGGCTATCCTGTACTACGACGTTGTCGGCAAGGACCCCAAGAAGGATCCGAATCAGAGCTATGTGGGCAACGGGATTCTCCACTGGCGGCTGGACGGGTCGCAGCACTACCAGGCCGACCTGACGGCGACCGCGAGCCTGCTGTTCTTATCGTTCACCGTACTGGAGTCGCACAGCGAGGGGAACATAGGAGCGGGGGGGCTCGAACCCTCCCGCTACAGCGAGACCCCGCGTAATCGGGAGGCCTTGGTCACTCTGTTTAGGCGCGCCCAGGACAGTGTCGGCGTCCAGTCGGGCGCGATCGACGAGACCACTCAGGGGGTTCAGGATCGGCTGTCCATCGTTTTTCAGTTGGGGGCGCTGCTCATCGCGAATCCTGATCTGGGTCAAGCCGGCGCGCAGTGGGATGTCCCTGTCGCCAACTTGAAGGGTGAGCCCGGGACCTGGACCTTTCGGACCGTCGGCTTCGAACCGGTGAATTCGGGTATCGGCACCATCGATGCGACCCATGTGCAGCGTGTACTCAGGCCCGGCACGAACGACCGCCGCATCGATCTGTGGATTGCCCTGGATTTAGGTGGCTATCCGGCGCGCATTTTGTACACTGAACCTAGCTCGGCCTATGTCGATCTGATACTCACGAAGATCGAATGACAGACCCAGAGCCCACAACAGGAGACAACCCATGGTAACCAAAGCGAATACAACGAGGCCCCGTTCTGCCCAGCCCGACGCGCAGCCCGCAGGCGCAGCCCACCCCGGGGCGGCCGCAGGATTTTCCTTCGGCCAGAACCCCTGGATGCCCGACATGAGCCAGATGCTGAAGACTCTGCAGGTGCCGGGGGTGAATCTCGAGGCGCTCCTCGAATCGCGCAAGCGCGATCTGGAGGCGCTCGTCGAGGCCAATGAGGAGGTCTATGAAGGCATGCGCACCCTGGCAAAACGGCATACCGAGATCGCCCAGGAGACCCTGCGCGAGTGGCAAAGCGCGGTGCAAAACGTCGGTTTGGGGCGGTCCGTCGAAAGCTTCGCAGGGCAAGGCGAGCTCGCTCAGCAGGCCTTCACAAAGGCCCTCGGCAATCTGCGCGAATTGGCCGAACTCGCGACCGGGTCACAGACTCGCTTGCTCGAGCTCTTCCAGAAGCGTTCAGCCGAGAATATTGAGGAGATGCGCCGCCTGATGACGGGTCAATGACCGAGCCCAAATGCGAGCCCGTGCACCTGCTCGAGCCTCGCCGGGGGGATCCGTTCAGGGATCTCCTCTCATCAGGCGGCGCGTGCCGCGCCGATCCCCGTCACTGACGCAGAGAAGGTTTCTAGCAGCTCGCTCTGTTTGCGCCGCGCGCTTTCAAGAGTGGCCTCCTTGACGTGTCCATAGCCGCGGATCTCCTCGGGCACGCTCGCTAAGGCCACTGCTGCAGACAAGGTTTTTGCGTCGAGCTTGGGCAAAAGCATTCGGATCGTCTGTTCATATTGTCCAATCAAGGCGCGCTCCGTGCGCCGCTCGGCGGTACGCCCGAACACGTCGAGCGGGGTGCCGCGTAGCCCGCGCAGTTTCGCCAGGATCCGAAACAACGCGAGGGTCCAGGATCCAAACTGGCGCTTGACGAGATGTCCTTGGCTGTCACGCTTGGACCAAAGGGGTGGGGCGAGATGGAACTTCAGGGAGAAGTCTCCCTCGAATTGGGCATTGACCTTCTGCATGAAGGCCGGATCGGCATACAGTCGCGCGACTTCATATTCGTCCTTGTACGCCATGAGCTTGAAGAAATAGCGGGCGACGGCCTCGGTCAGCGCAGTGCCGCCTAGCTTGGCCTCGGCATTGCGGGCCAGTTCCACCAGACGACGGTAGCGCTCGGCATAGGCCGAGTTCTGGTATGCGGTCAGGAACGCGACGCGACGCGCAATCATCTCGTCGAGGCTCGAGGAGAGCCTCTTGAGTTCGATCACCTCGGCCGGAAAGGCGACCTTGGCGACCGCCTCGGGATGGACCGCAGCCCGGCGCCCCCACAGGAAGGCCTTCTGATTGGTCTCAACGGACACACCATTGAGCTCGATGGCGCGCTCGAGGGCCTCGCGCGTTAGAGGTAACCAGCCCCGTTGCCAGGCAAAGCCGAGCATGAAGGGGTTGGTGTAGAGAGCATCGCCGAGGAGCGCGACGGTGAGTTTGTTGGCATCGACGAAGACGCACGCCTCGCCGACAGCGGCTTTGATGTCAGCCTCCATGTCGCTCCCCGGGAACTGCCAGTTGGGGTTGCGCACAAAGTCCGAAGTCGGCGCGTTCGCGGTATTGACCACGGCGCGCGTGACGCCTTGCAGCATCTTCGAGAGCGATTCGCGATTGGCGGTCACGACCAGATCACAACCGAGGATGAGGTCCGCCTCCCCGGTCGCAATCCGGGTGGCGTGCAAGTCCTCCGGATGCGCTGCGATTTGGACATGAGAGGAAACTTCGCCACCCTTCTGGGCCAGCCCCGCCATATCGAGAACCGAGACGCCTCGTCCTTCGAGGTGGGCGGCCATGCCGAGCAGCTGACCGACGGTAACCACGCCCGTCCCGCCCACTCCGGTCACGAGGATCCCGTAGGTCGACGTGAGCGGGGGCACCGTCGCTTCGGGAAGCTCGAACAGATGGTCGACGTCGACGACGGCCGAACCCTTACCCTTGCGCAGACGGCCACCCTCGACGGTCACAAAGGAGGGGCAAAAGCCATTGACGCACGAATAGTCCTTATTGCACGAGGACTGGTTGATCTGGCGCTTGCGCCCGAACTCCGTCTCGAGGGGTTCGACCGAGATGCAATTCGATTGGACCGAGCAATCGCCACAACCTTCGCAGACCAGTTCGTTGATGAAGGCCCGCTTGGCCGGGTCGGGAAATCCCGGTTTACCATCGACAATTTTCTTGCGGCGCCGACGTTTCTCCGAAGCGCACGTCTGGTCATAGATCAGTACCGACGTCCCCTCACACTCCCGCAATTCCCGCTGGATGCGATCGAGCTCCCTGCGGTGCTCGACGCCCACGCCGTCGGGTAACACGACACCCGTGTATTTCTCGGGCTCGTCGGTCACGACGACGATCTTGCGCACACCTTCGGCAGCCATCTGACGTGCAATCTGCGGCACCGTCAGGGTACCGTCGACCGGCTGCCCACCGGTCATCGCGACCGCATCATTGAAGAGGATCTTGTAGGTGATGTTGACCTTCGCGGCGACCGCGGCGCGGACTGCGAGATAGCCCGAATGAAAGTACGTGCCGTCACCCAGGTTGGCAAAGATATGACGCTCGTTGGTGAACGGGGCCTGACCGATCCATGGCGCGCCCTCGCCTCCCATCTGGGTGAAGGTGTTGGTGCGGCGGTCGGGCATCCATACCGCCATGTAGTGGCACCCGATACCTGCCACAGCTCGCGATCCCTCCGGCACGACCGTCGACGTGTTGTGCGGGCAGCCCGAGCAGAAGAACGGCTTGCGCTCGACGACCACGCGCGGCTTGGCGAGCGCCTTCTCCTTGGCCTCAAGCAGCGCGAGCCGCGCTTCCATCCGTGCGCGAACGTCTTGCGGCAGCTCAAAGGTACCGAGACGCTGGGCGATCGCCCTGGCGATGAGTGCCGGTGAGAGTTCGTACTTGGCAGGCAGCAGCCAGTTCCCCTGCGGGATCGCCCACTCGCCCCCCTCCTTGTCGTCGAACTTGCCGAAGACCCGTGGCCGCACATCCTCGCGCCAGTTATAGAGTTCCTCCTTGACCTGGTACTCGAGGATCTGGCGCTTTTCTTCGACAACGAGTATCTCCTGCAGGCCGGTGGCAAATTCGCGCACGTCGTAGGCATCGAGGGGCCAGACCACTCCCACTTTGAACAGGCGGATGCCCAGGTCCGCGCAGACCTGTTGATCCAGGCCCAGGTCCAGGAGGGCTTGGCGCGTATCCAGATAGGCCTTCCCTCCAGACATGATGCCAAAGCGGGCCTTGGGCGAATCCCAGACCGTGTAATTGAGCTTGTTGGCACGCGAGTAGGCCAGGGCCGCGTACCACTTGAAATCCATGAGACGCGCTTCCTGTTCAAGCGGCGAATCGGGCCAGCGGATATTCAGTCCTTCCGCAGGGATCACAAAGTCGTCAGGCAGCCGGATCTGTACGCGCTCGGGATCCACGAATACCGAAGCGGATGCCTCAACCACATCGGTGACCACCTTAAATCCCGTCCACAGTCCGGAATAGCGACTCATCGCGTAGGCGTGCAGACCTAAGTCGAGGTATTCCTGGACCGTCGCCGGAAAAAACACCGGAATGCCGCAAGCCTTCAGGATATGGTCCGATTGATGCGGCAGGGTCGAGGACTTCGCCGAATGGTCATCCCCGGCAAGCACGAGCACGCCCCCATGCTTGCTGGTGCCAGCGGCATTGCCATGCTTGAAGACATCCCCGCAGCGATCCACCCCGGGGCCTTTGCCGTACCACATTCCAAACACACCATCGTACTTGGCGCCTGGATACATATTGACCTGCTGCGAACCCCACACCGAGGTCGCGGCCAGATCCTCATTGACTCCAGGCTGGAAGGTAATGTGATGCTGCTGGAGAAACTTCTTCGCTTTCCAGAGTGTCTGATCTACTGAACCCAGCGGCGAGCCGCGATAGCCCGATACAAACCCCGCTGTGTTCAGGCCTGCAGATGCGTCTCGTTCGCGTTGCAGCATCAACAGTCGAACGAGCGCCTGGGTACCGTTGAGGTACACGCGCCCGCGTTCTAAGGTGTACTTATCGTCGAGGGTGACGGATGCGAGGGCCTCGCGCAGCGCGGCCGATAGAGGGGCATTCATTGGACATCCTCAAAAATCGTGTTTTTTCGGAAGCTGGGCTGCAACGAATTCCTCGTTCGCCCAACCGCGGTGCGCTTTCTTATGGATAACGACCGCAGGATAGACGCAAGCAAGTTGCGTGCGCAGATGATGACAACATCGGTCGAGCAACGGGGCGAACGGTAGCAGAAACGGCCCCTCCGTTCAATCTGCGCCGCGTCAACAGCGCATGTCCGAACGTGCGGCTGGTGCCCACTGGGCAAACAGGGTGCCACCCAGACCGAGCGGCCACGAGTTGGAGACTGACCATGAGTAGGAATACCGGAAATGTGCGGGCGAGCGCTTCTTTAGGTGGCAGACTCGCCCTATGCTGCGCCCTGGGTGCTCTTGCCACCACCGGGATCGTCCTCGCGGGCGAGACCGCAGCCGGCCCCGCATCACACCTCTTGGCGCTGGGGGCGGCGATCGGTCCGGTTTCTGGTGAGACTGCGGCGCCCTCCTCATCTGGCACACCAGGAATTTCCGGGTCTCCCGCCTCGAGCCCGGCTAATCCACAGTCGACGGGGACGCTGCCCGCGGCAGGAGTGCCAAGCGGCACACCGATCCAACCCGTTCAGAATCGTCCCGCCGGCAGCCACTCCAACTTCGTCGACCAGATGGATGTGGGCAATCCGACACCTGGGGTGGGAAGTCCCGAAAATTCAGGGGTGACAGGACCCGTGCCGGGGCAGGGTCAAGTACCGACACAGGGCCTGCCACCGGAGCAGGGCACGCCCGCCGAACAGGGATCGGCGCCGTCACAAGGATCGGCCCCGACCCAAGGGGCAAGTCCGAACTAGGACTTGCTGTTCCGGCTCGCTTCGGCCCGACTCAATACCCAGCAGGGCGTTTGCCAAGGTCACTGAAAAATGCGTTGATCGCCGCCGGCCCCATGCGGCGCGCATCCGCCAGCTCTCCGGCCCGCGTCTCGTAGACAATCTCGTTCTTGGGCGTAACGACTACGACCGACGGAATCCCTTTGGCGATCGGCTTGCCATAGAGCTTCGCGAACTCGAGATTCTTATCAAAGTGGCCGACATCGACCTTCATTACGACAAAATGCTGATTGATCTCAGGCAGGGTCCGGTCCGAATGGAGAGCGCTGTCGAGAGCCCGGCAGTCCTCGCACCAGTTGGCCCCGAACACGATCAAGACCCGTCGATTACTGTCGCGTGCGCTCGCGAGCGCGCTCGCGAGCGATTGACTGGGATCGGCCTGTTCGTCGTAGGGCAGGCTCGCTGCGGCCGCGCAGACGGCGAACCCGGTGCTCACCAGGCCCAGCAGAGCGGATTGGAAATATCGTTGAAGCTTCATGGGATGGATCTCGGAAGCACGGGTCATCTCGGCAAGACAGAGTGTAGCGCTTAGACGAGGTGCAGTCGCATCAGGACGATGATGAGAAGGAGCGCAATCACGGCACCACCCAGGATGCCCAAACCGAGCGCGATCGTCCGGTTGGTCTGAATCAGCACTTGATTAAGCTTGCGCAGTTCTTCATCGTGCGAACCGTCTGCCTGCCGCAGTAGACCCTGGTGCAAGAGCCTCGGGAGATGGGGTAGCACCTGGGAAAGATGGGCGGCCTCGTTGCGCAGGCGCTCCTGGAATCCCTGCCAACCCACCTGTTCTTGCATCCACCTCTCAAGAAACGGCTTGCCGGTCTGCCAGAGATCGAGCTCCGGGTCGAGCTGGCGCCCCAGGCCCTCGATATTGAGGAGTGTCTTCTGCAGAAGCACGAGCTGGGGTTGAATCTCGACGTTAAAGCGGCGCGAGGTCTGGAACAGCCGCAAGAGCACCTGCCCGAAAGAGATTTGCGAGAGAGGTCGGTCAAAGATGGGTTCGCAGCAGGCGCGAATCGCCGACTCAAGCTCGTCCTCGCGCGTACCCTTCGGGACCCAGCCCGACTCGATGTGAAGGGTCGCGACCCGCTTGTAGTCCCGCCGGAAGAACGCGAGAAAGTTCTGCGCGAGGTAGTTCTTGTCAAAATCCGTGAGCGTACCGACGATACCGAAGTCCAATGCGATGTAGCGATTGAAGTCGACCCCCCCGTTGTGCTCGCGCGTACCCACGTAGATATTTCCCGGGTGCATGTCGGCATGAAAGAAGCCATGCCGAAAGACCTGTGTGAAAAAGATCTCGACGCCCTCCCGGGAGAGCTTCTTCAGATCGATTCCCGCCGCGCGCAGGGCGTCGATGCGCGAGATGGGGATCCCATGCATGCGCTCCATCACGATCACTGACTCCGAGCAATGGTCCCAGTACATCTCGGGCACCCGCAACAGGCTCGAATTGTGAAAGTTGCGCCGCAGCTGGCTCGCGTTGGCTGCTTCCCGCATCAGATCCAGCTCATCGTGGAGATGCTTCTCGAACTCATCGACCACCTCACGCAGGCGCAAGCGCTTCCCGTCGGACCACAATCTCTCCACCAGCCCCGCTGCGGTATGGAGCAGCGCGAGATCGCGGTCGATGGCGCGGCGCATGTTCGGCCTCAGGACTTTGACGGCAACCTCCCGACCATCGTGCAAGACGGCCAGGTGAACTTGGGCGATCGACGCCGAGGCCACAGGGGTGCGTTCGAACGAAGCAAACAGCTGGCTCGGATGCTGACCCAGCGAGACCTCGATCTGGCGGATCGCAAGTTCCGAATCGAACGGAGGCACCCGGTCCTGGAGGTGTGCCAGTTCCTCGGCAACGTCCTCGGGCAACAGATCCCGGCGGGTCGAGAGGACCTGGCCGAACTTGACAAAAATGGGTCCCAAGTCTTCCAGCGCCTGACGCAAGCGCACGCCTCGGGGCGAGCTGAGGTCGCGTCCCATGCGCAGCACCGAAGTGCCGAAGGGCAAGGTCAGGCTGTCGACTGCGATCTGGTCTAAACCATAACGCCACATGACCCGAAGGATCTTCAGCAGCCGGAACACGCGCATGGCTTAGGCGCGCTCCAGGCGTTCGATCCGCTTTTCAAGGCGCGCGAGGTCGTCGCGCAAGGTACGGTTCGCCTCGACCAGCGCCTCGACATCGCGCGGCCGGATCAACTGCGGATCCTCTTCGAGGAGATACTCGGCAATATTGTCTCCGAGCTTTTGGGCGCCGCGTTTGGCCTGCCTCGCCCATTCGCTTGCGCCCGTGGTAACGCGTCGGGCCGCGACATCGCCGATGACGCGGCTCAGATCCTCTTCAACCTCCCAACTCACATTCTGAGCCACCCGGGACACGGCCTGGGCGAACTCAGCATCGCCCTCGAGCTTGACCTCGCGCAGGGCCGCGCCGCGCCCCTGGGCGAGGATCAGGCCGAGACTTCCTATGGGCATCTGAATCGAAACGCTCGGCTTGGCGTCGGAGGGGGCGAGGGCAACCAACCCCTCGGAGGTGACGGCAAGGCGCAGTTCAAACGGCGCCAGTGCGAGACGCAAGGTCTTCCCAGCGTGCACCACAAGCTGCTCCTTGGCCCAGGGCTCCCGGTCGATGATGTGGTTCAAGAAGGCCGGCAGGGCAGCCAGAGGATTGGGCAGAAGAGGCAGCGCAAAAAGAGGCGGGGCGGATGTGGTCATTCTGCAAGCATAGCAAAGCCGTCTTGCTGAGACGCCCTAGAGCTTGGTCCCCTCATGCAGTGCGACGACCCCAGCCGTCAGATTGAATACTCGAACGCGTTCGAAGCCCGACGCTTCGATCATGGTTCGTAACGCGTCCTGATCCGGATGCATGCGAATCGACTCGGCCAAGTAGCGGTAACTTGCGCCGTCACCTGCGATGCGCTCGCCAAGCCAGGGAAGGACCTTGAACGAATAGGCATCGTAGGCAGGCCTGAGTGGCTCCCAGATGCGCGAGAACTCCAACACCATGAGCCTGCCGCCAGGTTTGAGGACGCGAAACATCTCCGTCAGGGCGCGCTCCTTGTGCGTCATGTTGCGTAAGCCGAAGGCCACAGTGACCAGATCGAAATAATCGTTTCGAAATGGAAGTGACTCGGCATCGCACAGGGCGACCGGGATGATGAGCCCTCGATCGAGCAAGCGATCACGGCCGACGGCGAGCATTGATGCATTGATATCGGTCAACCAGACCTCGCCGCCGGCCCCGGCCCGCTGGGCGAAGGCGCGCGCAAGGTCGCCCGTGCCCCCCGCGATGTCGAGAACCTTAGTTCCCGGGCGGACCGCCGCACGCGTCACCGTGAAGGCCTTCCAGAGCCGGTGCAATCCGGCCGACATCAGATCGTTCATCACATCGTACTTCTGCGCGACCGAATGGAAGACCTCGGCCACCTTGCCAGACTTTTCGTCCTCGTCGACGCTGCGAAAGCCAAAATGGGTCGATTTGCCGGATGTCATCGGTACCGCCAGAGGGGCTCGAAGGGGGATTGGTAACCAGACCGCGGCGTCAACGACGCCGGATCTCGTTCACGGCGTCGGTGCCCACCGGGCTTGCCTGCGAGCGGGAGGCCTTCGCCTTCTCGAGCCGCTCCAGATACTCTTGCCAGAGTCGGTCTTGGTTCGAACCCAGGAAGTAGAGGTAATCCCAGGAGTAGATGCCCGTATCGTGGCCATCGGTGAAGATCGGCTTGACCGCGTAGTGCCCGACGGCTTCGAGCTCCTCTATTCCAATCCCCTCTTTACCGGTCTGGAGCACCTCCTGGCCCGGTCCGTGGCCTCGCACCTCGGCAGACGGGGAGTAGACACGCAGCATTTCGAACGAGAAAACGAAGCGCTGCCCGTCCGAGAAGGCCACTTCGAGCCTTCGGGATTGCTGGTGCAAAATGATTTCGGTCGGGGTCGGATCACCCGGAGTCAGGCCGGCCATGGGGATTTTCGGTTCTGCGCCTCCCGCGGAGGCACACTTTGGAGTCAATCCGCTATTCTAACGCTGCTGCCAGCGCCGTGCCGCAGATCGCCAATCCCTTGACCGGAGTCGCCGGACGAGCGTTTGCAGCAGGGGGCCAAAGCGGTGCCGCGACGACTTGTTCCGGTTTGTCACCGTGGCGTCATAGACTTGTCTTAATCTTCCGCGGTCATCGACTTTGGAATTGCGCCATGCCGAGCACTATCCTCGTCGTAGAAGACGAACCAGCGATCCAGGAACTGGTGGCTGTCAATCTGACTTTCGCGGGCCATAAGGCTCTGCGCGCGGCGACCGTCGATCAGGCTTCCACCTTGATCCGGGCGGAACTTCCGGACCTGATCCTTCTCGACTGGATGCTCCCGGGGAGTTCGGGCATCCATTTTGCCAAGAAGCTGCGCAACGATGAGCGCACCAAGGATATCCCGATCATCATGCTGACCGCCCGATCAAACGAGTCCGACAAGGTCGAGGGACTCGAAGCGGGTGCCGACGATTATATTACAAAGCCCTTCTCGCCAAAGGAGCTGATTGCGCGCATCAAAGCCGTTCTCAGGAGGCGGGCGCCGCAGTTGACCGATGACGTCGTCGAACTCGGTGGCCTAAGACTTGATCCGGCCACGCATCGCCTGTCGGGGGCACACACCGACGGAGTGATGCGAGCACTGGACATCGGACCGACAGAATTTCGACTTCTGCATTTCTTCATGACGCATCCTGAGCGGGTGTACTCCCGGGCGCAGCTACTGGATCAGGTCTGGGGCGATCATGTCTTCCTTGAGGAACGCACTGTGGACGTACACATCCGCAGGCTGCGGCACTCGCTTACCCCCACCGGGCATGAGTACCTCGTCGAGACCGTCCGGGGCAGTGGCTATCGCTTTAGCGTCGCGGCGCAAAAACTCGCTGCGGCCCCGGCCAGCGCCGCTTAGATGGGCCTTGCCAGGCCCATCGTCTGGCGCACGCTAATAGGTATAGTTCAGATTCAGGTGGACCCGACTCGAGCCCGAGGGTACCGCCGGATAGCGCGTGCCGTGGGATCACCCCGTAGTCGACAGCGAGCTGAGCGCTGCGCTGCCACGACCAGCGCAGTCCGAGGCCGACACTCTCGAGAGCTTCATGCCCGGTCTCGCCGGGCTGGACATCGTGCCGGATCAGATAGCCGTTGTCGGAGAAGGCGAGCAGTCGCAGATTCTCGGCAAGCTCGGGTGTGTAGATCTCCAGCGAAAGCGAGGCTCCGGAGTCGCCGGTGACCGCGCGCTCATTGGCGCCTCGGATCGAATTGGCGCCACCTAGGCCAAACTGTTCGCCTGCAATCAGCGCGTCCGACGAATACTGGGCATGAAGGAGCGTCGCTGCGGTCCACCCACCAAATGGGACGCTCAGAGATGAGAACAAGCGCAAGGCGTCCCAATCCCGATTGGCGCCGGCCCGATTCGACTGGTAGGCCGCATCGGTGTCGTAGGTACCCGATCCCAGGTTCTTGTCGAGTTCTGCGTTCACCGACAGGGAGCCCCAATTGGGCTGGTACGTCGCCACGTAAGTCAGCGATACCGGCCGGCTGCGGACGTCCCCGCCGGGGGCGATGATGCCGTTGATCACCGGCGACTCGAAGAGCTTGTCGTCGATCCCGAGCGCCACCGAGGATTTGTAGTCGCCCACCGGGTACAGATACTGCGTGTAGGCCAGGCCTGAGGTATAGCCGGCACCCGTGACGACTGTTCCACCACCGAGCGCCCCGGTACTGACCGAGGAGTAAGAATGGCTCGCCGAAACCACCCCGCCCCAGGCATAGATCGGGGCCCGGTAGTAGAGGCCGTACTGTTTGACATCGGAAGGCTCGTTCGGAGACGTGGTGTAGGCGACCCCGATCGATTGATCCAGGTCAAACAGATTCGCGTATTGCACGTAGCCCACGACGCGCGAGCGGCCACCCTGATCGTCAAGCCCGCTGTTGTTATAGCCGGCCGTGATCGAGAGCGGATTGCGGTCCGCCGTCTCGAGAGTGCCGACGATACCGTCCCCGGAGTCCGATTCCTTCAACCCCAGGGTCACGTGCTTGTCGGGGTTGTCATTGACGATCTCCAACTGGCGCGCAACCTCGCGCATGTTCGGACTCTCGCCCAAGGCCAGAGCCGGCACCCCTGAGAGGATATTGGTTTCCGAAAAATATTTTTCTCCGGTCGCGCTAAGTCCGGTCAAACGAATCCGGCTGACCGCCAGATGAATGACACCCGATGTGGTTTGGGGCGGCAGGGTCACTCGATACAGGCTAAACCCGGCATCGCGCAAAGCCTGATCGAGCGCCCGGCGCGCGGCCTCAAGGCTCGAGATACCGTGCTGGGGACCGACAAACGGCTGCAGCAGCTTCTGTGTCGCCTCGGCCGAAAGGGGATTGTCGCCCGTCACATCGAACTGCGTCACCGTAAAACTCGCCTCGCTTGGCACGGCCACGCCCGGGGACTGCGTCCAACCCCAAAGCGGGCCAAGACCAAGGGCCAGGCCGACCACGCCCACCACGCGACGGCAAGGGCGGATCATGGTCTGCAGACCACGTCGACCCCGCTCGGCTTGATTTCGGTGATCAGGTCGAAGTGGTAGATTTGCGTGGGGTCCGGCGTGTCGTCGGCGTCGAAGAACAGCGGAATCAGTATCGGCCGGCCGTAGACCTTGCCATCGAAATCAAAGTAGAGCACCTCCCGATCACCCGCGTCGAGGCTCTGCCCGTTCAGGCCGTCCACATGCACTGGCCCCTTGTGGACGTACAGCCATACTCCAGACTCGGTACCATCGAAGGAATCGCGGCCAAACAACTGATGCCAATCGACCTCGACGGTGTCCGGTCGCGGCCCGTCGGTATGGGGATTCGCGGCGACATAGTGCAGATGCTCGTTCCGGCCAAATCCAGCCGCCTCGCTCGCGTGGACCTCGAGCGTCTCCCCGCTGGACAACTGCGTGACCGCCATGGCACCGAGCCAGGTCGAGCCCGTGAACGTCTCCGTTTCATCTTGAAAGACGTCGAAGCCACTGCCGCGTATGCCAACGGTTGCGGTTGCTGTCCGAATCTGGACGTGGTCACGATTGGCGTGACCGATGAGACCGGTCAAGCTGCGCAGACCGCCACGGATTAAATTGAGGAGGAAGCGACCCTCCCCCGGATTGCGCTCATCGAAGACGAAATCGTCGACGCGTGCGCGGGTTTGGGCCTGAACCGTCACCTTGGTCTCGTCCCGGAATCCCAGGACGACATAGGAGGCGCTCCCCGTCTCGACGGTGTCTCCCGCATAGAGAGGACTGCCCACCAAGAGCGGATGGCGCGTGCCGTCAATACCGAGAGAATAGGCCTGGCCCTGAAGCTGGACGACACGAGCACTGGCGAGCGGACTATTGAGCCTTGGCGTTCTCTTGCCCAGGGCCTCGAGCTGCTCCCGAGAGCATTCCCCATTGCAAAGACGCAGGTCCAAATCCGTACCCCGGATGCCCACGGTCGCCGTGGCGGTGCGGATCACCGCAGCGCGGCTGTCGCTTTTTGAGATGAGCCCTGTGACCGTGCGCAAGCCCCCCTTGAGAAGTTCGAACACCATCGATCCTGCGCTTTCCGTGGCGGGCACCGCACCTCGGAAGCGGTAGGTCCGTACCACCAGTTGGGTGTCAGGCCGCAGCGTCATACGGGTGCCATCGGCGTACTTGATCACCGCGAAGCTGCCTCCGGCCGTGGTCAAGACATCGCCCTGATTGACGATCACACCCTTGCCGAGGATCTGGGGGGAAGCACTGCCGGATTGGACCGTCGCCACGCCATCAACGTACAGGACCTCACCCGCGGGTTCGGCGCTTGCACCGGACAACGTCAGCAAGAACCCGAGCACACAGAACCAACCGCGCAACAGCGACCTCACTGCGCGCCCCCGCAGTCGCGGGCGTCGATCACCCACACAGTCGAGTTGATGTTGCCTTCTGGGGCAACGACTACGGGAACATCCTGGATCACGTCATTCTCATCGGCCAGCAACGAGGCGATGTCAATACCGATGAAGCTCTGCTGCACTGCTGGAGGAGCTGACGCGGGAGGTGGCGGAGGCGGAGGCGGAGGCGGAGGCGGTGGTGGCGGGATAAAGATGGGGGTCGGGAAGAACCCCGTATCGGTGGTGGCGTTGGTCAGAACCGTACCGCTCGCCAGCGTCGTGCAGTTCACGCATGAAGTCGATGTGTAGGTCGCGGTGCCCCCGGTGCTGAGAATGACGGCGTCGGAATTGACCCCTGTGCCGCCATTCAATGTCAGCGCACCGGTCAGATCGATCAGGACATTGCCGGTCGTCTCGATCGCGGCATAGGCGTTGATCCCCGAGCCACCTGTTAGCGTAAGCGCTGCAGCATTGAGCGTGACGTTGCCTGGATCAATAGTCGCAGAAGCGCTATCGCTCGAGCCCCCCACGAGCGAGAGGTTCTTCGCGACCGTGATGGTCAGATCGCCCGCTGCCGAAATCGAACTCCCGTTGCCCGTGGGTGTACCCACGGTGAGCGAGCCATTTGACGAAATATTCAGATCACCCGTGGCAGGTCCGCTGATGTCGGTCTTGACCAGCGTCAATGGCGCATCCAAGACTAGCGTGCCATAGCCCTGGACGTCTGAGCCTAGCGCATTGTTCGTGATCACCAGCGTCTGACCCGCGGCGGCACCGACGCTCAGCGAACCTCCGGAGGTGAGCGCCGTACCCGTCAGGATAATCTGGTTGCTGCCGTTCGATGAAGTATTGGCCGCCAACAAGCTCGCGCTGGTGGCATCCACATTGAGCGAGTCGACCGCAAGTCGGGTGCTGGCGTCCTGGGTGATCGCCTGACTCGTCAGACTAAGGAGGGTTCCCGCGGGTACGTTGATGCCGCCAGAGCCTGCGATGGATTTGAGCGATATGCTCGAAAATGGCGTATAGAACCCCCCGCCTGGATAGCCGAGAAAGAGTTCAGTGGTACTCGTCTGCGCAAAGAAGTCCTGGGCGAGGACCATCGAGCCCGCGAAGGCATTGGCCGGAAGTCCCGCATAGGTCTGGCCCGTGAGAACTAACGGGAGGTCAGCGGTCTCCGGAAGAACCAGTACATAATCAGGTGTGCTAAAGCCGTTGGTGGCATCAGCGATCAGGCGGCCATTCGGGCCGACGTAGATACGATCGGCCTGCAAGGTGATCGTCAGTCCTGAGCCGTTTGCCTGCGTGTCCCCGTTGACCGTGCCGAGGATGCGCAGCTGACCTCCAGCCAAGGTATTGGTGAGCACGATACCGCCCGCCGAAGAGGCGCTCAGCACGTTGAATACGGGCGAACCGGAACTGATGTTTACGCCCTGGAATGTGTTGCCCGTATCGCTCACCGTAAGCGTCGGGATGAGGTTGCCGCTATTCTCCAGACCGATGACCCCGTCCGCCGTCGCGACCAGCGATCCGCCGCTCGAAATCTGGATCGATCCGTCCGCGAAAATGCCTCCGTTGGCCGCCAACGAAACCAGTCCGCCCAGGCCTGTGCCCGAGCCGAGCGAGCTGATCTGAGTGAAGGTGATATCGCCGCCGGTGGCGCTCAGCGTAATCGGGCCGCCGGCTCCGTTACCGGCTCCGTTGGCCAGCAGAGTCCCCGCGTTAATCGTTCCCTCTGAAGTGGTGATGTTGATCGACCCCGCATTGGGGAGGGTGGTCACGCCCGAGGTCGAGACCGTCCCCAAGCTCTGGAAATCGATACCGGAGGCCACAAAATTGCCACCTCCCGTAGAGATCGTGACCCCAGACTCGATCGTCACCGTACCCTGACCAGTGGCCGGAACCGGTGCGGCAACACCGGTCGCGGGAGAGTTCGCGACCAAATTCACATTCAGGCCAATCGCGCTGGCACTGGCGTTGGTGATGTTGGCCTGCACGTCAACGCTGCCAGCAGCCAGAAGCGTCAGGGTGTGGGCGCCTGGGGCACTGAACGAGGGAACGACGATTGGAGCGGCGACCGTGATCGATTCGGTATCACCTGCTCCGGTGGTTGGATAGGTCCCTGTCGATACCGTGATGCTGCCCGCCTCCAGCGCCGTCACGATGGTCGCCGCGGCAATTTCATTGGCGCCGGTCGCTGTGCCGATCGTCACATCGCCCGGATCGAGATACCAAAGACCAGACTTGCCCAGCCCGCGAGCGCCCGCATCAGGCGCAGTAAAGACCTCCAGGTCGCGATGAGCGGAGGTCTCCACGTAGCCGCCATTGCCCCCCGCGACGCCGCCACGTGCGTCGAGCGTCCCGGACACTTTCGCCGCATCCGAAGCAAACACCACGACCTGGCCGCCATTGCCCTTCTCAAGCGCATCCGCGCTCAACACGGCTCCCGCCGCAACGCTCGTATTCTGGGCGTCGGGGACCGCCGCATTCGCGCCGCGGATGCCGCCGCCCACGAGCACGGATCCGCCGGCACCATTGCCCGAGGCGTCGAGGAGCGCGCCGCGCACGATGCTCACATCCTGGCCCAGCGCTTCGATCGATCCGCCAGCCGACTGCACACCGGCTGCGCCCGCGCCGGTTCCGGTCGCAACAACCTGCCCGGCGATGGTATCGTGGCCGGCCAGGGCCGCGATCTGAATCGACCCACCGGCAGCGCCAGAGGCCGACACGAGCGCGCCTTGCGCGAGGGTTATGTCGCCGCCTTGTGAATTCAGTTGCACCAAGCCACCGCTTGCAGAACCGTCGGCCCTGGTCGAACTACCTGCAGTCAAGCTCAGATCGCCTTGCGCAGAGAGCACGATCTGTCCACCTTGAACCGACACGGCCGTCGCGTTGACCGAACCTGACTGCTGCAATGTCCCCGCGAACAGCCCGACCGCATCGCCTTGAAGCTGCCCGAGGTTGACCGCCTGGTTGCTGCGGTTCTGGACCTCGAACTTGATATCGTCTAAGCCTCTCCCAAGGATATCGACGGTCTGCCCGGCAGCGAGGATGACATTGCCATTTTGGGCCGTCAGGGCGCCCTCGTTCACGACATTTGGCGCGATCACATAGATGTCGCCGTTTGACGAGTGCACGATGCCGGCGAGCTGTACGCTGCCTGAGTTCGTATTGCCGACGAAGTGCAGATTTCCCGACAGAAAATCGGCGTCGGATAGATTCAGCGTGGACACCACGAGGCCCGCTGCATCGACCATCGATCCCTGACCGAATACCGCACCGTTCGGATTGATCAGAAAGACTTTGCCGTTCGATGTGAGCGTGCCAAGGATCGACGAAGGCTCGGTCCCCACGACCCGGTTGAGGACGGTGGAATTGACCGATTGCTGGATGAAGTTGGTAGTCTGGCCGGCGGCGATCGAAAAGCTCTGCCAGTTGATGATCGAGCTCGGGGTGTTCTTGACGACCAGCGTTCCACCCTGCTGGCTGATCGATGCACTGCCGCTGACGACCTGGGGTCCAACCGGATTGGCCTGGGCCGGGCCCGCGAGCCAGCCTCCAAAGGCCGTCGCAATGAGAAGCGCAAGCTCGAGCGGCCGCGGCGTGGGGACGGCGCGTCCGTGCTGAAGCGAGACTCTCCCTGCATCCATCGCACTCGACATGGAGCCACCCGTTCGAATTTTGTTGGGCAGGCGGCGCAGGCGGGTTTT